>NZ_QFDQ01000148.1 GCF_003270085.1 Streptomyces triticisoli | reverse complement strand
CAGGTCGTCGTCGCGGAAGATGTCCAGGACCACCCGGAAGAGCAGGACGAACCACATGATCCACAGGAAGAACCACAGCATCGTCCAGAAGGCGCCCAGCAGCGGGTAGTCGTACGCGAGGTTCATCTGCGTGCTCATCTCTCCAACCCCTTCCGGGCCGCGGTCCGTGCCTCGGCCGGTGTCCGTTCTTTTCTCTCAGCGTCCGCACGGCAGGCGCCGGGCGCCTCACCCGGGCCGGGTGACTGTGCGACGGGCGGCGGAGAACCGGCCGGGCGTCGGTCGGTCAGGGAGCCCGGTGCCGTCGGGCGGGTCCGGAGGCCGGATGGTGGCACCGGTCCGGCACATGGGGGCTCAGACCGTGGCGGTGGGTCCGGGCAGGTGCCCCGCGCCTGCCTTGCGCAGCGCCGACCGCCAGGCGAAGGCGACGCCCAGCTCGACCAGGCCGAGCAGGACGAGCCACAGGCCGAGCAGGCGGGTCAGTGCGAGGGCCGACTGGGCGGGCAGGGCCAGCACCACGATGCCGGCGACGATGCCGAGCGCCGCCGCGCCGAGGACGAGGCCGCGGTGGGCCAGGCCCTTTACGGCGAGTGCGGTGTAGGCGGTCAGCATGCCCGAGACGAGCCAGACGATCCCGACGATCAGCGAGAGCGCCGCGACGGTCTGCAGTGGATGCCTCAGACACAGCACCCCGGCCAGGACGAACAGCACCGAGACGAGCAGCCGCGGGAGCCGTTCGCCGTGTTCCCTCCGGGAAAACGTGGTGACGAATCGCAACACGCCGACCACCAGCAGGTACAGCCCGATGACGACCGCCAGGACGTGCAGCGTCCCGCCGGGCCAGGCGAGGAGGATGATCCCCGGGATCAGGGTCGCCAGTGCCGACGTCAGAATCCAGGTCCACGAACTGCCCAGTCCCGCCAGTACGTCGGCGGGATCACCAGCCGCACCGGGGGCCCTGCCGTCGGGGACGGGCTCCGGTCCGCTGCGCGCAGCCGAACCACGCGGTACCGTCATGGCTCCTCCTCGCGGGATCGCTCACAGGCCGCTCACGGGTCGCCGGCAGGCCGGTGCACGAGGACCTGGAAGGCCAGAGTCCCGCGCGACCGGGACCGCACGGGTCACCCGCCAGGGGTGATCCGTCCGCACCACCGTCACGGTGATCTGGGGTCGGGGTCACGCCGCTCCCGGATCGGACCCGCGGACCCGTCTTCGGAGGAAGCGGAGCAGAAGAGAACCTGATGGGCGATTCAGCAGCTCCACGTGGTCAGGGCAGTGCCCCAGGGCGTCGCGTGCCTCCCGGGAACTGGTCCCCGCGTTCGCTGCGGCGGACGGCCGTCGTGGTCCCTGCCCGTGCCGTGTTCGTCACGGCCGCTTTCGTCGCGGCGTACTATCTGCTGCCCCTGGACGGGGGCAACACGGTGAAGACGTTGGCTCTGCTGGTGAGCGGCCTGGTGGGTGCTGCGGTGCTGTTCGGGTGGGAGGCGGTGATGATCACGTACTCCCCGTACCCCCGTCTGAAGGCCGTGGAAGCTCTTACGACCACGCTGCCGCTGTTCCTGCTGCTCTTCGCCGGCGCCTACTTCCTCCTGGAACGCGCCGCGGCCGGCTCCTTCAGCGAGCCGCTGACCCGAACGGACGCCCTGTATTTCGCCCTCACCACGTTCGCCACCGTGGGCTACGGCGACATCACCGCCCGCTCGCAGGTGGCACGCGTGCTGGTCATGTTCCAGATGATGGGCGGGCTGCTGTTCGTGGGCGTCGCCGCACGGGTGCTGGCGGGGGCCATCCAGGCGGGACTACGGCGCCAACGCCGGGACGGGCCGCCCGGGCAGGAGCAGACTCCGCCCACGGAGGAGGGACGGACACCGCCCGGCTGACTCCGGCCTCACTCCGGCAGGCGGCGCATCTCGATGAGGTGCGGGTCCAGCGACTGGCAGCGGGCCACAGGGCCATATACGGGTGCGTGTCGTCCACGACGGGACCGAACAGGATCGTCCGATCGGACATCAGCACATGACCCAGCCCGGGAAATGCCCTGGCCAGTGTCTCCGACAGGTGCCCTTCGACGCGGATCTCGCGGCGCATCGGCTGCTCTCCCGCACTGACTCGAGGACAGGCGTGCCCCCTGCCTGCGATCGTCCGTCCGAGCCGGCCGCCGGGCCTCGCCCCGTGCAGGTGATACGGACCGGCAGGCGGGGCCGGCCCGTGCTCAGTGGGTGAGGACGATCTTGAACGTGAGGATCAGCAGCCCGATCAGCAGGTTGACCGAAGCGGTCGCCGCCGTCAGGCCCCAGGTGGCGCCGGCGCGACGGGCCGCGGCCACCGACCAGCCCACCTGCCCGGCCACCGCCACGGCGAGCGCCAGCCACAGCGCGCCTCGCACATCCAGGCCCAGCAGCGGGCTGACGACCAGCGCGGCGGCCGGCGGTACGGCAGCCTTGACGATCGGCCACTCCTCGCGGCACGCGTGCAGGACGACCCGGCGGTCCAGACGCTGCTGGGCCAGGCGGGCCCCGAACAGCTGGGCGTGCACGTGCCCGAGCCAGAACACCGCACCGGTGAGCAACAGCAGCAGCACCAGTGCCAGGCGGGGGAAGGAACCCAGCGTGCCGGCACCGACCACCACGGAGGCGGCGAGCATCGATCCGTACACCCCGCCGGTGTAGTCGGTATGAGCCCGCCGTTCGGCGGTACGTGCCTGCGTCCGGGGCTTGCCGGCGCTGGACATGACGGGACCCCACCGCTCACTGCGCCCGGCCGGCCGCGTCGGCCGGGGCCTCGGTCCGCTGCGAAGCCCGGCGGCTGTGCGGTCCGCCCGGCAGGTGCCCGGTGACCGTGAAACTGGCCAGGGTGATCCCTCCGGTCGCCAGGATGGCCGCCTTGAGGCCGTCGAGCTGCGCCGACGCGTAGGAGTTCGTGACGGCCTCGACCTCGGACGGGGGCAGGCCGACCCGCTCGGCCGCCGAGCGCACCTGCTGCGTGGAGACGAAGCTGACCCCGGACTCGAGAGCGATGCTCGTCTGCCTGCGTGCCTCGTCCGACAGGCGGGGGTCCTGCTCCACATGGGCGGTGAAGGCGTGGGCCAGGGCACCGATGAGGATCGAACCGATGAGCGCGGTACCCAGTGCCGAACCCAGGTTCTGCGCCGTGAACTGCAGCCCGCCGACCTCGCTGCGTTCCTCCTCACCGGCACTGGACTGTACGACGTTGCCCAGCTGCGAGGCGAGCAGGCCCATGCCCACGCCCAGAAGAGCCATCGCCCCGGCGAACTGGGCGTCGTCGATGACCGGCTTGATGGTGGCCAGGAGCCACACGACGGCCGCCGTCAGGCACAGCAGGGCGGCCTGGACCACACGACGCGGTCCCGCCGCCCGCCCGAGCCGGGAGGCGACCGTGGACGCCAGCAGCATGGTGGCGGAGACGGGCACCAGGCGCAGTCCCGTCTGGAAGGCGTCGAAGCCCTGTACCACCTGCAGGTAGAGCGGGATGGTGAAGAACAGTCCCAGCAGGATCAGGTTCTGGCTCAGCAGCACCGACAGGCCCGAGCGCAGTGCGGGCCTGCCCAGCAGGGACAGATGGACCAGCGGGTCGGCGCCGCGCACGGCACGTCGGTGCTCCCAGGCGCGAAACCCGTTCAGCACGGCGATCCCGGCGGCTACGACGAACAGGGTCGGTGCGAAGCCGAGGACGGTGAAGGGCGGGTTCTGGGGCCGCACCCACCCCCAGGTGGCGCTCTGCAGCACGCCGAGCACGCACAGGCCCAGGCCGGTCGCGGAGAGGGTGGCTCCGACGCCGTCCAGGCGGGGTCGCGGACCGCTCCGGGCGGGCTCGGCGATCACCCGGTGGCAGACGAGCAGGGCCACGACCAGCACGACCTCGCCGGCGAAGACGAGTCGCCAGGTGAGGTAGGTCGTCACCCAGCCACCGAGCAGCGGACCCACCGCGATCCCCGCGCCGGCGAGTCCGCCGATCACCCCGTAGGCCACGGCCCGGTCCGGCCCCCGGTAGGACTCGGCGACGAGCGCCGCCATGGCCGGCAGCACCATGGCGGCGCCGATTCCCTCGATGACCGACCATCCCAGCGTCAGGACCCACAGGGTGGGTGCGGCGGCGGTCAGGGCGGATCCGGTGCCGTAGACGACCAGGCCGACCACGAACAGGCGGCGCCGGCCGAGGATGTCGCCGCACTTGCCGCCGATGATCATGAATGCCGCCATGACCAGGGCGTACAGGGTGATGACGGCCTGGATGGCGGTGACGTCCGTGTCGAAGTCGTCGACCAGGCGGCTGATGGACACGTTCATGACGGAGGTGTCCAGCACCATCAGGAACTGGGCCGTGCCGAGGACGATCAGGGCCCGCCAGTGCTTCATGGGTCCATCACATCCGGGAACCGCACCGGCCGCCTCACCCTTCAGGGGCGATCCGGACCCGCCGGTGCTCGTGGAAAGGGGAGCTCCGACCTCACGCGCGGGCCGGTTCTCGGGCAGTGCCTGGACACGGGCCGCTCCGGGGTGCGGCTCGGGGCGGGGCGCAGGAGGCTGAGGACATGAACAACCTCGCGAAGCACCCGCACATCGTGGTGCACGCGCCGGCCCTGGACGGTTCCCGGCGGGTGACCGAGGGCGATGTGACCCTCGGGCTCGCGTCCCACCTGGACGACGTCGTCGAGATCCTCCGGCTGGCCGACCTGGACCGCATCGAGGTGGAGGAGAGCGACCTCGTCGAGTGGCAGGGCGGCGGTCCTGAGGACTGGCCGGGCCTGTCGGAGCACGAGGACGGCTGAGCGGGCGTCCGGCCGCCGGTTGTGGGGAGCGATGCGGGCGGGTGGGCGGGTGTGCCTACTTCTCGCTCGCGGGGTACGGCGAGGACGCCCGTGCCCGCGCCGACGAGCTGCGGGTCCCGCTGTTCGTGCTGGACCGCGCGGGCATCCCGCGCGGCGCGTGAACGAAGCGGCCGACGCCCCGCACACCCACGGTGCGTGAGGCGCCGGCCCGCTCGCTCACGCGCCGTACTGCTCGCGGAGTTCCACCTTGCGCACCTTCCCCGAGACCGTCATCGGGAAGGACTCCAGGATCCGCAGCCGGCTCGGGATCTTGTAGTGGGCCAGCTGGTCCGTGCAGAAGGCCCGCAGGTCCTCCAGGCTCGGCGGGTCCGCCGCGTCCAGCGGGATGACGCAGGCCAGGACCTCCTCGCCGTACGTCTCGTGCGGTACGCCGACGACCTGGACGTCGCGGATCTTCGGGTGGCCGTAGAGGAACTCCTCGACCTCGCGCGGGTAGATGTTCTCGCCGCCACGGATGATCATGTCCTTGATGCGGCCGACGATCTCGACGTACCCGTCCTCGCGCATCACCGCCAGATCACCCGTGTGCATCCAGCGGCCCGGGTCGATGGCCTCGGCGGTCTTCTCGGGCTCGTTCCAGTAGCCGAGCATCACGCTGTAGCCGCGGGTGCACAACTCGCCCGCCGCACCCCGGGGTCGGGTCACGCCCGTGGCCGGGTCGACGATCTTCACCTCGATGTGCGGCAGCACCCGGCCGACCGTGCCGGTGCGGTGTTCGAGGTCGTCGTCCATGCGGGTCTGCAGGGAGACCGGGGAGGTCTCGGTCATGCCGTAGCAGATGGAGACCTCCTCCATGTGCATCTCGGCGACCACCCGTTTCATCACCTCCACCGGGCAGGGCGAGCCCGCCATGATGCCGGTGCGCAGGGAGGTGAGGTCGTACGACGCGAAGCCGGGGAGGTTCAGCTCGGCGATGAACATCGTCGGCACCCCGTACAGCGAGGTGCAGCGCTCCTGCTGCACCGCCTCCAGGGTGGCCTTCGGCTCGAAGGACGGTGCCGGGATGACCATGCACGCGCCGTGCGAGGTGGCTGCCAGGTTTCCCATGACCATGCCGAAGCAGTGGTAGAAGGGCACCGGGATGCAGACACGGTCCTGCTCGGTGTAGCCGATCGTACGGCCCACCCAGTAACCGTTGTTGAGGATGTTGTGGTGGGAGAGAGTGGCGCCCTTGGGGAAGCCCGTCGTGCCCGAGGTGTACTGGATGTTGATGGGGTCGTCGCAGCTCAACTCCGCCTGGGCGGCGGTGAGCTGCTCTGACGTCACCCGCTCCCCCGCCGACGTCAGTGCCTCCCACGACGCGTCGCCGATGTAGACCGTCTCCCGCAGGTCCGGGCACTTGGCCCGCACCTGCTCGACCAGTGCCCGGTAGTCGCTGCTCTTGTGGGTCTGCGAGGCGACCAGCACCGAGATGCCGGCCTGTCTCAGCACGTACTCCAACTCGTGGGCGCGGTAGGCCGGGTTGATGTTCACCATGATCGCGCCGATGCGTGCGGTGGCGTACTGGACGAGCACCCACTCGGGGCAGTTGACCGCCCAGATGCCCACCCGGTCGCCCTTGACCACGCCCTTGGCCAGCAGCCCGCGTGCCACCTCGTCGACCGCGGCGCCGAACTCGGCGTAGGTCCAGCGGCGTCCGGAGGGGACGTCGACCAGCGCCTCGCGGTCGCCGAACGCGGCGATCGCGCGGTCGAGGTTGGCGCCGATGGTGTCGCCCAGCAGCGGGGTGTCACTGGTCCCGTGGGCGTAGGACGGTTCGCTCACCGGAAGTCCTCCTCGCGGTACTCGTTCTGCGAGCCCCGGGCCGTGGCCTCGCGGAGCTCGATCCGGCGGATCTTGCCGGAGACGGTCTTGGGCAGCTCGCCGAACTCCAGCCGGCGGATGCGCTTGTAGGGGGCGAGGGTGTCCCGGGAGTGCTCGAAGAGCACCTTCGCGGTGTCGGGTCCCGGCTCCCAGCCCTCGGCGAGGACGACGTACGCCTTCGGCACCGCCAGCCGCAGCGGGTCCGGCGCGGGCACGACGGCAGCCTCGGCCACCGCCTCGTGCTCCAGCAGGGCGCTCTCCAGCTCGAACGGGCTGATCTTGTAGTCGGATGCCTTGAAGACGTCGTCGGACCGGCCGATGTACGTCAGGTATCCGTCCTCGTCCCGTGAGGCGACGTCCCCGGTGCGGTAGTAGCCGCTGGCCATCGCCTCCGCCGTGCGGTCCGGATCGCCGTGGTAGCCGGTCATCAGGCCGGCCGGGCGCGCGGACAGGTCGAGCGCGATCTCGCCCTCGGCCGCGCCGGGCGCGCCGGAGACGGGGTCGAGGAGTTCGACGCGGTAGCCGGGGCTGGGCCGGCCCATGGAGCCGGTCTTCAGCGGCTGGCCGGGGCTGTTGGAGACCTGCACGGCGGTCTCGGTCTGCCCGAAGCCGTCCCGGATGGTCACGCCCCAGGCCCGCCGGACCTGCTCGATGACCTCGGGGTTCAGCGGCTCGCCGGCGGCCACGACCTCGCGGGGCGGGGTGCGCAGCTGGGTGAGGTCGGCCTGGATGAGCATGCGCCACACGGTGGGCGGGGCGCAGAAGGTGGTGACGCCGGCGCGGTCCATCTCGGCCATCAGGCGGGCCGCGTCGAAGCGGGTGTAGTTGTGGATGAAGACGGTCGCCTCGGCGTTCCACGGCGCGAACAGGTTCGACCAGGCGTGCTTGGCCCAGCCGGGCGAGGAGATGTTCAGGTGCACGTCACCCGGTTCGAGGCCGATCCAGTACATGGTGGCCAGGTGCCCGATCGGGTAGGTGCTGTGGGTGTGCTCGACCAGTTTGGGGTGGGCGGTGGTGCCCGAGGTGAAGTAGAGCATCAGCGGGTCGTCGGCGAGGGTGGGGCCGTCGGGGAGGAACTCGGCGGGGGCGGCGTAGACGTCCTCGTACGGCTCCCAGCCCTCCTCCGGCAGGCCGCCGACGGAGATCCGGGTGTAGGCGCCGGGGACGTCGGCGAACTTCGCGGTGTCCTCGGCGCGCACGATCACGTGCTTGACGCGGCCCCGTTCGACGCGGTCGCGCAGGTCGGCGGGGCCGAGCAGCGGGGTGGCGGGGATGACGACGGCGCGCAGCTTCATCGCGGCGAGCGCGGTCTCCCACAGTTCGGCCTGGTTGCCGAGCATGACGAGGACGCGGTCCCCGGCGGCGACGCCGCGGTCGCGCAGCCAGTTGGCGGCGCGGCCCGAACGCTCGGCCATCTCGGCGAAGGTGAGGCGGGTCTCGGTGCCGTCCTCCTCGACGATGTGCAGGGCGGTGCGGCCGTTGCCCTCGGCGACGGCGTCGAACCAGTCCAGCGCCCAGTTGAAGTGCTCGGGGCGGGGCCACTCGAAGCCGGCGTACGCCGTGGCGTAGTCCTCGCGGTGCTCCAGCAGGAAGTCCCGCGCGCTGCGGAAGAGCTCCGTCGCCGTCGTCATCTGTCCTCCTTGGTGCCGGACCATTGCCGGGCGGCTCTGTTACATCGTGTAATCGGTGATGCGTGTCTCACTACCCCCGAACGGGGGTGTGGTGGGGCGGAAGGGCCGCGACGAAGGGGCGAGCAGGTGACGGCGGACGTGTCCGGGGTCGGGGAGATCCGGGGTGCGCTGGTGCGGCTGCGGCGGGCGACGGGCCTGCCGGTCGCCTTCGGCGGGCTGGTCGAGCCGGGCCGGGCGCGGGTGCGGATCAGCGAGCTGACCGGTACGGCGACGCTCGCGCTGAGCGCGCTGGCGGTGACCTCGGGCAGCGGGCTGGGCGGCAAGGCGGTGGCGCTGGGCCGTCCGTGCGCGGTGACGGACTACTCGCTCTCGCGGCAGATCAGCCACGAGTACGACGCCCCGGTCGCCGCGGAGGGGCTGCGCTCGGTGCTGGCGGTGCCGGTGGTGGTACGGCGGCGGGTGCGCGGCGTGCTGTACGGCGCGCTGCGCACGGCCCAGCCGCTGGGCGACCGCACGCTGAGCGCGGCGGTGGAGGCGGCGCGGGACGTGGAGCAGGCGCTGGTGGTGCGGGAGGAGGCGCGGGATCTGCTGACGGCGGTCCGCGCCGAGCCCGTGTCCGGCCCCGCCTGGGAGCAGGTCCGCGAGGCCCACGCGGCCCTGCGCGCCCTGGCCCCGCGGATCGGCGATCCCGGTCTGCGTGCCGAACTCCTCAACGTCTGCGGCCTGTTGACTGCGGCGCCGACTCCGGCGGAGGGCGTGATCCTGGCCCCGCGGGAGGTCGACGTGCTGGCCTGTGTGGCCGCCGGCGCGACCAACGCCACCGCCGCGGCGCGCCTGGGCCTGAGTCCGGAGACGGTGAAGGGCTACCTCCGCTCGGCCATGCGCAGACTGGGCGCCCACACCCGGGGAGAGGCGGTGGCGGCGGCCCGCCGGGCGGGGGTGCTGCCGTAGCGCCGACGCGGTGGCCGTCAGAGTGCCGTGCCGCCCGCCGGCAGGGTGGGGCGGGGCCTTGTCGGTGCGGGGCCGGGGTGCTCGTGGGCGGTGGCACGGGCTGGCGCCCGTCGCCGGAGGGGTTCGTCCCGGGCGGGGCGACGCACGGTCGTCGGTGCGGGCGGAGCCCGGGTTGTCCGGGGCCGTGGGAGTGTTGCCGGCCGCGTGGTGGGGGGTACCTTCGAAGGGCTGTCCGCGTGAGGGTTTGCATTCATTCGGAGGTGCTTTGAATGCGGCTGTGCTTACGGTCGCTGTTATTTCCCTCACCACCCCGGCTGTCCGAAATTCCAGGGCTCGTTGCCTAGAATTTGGCCCGGACACGACACTCGAGGGGAGCGGTGACCGTGCGACGGGACTTCAAGGGCCCTGCGGGCGGCCGTTCCGACCTGGTCATAGGCCAGGAGGAGCCCTCCGCGGCGGCGCGTGAGCAGCTCGCGCGCGGCGGGAGTGTGCTGCTCCACGGGCCGGCCGGAATAGGAAAGTCGACCGTGCTGCGGGCATTGGCCGCGGAATACGCCCCGACGGCCCGCACCGTGTTGCGCTGCTCCGCCACCGAGTCCGAATCCCACCTGCCCTTCCTGGCCCTGGCCGACCTCTTCGGCCTGGTCCTGGACGAGGTGTCCGGCGCGCTGCCCGCCGCCCAGCACACCGCACTGGAGGCGGCACTCACCGGACGCGGCGAGTCCACCCTGCAGCGCGACGGCCTCGCCCTGCGCCTGGCCGTGCTGTCCGCGCTGCGCGCGCTCGCCGCGAAGGGCCCGGTCCTGGTGGTCGCCGACGATCTGCAGTGGCTGGACCCGGCCAGCGCCGAACTGCTCGGCTTCGCCGCCCGGCGCCTGGGCGAGACGCCCGTACAGATGCTGTGCGCGGTGCGTACCGAGGACGAGGAGTACGACCGTCATCTGCGCGCCTGCCCGCCCGACACCCTCTCGATCCGGCTGGGCCCGCTCACCCGTCCCCAGGTCTCCGCCCTGCTCGACCACCGCGGTTACGCCGGCCTGCCCCGCTCCACGGTCCGCGAGATCCACCGCACCAGCGGCGGCAACCCCCTGTTCGCGCTGGAGCTGGGCCGCGCCCTGGCCGAGAACCCCACCCCGCCCCGGCCGGGCGAGCCGCTGCCGGTGCCGACCTCGCTGCGCGCCCTGGTGCTGAGCCGGCTGGAGATGCTGTCGGACGAGGCCCGCCGCACCCTGCTCGTGGCCAGCGCCGGCGCCCGCCCCACCCCCGCCCTGCTGCACGCGGCCGGCCGGGAGAACGCCGAGGCGGAGTGCGCGCAGGCCGCCGAACTCGGGCTGCTGGCCATCGAGCCGGAGGACCCGGCCGTACGGTTCGCGCACCCGCTGATCTCCGCCGCGCTGTACGCGGAGGCGCCCGCCCAGGAGCGGCGCGCCGCCCACGCCGCCCTGTCCACCGCTGCCTCCGACCCGATCGAACGGGCCCGGCACCTGGCGCTGGCCACCACCGGAACCGACCCGGAGGTGGCCGCCCGGCTCGCCGAGGCCGCCGCGCTGGCCCGGGACCGCGGGGCCCCCTCGGTGGCCGCCTCGCTGGGGC
>NZ_QFDQ01000147.1 GCF_003270085.1 Streptomyces triticisoli | reverse complement strand
CTCCCGCCCGCCCGGCGCAGCGCGGCGAGGCCGCCGGGGTGCGCGTGATCAGGCGCCAGCAGCACGGCGACCACCCCGGCCCCGCGCCGCGCCAGCCGCGCCCCGGCGTACAGCGCGTCACCCCCGTTGTCCCCGCTGCCGACCAGCAGCACCACCCGCCGCCCGTACACCCGCCCGAGCAAGTCCGCGCACGCGGCGGCGAGTCCGGCCGCCGCCCGCTGCATCAGCGCCCCCTCGGGGAGCCGCGCCATGAGCGCGCGTTCGGCTGTCCTGACCGTCTCCACGCTGTACCCGGTACGCATGCGGTCGAGTCTGCCCCGGATCCGCCCGGCCCCGCACGCGAAGTCGGGGGAGGCGGCGGCCGGGGCACGCCGCCTTCCGCCGAGTGGCCCGCCTCCGGCGGGTCGTCGAGCATGGGAGTGACCGGCACCTGTGGGTACCGCACCGCGAGCGGAAGGGGCACGAGCAAGATGGCGGACGACCCGGTGCGGGCCGGCGCGTCGCACACGGCCGGGTCCTCCGGCAACGAGCGTTCCCGCCGACGGCTCCACTCGCTGGAGACGCTGCTGACCGAACAGCGGTCGCGGATCGCCGAGTACGTCACCGCCCACGCCGTACCCGTGCGAGAGCCGCACCCCGACGCCCGTACGCCCTCGCCTCCCTCCCCTGTGCCCGCGCCCGAGCCTCCGGCCCGGGAACTGCTGGACGCCCTGCCGCTCCCCACCATGGTGGTCCGCCCGGTGCTCGACGCCGAGGGTTCCGTGGCGGACTTCTCCTACCTGGGCGAGAACATCGCCGCCCGGAACCACTCCGCCCGCCGCCTCCCGCCCGAGGCACTCCCGCCGTGGGCCGGTGCGGTGCCGCTGTGGGAGCGCTTCCCCCACATGGTGGACACGCCTGTGCCCCGCATGCTCACCGCGGCCCACCGGACGGGAAGGGCCCAGGGTCCCGAGTCCGCGGAGTGGTCGCTGCCCGGGCCCGGTGAGCAGACGGTGCGCATCGGCGGCGAGGTGCGCGTAGTGCCCTGCGGCGGTGTGCTGCTGCTCATCTGGGAGCACGGGGACAGCGCCCGGAGGGGCAGGGCCTCGCAGCACCTGGTGCGGGTCTCCTGGGTCGACTGGAACCTCGGCGACGGGTCCGTCGAGGCGTCGGCGGAGCTGTGTGACGTACTCGGCCTGCCGGAGCCGCACCCGATGCCCGACCTGCTGGAGCTGGGCCGCATGGTGACGGCGGACAGCCTGAAGCCGCTGTACCGGGCTGTTCGCGGCGTCCTGCTTCGCGATCAGGACATCGTGGACTGCGAGCTGCGCCTGCCCCCGCCGTACAACCGGATCGTCCGCTTCGTCGCCGAACCGGTCGGTCCCAAAAGCGGCCCCGTGTGGACCGTACGCGCGGTGCTCCACGACGTGACCGAGGACCGCCGCAGCCGGGCACTGGCGGAGCGGGCGGTCGCCCAGGCGCGGGCGCAGCGGGAGCGGGCGGACACGGTCGCCGAGGTGGCCGAGCGGCTGCGCCAGACCGTCCTGCCCAGCCTCCCGGCGGAACTGGCCCGGTACGGCATCGAGACGTCCGTCGTCTACCGCACCGAGGCGCCCACGGCCCGCGTGGGCGGCGACTGGTACAAGACCCGCGTCCTGCCCACGGGCCAGGTGCTGGTCGCGCTCGGCGACGCCCGCGGTCACGGGCTGGACGCCGTCACGCTGATGGCGAAGCTGCGGTTCGCCCTGGTGGGTCTGGCGTTCACCGGTGAGCCGGTGGAACTGCTGACCTCCTGGCTCAACGCGGTCGCCTGCGACGACGGCGACGAGTCCACCGCCACGGCGATCATCGCCCACTACTCCCCCAGCCCCTGTCTGCTGCGCTGGACCTGTGCCGGCCACCCGCCGCCCGTCCTGGTCCGCGACCGGCGGGCACACCTGCTCGACCCACCGCCGGGCGGCCCCGGCATCCCGCTGGGCGTCCTGACCGGCGAAAGCTACGTGGCGGCCGAAACAGCCCTGAGCCCCGACGACGTGGTGCTGCTCTACTCCGACGGCATGATCGAACGCCGCGACTCGGACCCCGACCGGGACACGGCACGCCTGCTGCGGGCCGCCGAGTCGTACGCCCGCGACGGCATCCCGCCGGGTGGCCGGGCGCTGAACACGTACGTCCGTGACCTCGTCCGCCACCTGATCGGACCGCATCCCGGGGACGACTCCACCATCCTCGCCTTCCGCGTCATGGGCGGCGAGGACGACGGGCACTGAGAACGGCAGGCGTCGAGAACGACGGGCGTCGAGGCGGCCGCCCCGTCACCCCTCCGCGACCACCACCGCCGACGCCACGCCCGCGTCATGGCTCAGGGACACGTGCCAGGACCGGACCCCGAGCTCCGCCGCCCGCGCCGCCACGGTCCCCGTCACCCTCAACCGGGGCCGCCCGCTGTCCTCGACGTACACCTCGGCGTCCGTCCAGAGCAGCCCGGCGGGCGCCCCCAGGGCCTTGGCGACCGCCTCCTTCGCGGCGAACCGCGCGGCCAGCGAGGCCATCCCCCGCCGCTCCCCGCTGGGCAGCAGCAACTCGCTCTCCAGGAAGAGTCGTTGCGCCAGGTTGGGCGTCCGCTCCAGCGACGCCGCGAACCGATCGATCTCGGCCACGTCGATACCGACCCCGATGATGCTCATGCCGAGCACCCTACGGGCCGCTCCTCACGCGCCGCCGTCCTCCCGGAGCGTGTGCGCCACCAGGGCGTTGGCGTGCCCGTGCCCCAGACCGTGCTCGGTCTTGAGCCAGTTCACCAGCTCCCTGTGCTTGGTCAGCGGCGAGGAGCGGATGAGGTCCTTCCACTCGGCGATCGACCGGCCGTACTTCTTCTCGATGGAGGGGAAGTAGCCGGCGGGGCCCTTGGCGGTTGCGGTCATGATGGATGCGGTTCCTTCCCGTGTCGCACGTCATTGCTTGTACGACCGAGGCGGAACGGGAAACTCATCGGTCAGGCAGCGGCCAGCTCGCACCACACGACTTTCCCCCCACACACAGATCGGCGCAGGCCTTGACCAGTGCCAGTCCGCGCCCTTCCTCCGACTCAGCCACCCGCTCCAACGGAACCGGCGGCTCCGGCGGCGCGGGGTCGGCGTCCCACGCACCGATCTGTGGGGGGCGCCGTGCCCAAGCTGGACACCGTGGTGCGAGACGGACCGAACGGTACTGCCTTCGTCGACTCAGAAGCACAGCTCGCCGCCTTTCGAACGCTTTTCCGTGAGGTGGAGGCTGTATCACTTGACCCCGATCGGTCGCGTGACTTCATCCACAGGCTGACGAAGGAACTGTGAGGAACCTCCATGACCACCCCCGACAACTGGCGGAAGTCCTCCTACTCCGGCCCCGGCGACGGCAACGACTGCGTGGAGATCGCCAACTCGCCCACCCACATAGTCATCCGCGACTCGAAGGCGCCGACCCGGGCCATCCTCACCTTCCCGACCGGAACCTTCGCCACCTTCCTTGAGTCACTGAAGCCTGACGTCCCGTCGCTTGACCAGTGACCGTGGGCCCGCCCGCTTCTCGGGTCAGTGTCGTGCTTCCGCGGCCACTTGGAAATCACGGCTGGGAAACTCGCCCGAGCCGAGCCCGGAGCTACTCCACCGTCACCGACTTCGCCAGGTTCCGCGGCTGGTCCACCTCGTTCCCCCGCGCCGTCGCCAGCTCGCACGCGAAGACCTGCAACGGCACCGTCGCGACCAGCGGCTGAAGCAGCGTCGGCGTCACCGGGATGCGGATCAGATGGTCGGCGTACGGCACCACCGCCTCGTCGCCCTCCTCCGCGATGACGATCGTGCGCGCACCCCTCGCGCGGATCTCCTGGATGTTGGAGACGATCTTGTCGTGGAGAACGGACCGGCCACGCGGCGACGGCACCACCACGACCACCGGCAGGTCCTCCTCGATCAACGCGATCGGTCCGTGCTTGAGCTCACCCGCCGCGAAACCCTCGGCGTGCATGTACGCCAACTCCTTGAGCTTAAGCGCGCCTTCGAGAGCGACCGGATAACCCACGTGCCGCCCCAGGAACAGCACCGTGTTCTTGTCGGCCAGCGAGCGCGCCATCTGCCGTACCGGCTCCATCGTCTCCAGGACCCGCTCCACCGCGCCGCCGATCCGCGACAGGTCACGGATCACCGCCTGGATCTCGTCGCCCCACTTGGTGCCCCGCACCTGCCCCAGGTACAGCGCCACCAGGTAGCACGCCACCAGCTGCGTCAGGAACGCCTTCGTCGACGCGACCGCGACCTCCGGCCCCGCGTGCGTGTACAGCACCGCGTCGGACTCGCGCGGGATGGTCGAGCCGTTGGTGTTGCAGATGGCCAGCACCTTGGAGCCCTGTTCGCGGGCGTGGCGCAGCGCCATCAGCGTGTCCATCGTCTCGCCCGACTGGGAGATGGCGATGACGAGGGTCTGCGCGTCCAGGATCGGGTCCCGGTAGCGGAACTCGCTCGCCAGTTCCACCTCGCACGGAATCCGTGTCCAGTGCTCGATGGCGTACTTGGCGATCAGGCCCGCGTGGAAGGCCGTACCGCAGGCGACGATGACGACCTTGTCCATCTCGCGGAGTTCCGAGGCGCTGATCCGCACCTCGTCCAGCGTCAGGTTGCCGGCCCCGTCGATGCGGCCCAGCAGCGTGTCGGCGACCGCCTTGGGCTGCTCGGCGATCTCCTTGAGCATGAAGTAGTCGTAGCCGCCCTTCTCGGCGGCGGCAGCGTCCCAGTCGACGGTGTAGGAGCGGACCTCGGCCGGCCGGCCGTCGAATCCGGTGACCGTCACCCCGTCCCGGCGCAGTTCCACGACCTGGTCCTGCCCCAGCTCGATCGCCGAGCGCGTGTGGGCGATGAACGCGGCGACGTCGGAGGCGAGGAAGGCCTCGCCCTCGCCGACACCCACCACCAGCGGGGAGTTGCGGCGGGCGCCCACGACCACACCGGGCTCGTCGGCGTGCACGGCGACCAGCGTGAACGCGCCCTCCAGGCGGCGGCACACCAGCCGCATGGCCTCCGCCAGGTCGGCGCAGGAGGAGAACTCCTCGGCGAGCAGGTGCGCGACGACCTCGGTGTCGGTCTCGGAGGACAGCTCGTGCCCGCGCTCGGCCAACTCGGCCCGCAGCGCGGCGAAGTTCTCGATGATGCCGTTGTGGACGACGGCGACCCGCCCGGCGTTGTCGAGGTGCGGGTGGGCGTTGGCGTCCGTGGGTCCGCCGTGGGTGGCCCACCGGGTGTGGCCGATGCCCGTGGAACCGGTCGGCAGCGGCCGGTCCGCCAGCTCCTTCTCCAGGTTGACCAGCTTCCCGGCCCGCTTCGCCGCCGCCAGCCCGCCGTCGGCGAGCACGGCGACGCCGGCCGAGTCATAGCCCCGGTACTCCAGCCGCTTCAGCCCGGCCATCACGACCTCGAGCGCCGACTGCGACCCCACGTATCCCACGATTCCGCACATGGGCGGCAGCCTACGGGCCGACGCGGGGCGAAAGTGGCGACTTCGTGCCCGAAATCGGAAATTCCCACCGGGGCGGGAAGCGTCCTGGTAACTCCCACCGGGCAGGGCATGCACCGGTGGGAGTCCGGATCACTTCAGCTTGGCGAGCTGGGCGTCGACGAGTTCCGCGGGGAAGTCGAAGTGCTTGCCGCTGGCGGCCGAGGCGAGGTTGAAGGCGGGGAAGTAGGCCAGGGTGGCGCCCTTGCGGACGACGACGCCCTTGACCGGTGCCTTGACGCCCTCGGCGTCCATCGTCGCGGTCACGGCCAGTGCCTCGTCGGCGCCCTGCGGCGCGTCCGTGGTGGCGACCTTGACGATCTTGACCTTGTCGCTGCCCATGGCGTAGGAGAAGCCGTCGGCGCACTTCGTCGCGGCCGTGTTCAGCTCCTTCATCGCCTGCTCGGCGCCGCCGTCCTCGTAGGAGGCCAGCGTGGCCACGACCTTCGCCCGGTTCAGGGCGGCCAGCATGGCGTCCTCCGGCTTCGCGCCGGCCTCGGGCTTCTGCGCGTCGCCCAGCCAGGACCGCTTCACGGTGGCCGCCGGCTCGCCGACGTAGCTGCCGGCCTGGAGGTACGCGAGCGGGGCGCAGGCCTCGTCGTCCGCCTTCACCTTGTCCTGCGCGACGTCGTCCGCCGCCGGAACCTTGGTGGTGACCTTGCCGCTCTTGACGTCCGCCTGGGTGAGCGCGGCCTTCTCCAACTCGTCGGCGGTCAGGGCCTTGGCGGGGGCCGCGGAGGGGGTCTTGTCCGCCTGGGCGGTCTTGCCGTCACCGGCCTTGTCCGAGCTGCCGGAGCTGTCGCTGTCGGACGAACCGCCGCAGGCGGTGGCGAGCAGGGCCAGAGCGGCGGCGGACGCGGCAAGGGCCGTACGACGGACCATGAGGGATCTCACGGGAAGGCACTCTCTTCTCTTCTGACGGCGGACATCTCCGCACCGGTTCCGGCGCAGCCTACGCACAGCGACCCCACAGATGATCATGAATTCGCCACCTGACACCCGACCGTGACACCGACGTGATCTCCTCTTCCCCACGTGACACAGCCCACCCTGCGCGCGGTTCGAACTCCGTTAACAATGGACTGTGATCTCTCCGGTCTCCTCGATATCCCGGAGCGCCCACCGGTCCCGGCCGGAGGCGACTCCCTACGTCGACCTCACCCGCGCCGAGTGGAGCGCGCTGCGCGCCAAGACGCCGCTGCCGCTGTCCGCCGAGGAGGTCGAGCGGTTGCGCGGTCTGGGTGACGTCATCGACCTCGACGAGGTGCGGGACATCTACCTCCCGCTGTCGCGGCTGCTCAACCTCTACGTCGGCGCCACTGACGGGCTGCGCGGCGCGCTGAACACGTTCCTCGGGGAGCAGGGGTCCCAGTCCGGTACGCCCTTCGTCATAGGGGTGGCGGGATCGGTCGCCGTCGGGAAGTCGACCGTGGCCCGGCTGCTGCAGGCACTGCTGTCCCGCTGGCCGGAGCACCCGCGGGTCGAACTGGTCACCACCGACGGGTTCCTGCTGCCGACCCGGGAGCTCCAGGCACGGGGCCTGATGTCACGCAAAGGCTTCCCGGAGTCGTACGACCGCCGCGCGCTCACCCGTTTCGTCGCCGACATCAAGGCCGGCAAGGACGAGGTGACCGCCCCGGTCTACTCCCACCTCATCTACGACATCGTCCCCGGCGAGAAGCTGACCGTACGGCGCCCCGACATCCTCATCGTCGAGGGGCTCAACGTCCTGCAGCCCGCCCTGCCCGGCAAGGACGGCCGCACCCGGGTCGGGCTCGCCGACTACTTCGACTTCAGCGTGTACGTCGACGCGCGCACCGAGGACATCGAGCGCTGGTACCTCAACCGCTTCAAGCGGCTGCGCGAGACCGCCTTCCAGGACCCGTCCTCGTACTTCCGCACGTACACACAGGTGTCCGAGGAGGAGGCCCTCGACTACGCCCACACCATGTGGCGGACCGTCAACAAACCGAACCTCGTGGAGAACATCGCGCCCACCCGCGGCCGGGCCACGCTCGTGGTGCGCAAGGGCCCGGATCACAAGGTGCAGCGGCTGAGCCTGCGCAAGTTGTGACGTGCACGGACGTCTACGCTGCCCTCCATGCTGCATGTGCGCCTGATCACACCGCCCGAGCAGACCGACGACGTGGTGCGTCTGATCGAGTCGGCGGTCGGCACCGCGCACCTCGTCGTCCTGCCGTCCGCGGCCCGCAGACCTGCCGGTGACGTGGTCCTGTGCGATGTGGCGCGCGAAGCCGGTGACGAACTCCTCGATGGGCTGAGGGAGTTGGGGGTCGACCGCAGCGGCTCCATCACCGTCGAGAACCTCGACCTGACGTTGTCCGAGCAGGCCGAGCAGGCTGAGAAGAAGGCGCCGGGCGAGGCCGCCGACGCGGTGCTGTGGGAGGAGTTGGCGGAGGCCACGAGCGAGGAGTCCTCGCTCTCGGTCACCTACCTCGCCTTCATCACGCTGGCCACGATGATCGCCGCGTGCGGTGTGGTGCTCGACAACGCCGTCCTGATCGTCGGCGCGATGGCCGTGGGACCGGAGTTCGGGCCGCTGGCGGGCATCGCCACCGCGCTGGTGCAGCGGGCGCCGCGACTGGCACTGCGCTCGCTGACCGCCCTGCTGGCCGGCTTCGCGCTGGCGATGACAGTGACGGTCGGCTTCGCGCTGTCCATGGACGCGGTCGGGCTGTTCAGCGAGGCCAAGCTGGAGGGCCCACGGCCCGGCACCGGCTTCGTCGCCGTCCCCGACGCGTTCTCCTTCGTCGTGGCGGTCCTCGCCGGAGCCGCCGGCACGCTCTCCCTGACGTCCGCCAAGTCCGGCGCCCTGGTCGGCGTCGCGATCTCCGTGACGACCATCCCGGCCGCCGCCAACGCCGCCGTCGCCCTCGCCTACGGCGACACCGCCCAGACCTGGGGATCGACGGTCCAGTTGTTGCTGAACCTGTCCGGCATCGTCCTGGCCGGCACGCTCACCCTGCTCGTCCAGAAATGGCTCTGGTCGAGACAGCGCGAGCGCGGCACCGGGAAAGCCGGTTAGACCGCCGACGGATCAGGTCGGAGCGCGTCCTGCTCCGCCTTGCAACTGCCCGCGCCAGCCCCGCTCACCTGGGCTGACAGGTCCTGTGGCCTGCGGCCGGTCCGTGGTCGGCCGTACGCCCGGCCCCGGCCGTACGGCCGACCACG
>NZ_QFDQ01000146.1 GCF_003270085.1 Streptomyces triticisoli | reverse complement strand
TGTTTCCGACTCTACCAGATCCTTTTCCGACCTGATCCCCAGTCAGCGGGGTTTGTCATCACGGCCGTTGGGCCGTTCCGACGAGTGAGACTTTAGCGGATTCCCTGCTCCCGTGCGAATCGGGGGCTGCATCCTTTCGGATGCGAATTCCTCATTCCGTGAATACGCACGCCAATGAGCACGACTGTCGTCGAGTAAAGGGTGGTACTGCGGAAAGGCTGCCGGGGACCGACCGGAGTCGGCTCTCACATCGGGCAACGTCGGAGAACACTACATACCCAGAGGGGTTGTGTCAACTCATGGCCGGACGCCATCCCAGGGGCGTACTCTCGTGGACGTGACGACGCATACGTGCACCCAGCAGTGGTGGGCCGCCTGACGGCGGCCGTACTCACGTATGCACTACAACGGCCGCCGCCTCGGCGGCCGTTCTCGTATCTCCTCCAGAACTCCGAGGGGCGGCCGGCCGGGGACGGCGGCCTCGACCAGGAGATGGAGTGGAGATGACACGGGTCTTCAGTGGGATCAAGCCGACCGGTCACCTGACGCTGGGGAACTACCTGGGCGCCATGCGGCGGTGGGCCGAGATGGACCAGCACCGGTCGGAGGCGCTGTTCTGCATCGTCGACCTGCATGCGCTGACCGTGGACCACGACCCCGCGCGCGTGCGCAGGCTCAGCCGGCAGGCGGCGACGCTGCTGCTGGCGTCGGGGCTCGATCCGGAGCGGTGCACCGTGTTCGTGCAGAGCCATGTGGACGAGCACGCCCGACTGTCGTACCTGCTGGAGTGTGTGGCCACCGACGGTGAGATGCGGCGGATGGTCCAGTACAAGGAGAAGGCCGCGCGGGAGCAGCAGCGGGGCGGGAGCGTGCGGCTGTCGCTGCTGACGTATCCGGTGCTGATGGCCGCGGACATCCTGGCGTACGGCACGGACGAGGTGCCGGTCGGGGACGACCAGACGCAGCACGTGGAGCTGACCCGTGATCTGGCGGTGCGGTTCAACCAGCGGTACGGGCACACGTTCGTGGTGCCGAAGGCGACCCATCCGAAGGTGGCGGCGCGGGTGATGAACCTGCAGGAGCCGACGTCGAAGATGGGGAAGTCGGACGACTCCGGGCCGGGCATCGTCTATCTGCTGGACGAGCCGGAGGTCGTGCGGAAGAAGGTCATGCGGGCGGTGACCGACAGCGGGCGGGATGTGGTCTACGACCGGCAGGAGCGGCCCGGGGTCGCGAATCTGCTGGAGATTCTGGCGGCCTGTGAGGGTGGGAACCCGGAGGACCTGAGCGGTGTATATGAGTCGTACGGCGCTTTGAAGAAGGACACCGCGGAGGCCGTGGTCGAGGTTCTGAGGCCGGTACAGGCAAGGCACAGGGAGCTGTGCGCGGATCCCGCGTATGTGGAGGGGGTGTTGCGGGCGGGCTCGGAGAAGGCCAGGGAGATGGCGCGGCCGAGGGTGGACGCGGCGTACCGGGCGATCGGGCTGCTGCCCTCCTGAGGAGCGACCCGCCGACCGCCCAGCGGTGTGGTCAGCTGTTGCCGGAGGCCAGCTCGCGGCTGCGGTCGCGGGCGGCTTCCAGCGCGGCGATGAGGGCGGCGCGTACGCCGTGGTTCTCCAGTTCGCGGATGGCGTTGATCGTGGTGCCGGCCGGGGAGGTGACGTTCTCGCGGAGTTTCACAGGGTGCTCCCCGCTGTCGCGGAGCATCACCGCGGCGCCGATCGCGGACTGGACGATCAGGTCGTGGGCCTTGTCGCGGGGCAGGCCGAGGAGGATGCCGGCGTCGGTCATGGCCTCGACCAGGTAGAAGAAGTAGGCCGGGCCCGAGCCGGACAGGGCGGTACAGGCGTCCTGCTGGGACTCGGGGACGCGGAGCGTCTTGCCGAAGGAGCCGAAGATCTCCTCGGCGTGGGCGAGGTGCTCGGCGGTGGCGTGGGTGCCGGCGGAGATGACGGACATGGCCTCGTCGACGAGGGCGGGGGTGTTCGTCATGACGCGGACGACCGGGGTGCCGGGGGCCAGGCGCTCCTCGAAGAAGGAGAGGGGGATGCCCGCCGCGCCGCTGACGACCAGGCGGTCGGCGGGGACGTGCGGGGCGAGTTCGTCGAGGAGGGCACCCATGTCCTGGGGCTTGACGGTGAGGATCAGGGTGTCGGCGGTCTTCGCTGCTTCCGGGTTGGTGACCGGGGTGACTCCGTGGCGGGCGTGGAGTTCTTCGGCCCGTTCGGGGCGGCGGGCGGTGACCAGCAGGTCGGCGGGGGTCCAGCCGCCTCGGATCATTCCGCTGAGCAGGGCTTCGCCGATCTTGCCGGTGCCGAGGACTGCGACTTTCTGGCTCATGTTTTCATCCTCGCACCGGCGGTGGGGGGTGCGGGCGGGCTGTCCGGCTGGCGGAACGCCTTCCGGCTCCGTACGGGCTATGCGGTGCGCCGCCTGAGGGTGGCCGCTCCCAGGCCGAGGACCAGCAGGGCGCAGCCGGCCACGATCAGTACGTCGCGGACGAAGGTGGTCGTCACGTCGGTGTGGCGCAGGACCTCGTTCATGGCGTCGACGGCGTAGGACATGGGGAGGACGTCGGAGATCGCTTCCAGGGCGGGGTGCATGTCGGGTCGGGGGGTGAACAGGCCGCAGAGGAGGAGCTGGGGGAAGATCACCGCCGGCATGAACTGGACCGCCTGGAATTCTGAGGCGGCGAAGGCGGAGACGAAGAGGCCGAGTGCGGTGCCGAGGAGGGCGTCGAGCAGGGCGACCAGCAGGAGCAGCCAGGGCGATCCGGTGACGTCCAGGCCGAGGAGCCACAGTGCCAGGCCCGTGGCCAGGGCGGACTGGATGATCGCCAGGGCTCCGAAGGCGAGGGCGTAGCCGGCGATGAGGTCGCCCTTGCCCAGCGGCATGGCGAGGAGGCGTTCGAGGGTGCCGGAGGTGCGTTCGCGCAGGGTGGCGATGGAGGTCACCAGGAACATGGTGATCAGCGGGAAGATGCCGAGGAGCGAGGCGCCGATGTTGTCGAAGGTGCGCGGGCTGCCGTCGAAGACGTAGCGCAGCAGGACCAGCATCAGGCAGGGGACCAGCAGCATCAGGGCGATGGTGCGGGGGTCGTGGCGGAGCTGGCGCAGCACTCGGCCGGCGGTGGCGGTGGTGCGGGCGACGCTCAGGGCGCGGGGTGCCGTGGGTGTGGTGGCTGCGGTGGGTGCGGTGGTCGTGGTCATCGTGCCGTCTCCTTGGCGCGGCCTGTGGCGACCGCCTCGTCGACCAGGTGCAGGAAGGCCGCCTCTACGGTTTCGGCGCCGGTGCGGGAGCGGAGTGCTTCCGGGGTGTCGTCGGCGAGGATCTTGCCCTCGCGCATGAGCAGGAGGCGGTGGCAGCGCTCGGCCTCGTCCATGACGTGGGAGGAGACGAGGAGGGTGGCGCCGCGGGTGGCGGCGATGTCGTGGAAGAGGTTCCACAGGTCGCGGCGCAGGACGGGGTCGAGGCCGACGGTCGGTTCGTCGAGGACGAGCAGTTCGGGGGTGCCGAGGAGGGCGACGGCGAGGGAGACGCGGCTGCGCTGGCCGCCGGAGAGGTTGCCGGCGAGGGCGTCGGAGTGGGCGGTGAGGTCGACGTCGGCGATGGCGCGGCTGACGTGGTCCCGGCGGCGTTCGGCGGCGGCACGGCCCGGGTCGAGGATGGCGGCGAAGTATTCGAGGTTCTGGCGGATCGTCAGGTCGTCGTAGACGGAGGGGGCCTGGGTGACGTAGCCGATGCGGTTGCGGAGGGTGGCGTGGCCGGCGGGGAGGCCGAGGACCTCCAGGGTGCCGCCGACCTTGGCCTGGGTGCCGACGATCGCGCGCATGAGGGTGGACTTGCCGCAGCCGGAGGGGCCGAGCAGGCCGGTGATGCGGCCGCGCGGGACGGTGAAGTCGAGGCCCCGTAGGACCGTGCGCGGGCCCCGGACGACGGTGAGCGCTTCGGCACGGACGGCATGCGCGTGCGGGTCGGGTGGGCCCGACACAATATTCATCATGTGATGATTAAGGCGCGCGACAAGGGTGCCGTCAAGTGGGGTACGGGGATCGTCCCCGGCTCGGGAAAGGGGTGCGCCGGGTCAGGAGCGGCGGCGCTTCTTCGAGGGGTTGCCCGAGCGGCGGGTGGTGCGGCGTTCGTGCTGTTCGCGGGCGCGCTGGTACTCCTCGCGGTGCAGCTTCTCGCCGGGGGCCTCGATGAGCGAGCGGAAGAAGTAGGCGAGGAGGGAGCCGACGAAGCCGATGGCGAGCAGGCCGCGCAGGGAGGCCTGGCGGTCGGGGTCGGGGCGCTTGCCGAAGCGCTCCCAGGTGTGGCCGAAGGCGAGCGCGCTGCACACCGCGAACATCACGACGACCAGGAGCATCACGAAGGAGCCCGAGTCGGCGAGCTGGAGCCCCTGGTAGGCGAAGCGGAGCACGAAGCACGCGGCGACGGCCGCGGCGAGTGAGCCGACGGCGACGCCGATGCGGCGGGCGGTGTAGCCGCCGTCGCGGTCCACCCAGGTGGTGCCGAAGAAGCGGAGGGGCTCGGGGCGGGGACCTGTGGAGGCCGCCGTGGAGCCCGCGGGGGTGCCCGGGGTGCCGTTGTCGTCGCTCACGGCTCGATTATGTCTCCCGGGTGTCCGCGGGCTCCGTCCGGGATCAGCCGCAGCGGCCGGCCACGTAGCCGTCGCTGCCGGTGTAGACGTACGCGTCGGAGACGTACTGGCCGGTGCCGATGTTGTCCCAGATCTTCGAGGTGCCGTAGTAGCCCGACACCGTCGTACCCGGCGTTTGACAGTAGATCGGCACGGAGGCGCCCGCGGGCAGAACGCGGACGACGCTGTAGCCGGTGCCGGGGCCGCTGCGGACGTTGAGTTGGACGCCCGGCGCCACCGGGTAGTACTTCACGGCCGCCGCGGTCGCGACGGTCTCCGCCGCCGCGGCGCCGCCGGCCTCCCCGGCACGCTCCTCGGCACGCTTTTCGGCACGGTCGACAGACATGAGAAACCTCCCCCGTTCCCACCCCATGACCCCCATGGGACCCCGTTCATTCCCCGCAAACGCGCCACGAAACACATGTGCGCAATTCGCACTCGATCACCAGCAAGCCGCCTCGGTCCCGTTCGAGTCATCGACTAGGCTCCGAGCGTCCGTCGCGCGCGCGAACGAACAGCACGGGGGTGGTCCATGACGCCACAGCGCAATACCGGAGCGGGCGCGGAAGCGGAACTTCCGGAGTACGCCGGTCACTACCATCTGGAGTCGCGTCTGGGCTCCGGTGGCATGGGCGTAGTGCATCTGGCCCGCAGCACCTCGGGGCTGAAGCTCGCGGTGAAGGTCGTACACGCCCAGTTCGCCAGGGACCCCGAGTTCAGGGGGCGGTTCCGGCAGGAGGTGGCGGCGGCCCGCAGGGTCAGCGGCGCGTTCACCGCGCCCGTCGTCGACGCCGACCCGGAGGCCGAACGGCCCTGGATGGCCACCCTGTTCATTCCCGGACCCACCCTCTCGGACGAGGTGAAGCGGAACGGTCCCATGGCTCCCGCCCAGTTGCGGCGGCTGATGGCCGGGCTCGCCGAGGCGCTGCGCGACATCCACCGGGTGGGCGTCGTCCACCGGGATCTCAAACCGAGCAACGTACTGCTCGCCGAGGACGGGCCGAAAGTCATCGACTTCGGCATCTCCCGCCCGAAGGACAGCGAACTGCGCACCGAGACCGGCAAGCTGATCGGTACGCCGCCCTTCATGGCGCCCGAGCAGTTCCGCCGGCCGCGGGAGGTCGGTCCGGCCGCCGACATCTTCGCGCTCGGATCCGTGCTGGTGCACGCGGCGACCGGGCGCGGGCCGTTCGACTCCGACAGCCCGTACGTCGTCGCCTACCAGGTCGTGCACGACGAGCCCGACCTGACCGGCGTACCGGAGGACCTGGCGCCGCTCGTGCTGCGCTGCCTGGCCAAGGAGCCCGAGGACCGGCCCACGCCGGACGAGCTGATGCGGGAACTGCGGTCGGTGGCGGCGTCGTACGACACACAAATGTTCATACCGGAACAGCGGACGCACGAGCTCTCCGGAGCCCTCGGCGAAGACGGTGATCGCGCGTCGCCGTCCGGGTCCCGCGCCGGGGAGGCCCCGGGCACGCCGGAGGGCCGTACCGAGCGGCGGGCCGGGCGGCGCCCGCGCTCCAGGCGGCTCGCTCTGGCCGCCGGGGCGCTGGGACTGGTCGTCGGCGGCGGGCTCGCCTCGGTCCAGTTGCTCGACGGCGGCCCCACGATGAACGGCTCGGCCCTGGAGACCACTCTGCCCGGAGCCACGTCGGCCGCGTTCTCCGGGTGGGTGGCGACGTCCGTGTCCGGGAGCCAGGGTGCGCCCCGGTGTTCGTACGGGGCCGGGAAGCTGTTCTGTGCGCGGCCGGGGCTGGTCTACGCCCTCGATCCGGCGGACGGAGGCCTGCTGTGGCGGCACTCCGTCCCCAAGGTGCTCACCAACGTGCCGCCGGTCGTCGCGGGCGGCCTGGTGCAGCCGATGACGGATCACGGGCGGCGACTGGAGGCCCTGGATCCGGATTCGGGCAGGCCGCGCTGGCAGCGGGACGTTCCGGCGTACAGCGGGGTACGGTCCGTCGGCGGCATGCTGCTGCTCACCGGCGCCGACGGGCTGGTGCGCGGGGTGGACGCGGGGTCGGGCGGGACCAGGTGGAGCCGGCGGGTGCCGGACCTGCCGCTTCCCCACTTCTCCTCGTTCGCCGGTGATCCGCTGGCGTACGCGGTGAGCGCGTCGGCCGACGGGTCGTCCACGCGGGTCGTCGCGGTGGACCCGGCGACGGGCGAGGTGCGCTGGGAGGCGCGGTTGCGCGGGCTGCTGACGCCTGTGGGCAGCCGGGACGGCTCCCTCGTCCTGCTCTCCGAGGAGGCGGCCTTCGGCCGGGTGAACGCCGTGGTCCGCTACACCCCGGCGTCCGGGGCGTCGGTCCGGGTCCCGCTGCCGGTGCCGCGCGACACGGTGCAGGCGAGTGTGCACGGCGACGTGGTCCACCTGCTGGGCGGCGGTGGCTCGCTGGACGCGGTCGACCTGGCGGCGCGGAAGGTGCGGTGGCGGCTGGAGACGGCCGTCAGCCGCGGTTCGGCGCCGGCGGCCGACGCCGACCACGTGTACTTCCTCGCCGGTGACGGCCGGCTGCTGGCGGTCGGCGCCCGCACCGGGCGGATCGTCGGCCAGACCCGGCCGCGGCTCGGCGAGCACGCGGACCGGGTCGTGGCGGCGCTGCCCGCACCCGTGGTCGTCGACAGTCATGTCTACGTCGGCGCCCCGGACGGCACAGTCTTCGCCGTGGACGGCCGCGACCCGTCGTCCTGGTGACAGCCCTGGTCACAGCCCTGGTCACAGCCCTGGTGACACGCCGAGGGGCCGCCTCCCAAGAGACGGCCCCACAGGCCCGGACGGGTCTTGCGCGGGTCAGCCCAGCTTCGAGACGTCCCGGACGGCGCCCTTGTCCGCGCTGGTGGCCATCGCGGCGTAGGCCCGCAGGGCCGCCGAGACCTTGCGGTCGCGCTCCTTCGGGGCGTACACGCCGTTCAGCGCCTGCTCGCGGCGGGACAGTTCCGCGTCGTCGACGAGCAGCTCGATGGTGCGGTTCGGGATGTCGATGCGGATGCGGTCGCCGTCCTCGACGAGCGCGATCGTGCCGCCGGAGGCCGCCTCCGGGGAGGCGTGGCCGATGGACAGGCCCGAGGTGCCGCCGGAGAAGCGGCCGTCCGTGATCAGCGCGCAGCTCTTGCCCAGGCCGCGGCCCTTCAGGTACGAGGTCGGGTAGAGCATCTCCTGCATGCCGGGGCCGCCCTTGGGGCCCTCGTAGCGGATGACGACGACGTCGCCCTCCTCGACCTGCTGGGTGAGGATCTTCTGGACGGCCTCCTCCTGCGTCTCGCAGACGACCGCCGGGCCCTCGAAGGTCCAGATGGACTCGTCGACGCCCGCGGTCTTCACCACACAGCCGTCCACGGCCAGGTTGCCCCTGAGGACCGCCAGGCCGCCGTCCTTGGAGTAGGCGTGCTCGACGGAGCGGATGCAGCCGTTCTCGGCGTCGGTGTCCAGGGCCTCCCAGCGCTCGGACTGGGAGAAGGCCTCCGCCGAGCGCCGGCAGCCGGGGGCCGCGTGCCACAGTTCGACCGCCTCGGGGGACGGGGAGCCGGCGCGCACGTCCCAGGTCTTGAGCCAGTCCGCGAGGGAGGGGCTGTGGACCGCGTGCACGTCCTCGTTCAGCAGGCCCGCGCGGTGCAGCTCGCCGAGCAGGGCGGGGATGCCGCCGGCGCGGTGCACGTCCTCCATGTAGTACGTGCGGTCCTTGGCGACGTTGGGGGCGACCTTCGCCAGACAGGGGACGCGGCGAGAGACGGCGTCGATCTCCTCCAGGCCGAAGGCGACGCCGGCCTCCTGGGCGGCGGCCAGCAGGTGCAGGATCGTGTTGGTCGAGCCGCCCATCGCGATGTCCAGGGCCATCGCGTTCTCGAAGGCAGCGAAGGTGGCGACGTTGCGCGGCAGGACCGTCTCGTCGTCCTGCTCGTAGTAACGGCGGGTGATGTCCATCACCGTGCGGGCCGCGTCCTCGTACAGCGCCTTGCGGGCCGTGTGGGTGGCCAGGACCGAGCCGTTGCCGGGCAGGGCGAGGCCGATCGCCTCGGTCAGGCAGTTCATCGAGTTGGCGGTGAACATGCCGGAGCAGGAGCCGCAGGTCGGGCAGGCGTTCTCCTCGATGCGGAGGATGTCCTCGTCGGAGACCTGGTCGTTCACGGCATCGGAGATCGCGTCGACCAGGTCGAGGGTGCGGACCGTGCCGTCGACCAGGGTGGCCCGGCCGGACTCCATCGGGCCGCCGGAGACGAAGACCGTCGGGATGTTCAGGCGCAGGGCGGCCATCAGCATGCCCGGGGTGATCTTGTCGCAGTTGGAGATGCAGATCAGGGCGTCGGCGCAGTGGGCCTCGACCATGTACTCGACGCTGTCCGCGATCAGGTCGCGGGAGGGCAGCGAGTAGAGCATGCCGCCGTGGCCCATCGCGATGCCGTCGTCGACGGCGATGGTGTTGAACTCGCGCGGGATGCCGCCCGCCTCGCGGACCGCCTCGCTGACGATCCGGCCGACCGGCTGCAGGTGGGTGTGGCCGGGCACGAACTCGGTGAAGCTGTTGGCGACCGCGACGATCGGCTTCCGGCCGATGTCCGCACCGGGTACACCGGAGGCGCGCATCAGGGCACGGGCGCCCGCCATGTTGCGGCCGTGGGTGACTGTGCGGGACCTCAGCTCGGGCATCGTCGCTCGCTCCTTCGGGACCTTCGGGACGTTCCGCCGGGACTCCGGGCAGTCCTGGCAGGGTACTGACGCAGTCGAGCGTACGCCGGTCATCCAGGGATCGGGACGCGGCGTCCGCCATACGGGACGCGTGTCTCGGGAACGGCGGGGTGGGGGCCGCGGGGCAGGGGCCGCGGGGCGGGCCGTGCTCACGGTTCCGCGGAGGGGTCGGCTCAGGGGCCCGTGAGGTGCCCCTGCACCACCGGTGCCAGCCGCGCGACGATCTGCTCCGCGTCCGCCGACGCCAGCGGCTCCAGCCTGATCACGTACCGCAGGATCGCGCACCCCACCAGCTGGGCGGCGGCGAGCTCGGCGCGCAGCTCCGCGTCGGGCAGGTCGAGCCGGCCGGCGATGCGGCGCAGCAGCTGGGAGGCGATCAGCCGGCGGAAGACGGCGGCCGCGGTGTCGTTGGTCAGCGCGGAGCGGACGACCGCCAGCAGGGGCGTACGGGTGGCCGGGTTCTCCCAGATGCCGAAGAAGAACCTGGTCAGGCGCTCGCCCACATCGTCCGGAGGGGCGTCGGCGAGTGCGTCCGGGGCGTTCAGGGCGGGGGCGAAGATGACCGCGACCGCCGCCTCGAACACCTGCTCCTTGGTGCCGAAGTAGTGGTGTACGAGGGCCGAGTCGACCCCGGCGGCCTTGGCGATGCCGCGCACGGAGGTCTTCTCGTAGCCGTGCTCGGAGAACTCCTCGCGGGCGACGGTCAGGATGCGGTCGCGGGTGTCGGCGGCCTCCTCACGGCGGGGGCGGCCGCGGCGCCGGGCGGTGGTGCCGGTCATCGCCGGGGCACCCGCACCGCCGAGGCCAGGTGCAGCCGGGTGAAGGCCAGGGCCTCGGCGAGGTCGGCCTCGCGCTCGGCGCTGGACATGGCACGGCGGGTGTTGACCTCGATGACGACATGGCCGTCGAAACCGGACAGGGCGAGACGTTCCAGCACCTCGGCGCAGGGCTGGGAGCCGCGGCCGGGCACCAGGTGCTCGTCCTTCGCCGAACCCCTGCCGTCGGCGAGGTGCACGTGTCCGAGCCGGTCGCCCATGCGGTCGAGCATCTGCAGCGCGTCGGCGCGGGCCGTCGCGGCGTGGCTGAGGTCGATCGTGAAGTGGCGGTAGTCGTCCTTGGTGACGTCCCAGTCGGGGGCGTAGGCGAGCATCTCGCGGTCGCGGTAGCGCCACGGGTACATGTTCTCGACGGCGAATCGCACATCGGTCTCGTTCGCCATGCGCCAGACGCCGGCGACGAAGTCACGGGCGTACTGACGCTGCCAGCGGAACGGCGGGTGGACCACGACCGTGCTCGCGCCGAGCTTCTCGGCTGCCGCTCTCGCGCGCTGGAGCTTGGTCCAGGGGTCGGTGGACCACACCCGCTGTGTGATCAGCAGGCAGGGGGCGTGCACGGCGAGGATCGGGATCCGGTGGTAGTCACTGAGCCTGCGCAGCGCCTCGATGTCCTGGCTGACGGGGTCGGTCCACACCATGACCTCGACCCCGTCGTATCCCAGGCGCGCGGCGACCTCGAAGGCCGTCGCCGTCGACTCCGGGTAGACGGAGGCCGTCGACAGGGCGACCTTCACATCCGGGATGCGAACGGGTTCCACCACGAGGGACAGGTTACGGGGTGTGGTTGGGTGACGCGGGGTGCCCGTTCGCCGTTGTGGTGTTCGTCATGGGCGAGTGCGGGTCCCTTGTGGTCTGTCGCACAGTCCCCGCCCCCCTTGCATCTCTACGCCGGGCCCATGTGATCGAGGCGCCGCAGGATTACTCCCTCCCTCAGCGCCCACGGGCATATCTCCAGGCGCTCCACTCCGAACAGGTCCATCGCGCCCTCGGCGACCAGCGCGCCGGCCAGGAGCTGGCCCGCTCGGCCGTCGGAGACGCCGGGGAGTTCGCAGCGCTCGTCGTTCGTCATGCCGGAGAGCCTGGACACCCACACCTCCAGGGACTCGCGTTTCAGTTCGCGCTGGACGTACAGGCCCTCGGTGGAGCGGGCGGCGCCGGCCAGTCGGGCGAGCTGCTTGAACGTCTTGGAGGTGGCGACGACGTGGTCGGGGACGCCGAACCGGCTGAACTCGCCGATGGTCCGTGCGATCTCGGTGCGCACATGACGGCGCAGCGCCCTGACGTCCTCGGGGTCGGGCGGGTCGCCGGGCAGCCAGGCGGCGGTGAGCCGGCCCGCGCCGAGCGGCAGTGACACGGCCGCGTCGGGCTCCTCGTCGATGCCGTAGGCGATCTCCAGCGAGCCGCCGCCGATGTCCAGGACCAGCAGCTTCCCCGCCGACCAGCCGAACCAGCGGCGGGCGGCGAGGAAGGTGAGGCGGGCCTCCTCCGCGCCGCTGAGCACCTGGAGCGCGACGCCGGTCTCGGCCTGCACGCGCGCGAGGACGTCGTCGGCGTTGCCCGCCTCGCGCACGGCGGAGGTCGCGAACGGCAGCAGGTCCTCGACGCCCTTGTCCTCGGCGGCCCGGAGTGCCTCGTGGATCACCGCGACGAGTCTGTCGACGCCGTCGGATCCGATCGCACCGCCCTCGTCGAGGAGTTGGGCGAGGCGCAGCTCGGCCTTGTGCGAGTGCGCGGGCAGCGGGCGGGCGCCGGGGTGCGCGTCGACCACCAGCAGGTGCACCGTGTTCGAACCCACGTCGAGAACACCGAGTCTCATGTACGGAACGCTACTGCGACCTGGGACGTCGTCCGGCCCGGATGCCCTGGCCGGGGCGGTCCCGGCCGCGCTGTCCGGCGACTTACCCTGGACGGGTGCCAAAGACGAAAAAGGCGAAGACCGATAAATCGGCGAACCCGGCGGACCCGGTGAACCCGGCGAACCGGGTGAAAGCGGTGAGGCCGAAGAAGCGCGGTCCGGAAGCCGACGAGAAGGGGCTCGACTTCGCGCGCGCGTGGGTGGAGTTCCCGGATCCGGCGGACGACGAGCAGGTCTTCCGCTGTGATCTGACATGGCTGACCTCCCGTTGGAACTGCATCTTCGGCAGCGGCTGCCAGGGCATCGAGGCGGGCCGCGCGGACGACGGGTGCTGCACGCTGGGCGCCCACTTCTCGGACGAGGACGACGAGAAGCGGGTTGCCGAGCACGTGGCGAGGCTCACACCGGACATCTGGCAGAACCATGCCGAGGGCACGGCCGACGGCTGGATCTCGGAGGACGAGGAGGGCTCCCGGCAGACCCGCCGGTTCCAGGGGTCGTGCATCTTCCAGAACCGGCCCGGCTTCCCCGCCGGCATGGGCTGCTCGCTGCACATCCTGGCGCTGAAGGAGGGCCGCGAGCCGCTGGAGACCAAGCCGGACGTGTGCTGGCAGCTGCCGATCCGGCGGACCTACGAGTGGATCGACCGGCCCGACGACACCCGTGTGCTGCAGGTGTCGATCGGCGAGTACGACCGCAGGGGCTGGGGGCCTGGCGGACACGACCTGCACTGGTGGTGCACCTCGGCGACGTCGGCGCACGGCGCGGGCGAGCCGGTGTACGTCTCCTACCGGGCCGAGCTGACCGAGCTGATGGGCAAGGCCGGCTACGACCGTCTGGTCGAGCTGTGCGAGGAGCGTCTGGCCTCGGAGCTGCCGCTGGTGGCACCGCATCCGGCCGATCCTGCCGCTCCGGTCGCTCCGGCTGGTCCAACTGGTCCGGCTGGTCCAACTGGTCCGGCTGGTCCAACTGGTCCGGCTCATGAGAAGGGCCGGGCCTGACTGGGACTGCCCTGGGGGCCGTCCGGCGGGCTCGGGCTGCTCGGGTCGTCGCTGTCCTCGGGTGCCGGGGGGTGCCCGTCCGGGTCGGGTGGGGTGGGCTCGGCCGGGGTCGGCGCCGGATCGGACGACGGTGGGGCGGCCGGGGGGCTCGTGGGGCTCCCGGGGTCGGACCGGACCGGCGCGGGATGCGGGTCGGGGGTCGGTGACGGGCCGGCCGGAGAAGTGGGGCCGGGGTTCGAGGGGCCGGGCGCGGTGCCGTGGCCGTCGATGGAGACGACGGCGCCGGCCGGCGCGATCGCCACGCGCGCGCTCCAGTGGCCGGACGGCTCACGCAGGTGGTCGACGTACACCTTGATCGTCAACGACTCTCCGGGCTTCAGGGTTCCCGATGTGCGGCTCAGCCAGAGCCAGGACGCCCCGGTGGAGGCCGACCAGCGGACCGGCCCGGGGCCGGAGGCGGCGAGTGTGATCAGTGTGGTGTCGCCGTCGCCGGCGGCGGTCACCGCCAGATGGCCGTCCTGGTGGCCGGCGCCGGTGACGCTGACGACCTCCACGGAGACATCGGGTCCGCCGCCCCTGTCGAAGCGGGTGTCGGGTCCGGGGGCCGCGTTGCCGGTGTTCTCGTACCCGCTGCCCGCCGCCTCGTCGCCCGGGGCGCCCGGGTCGTGCGCCTCGTGCGCGGTGGCGGAGGGGTTTCCGGTGCCCTCGCCGGTGGGGGCACCCCGGTAGGCGGCCCACAGGGCCAGCGCGGGGGCGGCCACCACGGTGGCCACCACGGTCGTCGTGACGGCACGCGCGCGCAGCCGGTCCCTGCGGGCCGCGCGGTCCTTGGGGTCCATGGGGAAGCCGCGCCGGTCGAAGCGGGGGGCGGTGCTCCGCGCGCGCGGGTGGTGCGCCAGCGCCGTGTGCAGGGCCGCGCGGGGCGTCGTGAGGACGGGCAGCTCGGCGGGGGTGACGGTGGCGCCGGGCCACCGGCCGGGCAGGGCGCGCCCGGCGGTGCGGCGGCAGCGCGGACAGTCGTCGACGTGCCGAACGAGCTCGCGCCGCAGTGCCGCGCCGAGCACCACCTGGTCGTCGCCGGTCAGGCGGGACACGCTCGGACAGGTGCCGGTCTCGACGACGGCGAGCGCCGCGCGCGTGCGCTCCACCTCGCAGGCGGCCGCGGCGAGCAGCTCCCGGGTCGCGGCGAGGTTCAGGCCGAGGACGGCGGCGACCTCGTGGGCGGCGAGGTGGTGGCGTACGGCGAGTTCCAGCGCCTCGCGCTGCTCCGGGGTGGTGCCGGCGGCCTCCGGCCAGGCGAGCAGGGCGAGTTCGCGCCGCCGCTCCCGCTGGACCTCGTCGGAGACGGGCGGGGCCGCGGGCCGCACGCGCCCGTGCCGGTCGTCGTCGCGGTCCGCGGCGTGCGTGCTCCGGCGTTCCTGCCTGGCCTCGGCCAGCTTGCGCAGGCACGCCCAGCGGACCAGTGCGTACAGCCAGGCCCGGTGCTCGCCCGCGGTCCCGGGTCCGCGCTGCCCGCGCCGCTCGGCGGACGCCAGTGCGTCGGCGAGGGCGGCGGTCGCCGCGTCGTGGTCGCAGAGCACGGACAGGCAGTAGGTGAACAGGCCGTCGAGGTACGGCTCGTAGGGCGCGGACGGGCGCTGCGCCAGGGTGCGCGCGGCGGCGCGGTCGCGCGCTTCGCGGTGCGTCCGGTGCGTCCGGTGCGCACCGGTCGTGCGGGTCGTGGTGTCCGGACTGCTGCTCATCACCCGTACGACCGTATGCGGCGCGGGATCGTCCGCACTTGTCCCTTGAGCACTTTTAATTCGTACGGGTGAAACGATCCCTCATAAGGGGCAGACCGTGTTGTCGGTGCCGACGGTTACGGTTTCTCCATGGCTGCCCGTACCAAGACCGCCAAGGACCGCCCGTCCTACCGCTGCACGGAGTGCGGCTGGCAGACGGCCAAGTGGCTCGGCCGCTGCCCCGAGTGCCAGGCCTGGGGCACGGTCGAGGAGTACGGCGCGCCCGCGGTCCGTACGACGGCGCCGGGCCGGGTCACCACCTCCGCCGTGCCCATCGGCCAGGTCGACGGCCGCCAGGCCACCGCCCGTACCACCGGCGTGCCCGAGCTCGACCGCGTCCTCGGCGGCGGGCTGGTCCCCGGTGCCGTCGTCCTCCTCGCGGGCGAGCCCGGCGTCGGCAAGTCCACGCTGCTGCTGGACGTGGCGGCCAAGTCCGCGAGCGACGAGCACCGCACGCTGTACGTCACGGGCGAGGAGTCGGCGAGCCAGGTCCGCCTGCGCGCCGACCGCATCGGCGCCATCGACGACCACCTGTATCTGGCCGCCGAGACCGACCTGTCTGCCGTCCTCGGCCACTTGGACGCGGTCAAGCCCTCCCTGCTCGTCCTCGACTCGGTGCAGACGGTCGCCTCCCCCGAGATCGACGGCGCACCCGGCGGCATGGCACAGGTGCGGGAGGTGGCGGGGGCGCTGATCCGCGCCTCCAAGGAGCGCGGGATGTCCACGCTCCTGGTGGGCCATGTCACCAAGGACGGCGCGATCGCGGGCCCGCGTCTGCTGGAGCACCTGGTGGACGTCGTCCTGCACTTCGAGGGCGACCGGCACGCGCGCCTGCGCCTGGTCCGCGGCGTCAAGAACCGCTACGGCGCGACGGACGAGGTCGGCTGCTTCGAGCTGCACGACGAGGGCATCACGGGTCTGGCCGACCCCAGCGGCCTGTTCCTGACCCGCCGCGACGAGCCGGTGCCCGGCACCTGCCTGACCGTCACCCTGGAGGGCCGCCGCCCCCTGGTCGCCGAGGTGCAGGCGCTCACCGTCGACTCCCAGATCCCCTCCCCGCGCCGTACGACGTCGGGCCTGGAGACCTCCCGGGTCTCGATGATGCTGGCCGTGCTGGAGCAGCGGGGCCGGATCAGCGCGCTGGGCAAGCGGGACATCTACTCGGCGACGGTCGGCGGCGTGAAGCTGTCCGAGCCGGCCGCGGACCTCGCCGTCGCCCTGGCGCTGGCGTCGGCCGCGAGTGACACCCCGCTGCCGAAGAACCTCGTCGCGATCGGCGAGGTGGGTCTGGCGGGTGAGGTCAGGCGGGTCACGGGCGTGCAGCGCCGGCTCGCGGAGGCCCACCGCCTGGGCTTCACGCACGCGCTCGTGCCGGGCGACCCGGGAAGGATTCCGTCGGGGATGAAGGTCCTGGAAGTCGCCGACATCGGGGATGCGCTGCGGGTCCTGCCGCGCTCCCGTCGCCGAGAGGCCCCACGGGAGCAGGAGGACCGCCGGTAGACTTTGCCCTGGTCCCGCCCGTCCGTACGAACCGAGGTGCGATACGGGAGCGCCTGAAGTACCTGCGACCGGAGGAGTGCAGTGGCAGCCAACGACCGGGCAGCAGCTCCCGGAAAGTCCGGCGGGAGTTCCGGCGCCGATGGCCTGATGCGCGCTTCCCTGAGCGCCGTGGCGCCCGGTACGGCGCTGCGGGACGGCCTCGAGCGGGTGCTCCGCGGCAACACCGGCGGGCTCATCGTGCTCGGCTCCGACAAGACCGTGGAAACGATGTGCACGGGCGGTTTCGTCCTGGACGTCGAGTTCACGGCGACGCGGCTGCGGGAGCTGTGCAAGCTGGACGGCGGCATCGTGATCTCCTCGGACCTGTCGAAGATCCTGCGGGCGGGCGTACAGCTGGTGCCGGACCCCACGATCCCCACCGAGGAGACGGGCACCCGGCACCGTACGGCGGACCGGGTGAGCAAGCAGGTCGGCTTCCCCGTGGTCTCCGTCTCGCAGTCCATGCGGCTCATCGCCCTCTACGTCGACGGCCAGCGCCGTGTCCTGGAGGACTCCGCGGCGATCCTCTCCCGCGCCAACCAGGCCCTGGCCACCCTGGAGCGCTACAAGCTCCGCCTGGACGAGGTGGCCGGCACACTGTCCGCGCTGGAGATCGAGGACCTGGTGACGGTCCGGGACGTCTCGGCGGTCGCGCAGCGCCTGGAGATGGTGCGCCGGATCGCCACCGAAATCGCCGAGTACGTGGTGGAACTGGGCACCGACGGCCGCCTTCTCGCCCTCCAGCTGGACGAGTTGATCGCCGGCGTGGAGCCCGAGCGGGAACTGGTCGTGCGGGACTACGTCCCCGAGCCCACCGCCAAGCGCTCCCGCACGGTCGACGAGGCGCTGCTGGAGCTCGACAAGCTCTCCCACGCCGAGCTGCTCGAACTGTCCACCGTGGCCCGGGCGCTCGGCTACACCGGCTCCCCCGAGACCCTCGACTCGGCGGTCTCCCCGCGCGGCTTCCGCCTGCTGGCCAAAGTGCCCCGGCTGCCCCGCGCCATCATCGACCGCCTGGTCGAGCACTTCGGCGGGCTGCAGAAGCTGCTCGCCGCGAGCGTCGACGACCTGCAGACGGTGGACGGCGTGGGCGAGGCGCGGGCGCGCAGCGTCCGCGAGGGCCTGTCCCGGCTGGCGGAGTCGTCGATCCTGGAGCGGTACGTCTGAGCCCCGGCGCCGTGTGCCGTGTCCGGCAGGCGGCGGGACTCAGTCCTCCGACAGCACGAACGACGTCCGCAGCTTGTCGTAGCCCGGCACCTTCGCCTCCACCAGGTAGGTGCCCGCCCGGGCCGACCCGGCCGGGGGCGTCGCGCACTGCGCGGCGCTCGGCCTGCGGTCCCACTCGACGGTGTACGTGATGCCGCTGCCCGCCGGCACCCGGTACAGCCGGCTTCCGGCCGTCTTCGGGCAGTCGGCCGAGGACCAGTAGGCGGCACTGCTGTCGGACTGGCTGACCGTCACCACCGCGGTCTTCGGCCCGAGGTCGACCTTGCAGTCCCTGCCGGAGGAGTTCCTGGCGATCAGTTCGAACGTGGGTGTCTGCCCGGGAGCGTAGGAGTTGTGCACGCTGCGCAGCGCCAACTTCACCGCCCCCGGGGTGCAGTTGGGCAGCGTGCTGCCGACCGGCAGTGCGGGACCCGTACCGCCGCCGCCCTTGGCGCCGCCGTCCTCGCCGCCGGCCGCCCCGCCGGACCCGGGGCCGCCCCCGCTCGTGCCGTCGGAGCCGCCGGTGTCGCCGGTGTCGCCGGTGTCGCCGGATCCGGAGTCCGACCCGCTGGAGTCCCCGCCGCCGGACTCGTCACGGCCGCCCGGGTGTTCACTGATCGCGGGACCCGATCCGGAGGGCCCCGGCGTGATGGTCGAGGGCGCGGGGTGCTTGCCGTTCGATGTGCCGCCGTTGTTCTTGCGGTCCCCGCCGCCCAGGGTGAAGATCCAGGCGGTCAGCAGCGCCAACAGGGCGACCGCGGACAGCAGTAGGACCCTCCGTCGCCAGTAGATGGAGGCGGGAAGCGGACCGACCGGATTGCGCAGAGATCCCACGGCCCAAACTGTACGAGAGATCGCCGCTTTCCCCTGCGCCACCCGCCGCTGTGACCACAACTTTTCCGGATCATCATTCCGGCAACCCCCTTACGCGTGACCCCTCTTACGGATTCCGTAGCCGCACGAACACGATCGGTGACGACACCGGCCCGCGCGGGTCACACGGCCGTCCACCCCCACGTGGCAGGATCGGAAGCGCCATGACTGCGCCCACACTGCCCCCGCACAGCAGCTCCGACACTCCGGCCCCCGCCACCGGCGCCCGGCCGGGCACCGACCTGCCCGTCGACCCCGAGGCCTCCGGCACGCCCCTCGGCCAGACCCTGCACACCCCGGTCATCACCTGGTTCGACACCCACGCCCGCGACCTGCCCTGGCGGCGCCCCGACGCCGGCGCCTGGGGCGTGATGGTCAGCGAGTTCATGCTGCAGCAGACGCCGGTCAGCCGTGTGCTGCCGGTCTACGAGCAGTGGCTCGAGCGCTGGCCCCGCCCCGCCGACCTCGCCAAGGAGGCGCCGGGCGAGGCCGTCCGCGCCTGGGGCCGGCTCGGCTACCCGCGCCGCGCCCTGCGCCTGCACGGCGCCGCGGTCGCCATAACGGAACGGCACGGTGGCGACGTACCCACCGAGCACGCGCAGCTGCTCGCCCTGCCGGGCATCGGCGAGTACACGGCCGCGGCGGTCGCCTCCTTCGCCTACGGCCAGCGGCACGCCGTCCTGGACACCAACGTCCGCCGGGTGCTGGCCCGCGCGGTCACCGGCGTGCAGTACCCGCCGAACGCCACCACCGCCGCCGAGCGCCGCCTGGCCCGCGCCCTGCTGCCCGAGGACGAGCGGACCGCGGCTCGATGGGCCGCCGCCTCCATGGAACTCGGCGCGCTGGTGTGCACGGCGAAGAACGAGTCGTGCGCGCGCTGTCCGATCACCGCGCACTGCGCCTGGCGGCTGGCGGGCAAGCCCGCGCACGAGGGACCGCCCCGCCGGGGACAGACGTACGCCGGCACCGACCGGCAGGTCCGCGGCAAGCTGCTCGCCGTGCTGCGCGAGGCGCACACGCCGGTGCCGCAGACGGTGCTCGACCGGGTCTGGCACGAGCCGGTCCAGCGGGCCCGGGCGCTGGACGGACTCGTCGCGGACGGCCTGGTGGAGCCGCTGCCGGGCGGGTTGTACCGGCTGCCGCTGACCTGACATACGGTCACCTCACAGGCGGGTGACGGCTCCTGGGGGCGCCGCGGGCGTGCGTGTCACGCTCCCGCGCGCCGCCCACCCTCCCAAATTGTCGCAAAAGTACGCTGATCGGAGCCCTGGATCACCCTGTTACCGCTTCCGTTACACAACCGACGCACAGCCGAGTGCTGACCGCAGGCTGCTTCGGACAGCGCCGTGACAACACCTCCGTACCTTCGATCGCGTGCCGACAGGCACCGGGCGGCTGCCGACCACAGCCCGTCCGCTCACAGATGTGAAGACCGGCGGCAGACGGGCCGGAAAACGGGGATCGGAGGCGGTTGGACATGGCGCAGGGAGAGGTGCTCGGGTTCGAGGAGTACGTGCGCACCCGGCAGGACGCGCTGCTGCGCAGTGCGCGCCGGCTGGTGCCGGACCCGGTCGACGCCCAGGACCTGCTCCAGACGGCACTCGTACGGACGTACGGCCGTTGGGAGGGCATCGCCGACAAGCGGCTCGCGGACGCCTACCTGCGCCGGGTGATGATCAACACGCGTACCGAGTGGTGGCGGGCCCGGAAGTTGGAGGAGGTCCCCACCGAGCAGCTGCCCGACGCCTCGGTCGAGGACTCCACCGAGCAGCACGCCGACCGCGCGCTCCTGATGGACGTCATGAAAGTCCTCGCCCCCAAGCAGCGCAGTGTCGTCGTGCTGCGACACTGGGAGCAGATGTCCACGGAGGAGACGGCCGCCGCCCTCGGCATGTCCGCGGGTACGGTCAAGAGCACGCTGCACCGGGCGCTCGCCCGGCTCCGCCAGGAGTTGGAGGTCCGCGATCTGGACGCACGCGCGCTGGAGCGTGAGGAGCGGGAGCGTTGCGCGGCCTGACCGGCAGGGACACCGGCCCTGGGTCCGTCCTGGCCCAGGACACCGTCCAGGCGGTGAGTACGGCGGTGGTCGTGCTCGCCGCCCTCGCCCTTTTGGTGTCCGCCTGCGGCACCGGGGGGACCGGGGCGCGTGACGAGGGCCCGGCCCATGCCGACTCGGTGGTGAGTCCCGCCGTCACCCCCTCCCTCAGCCCCACCGTCCGGGCCGAGCGGGTGGACGCGGTCCGGCTCATCGAGCAGGACCCGCAGGTCTCGGCCGCGGTCAAGCGGGCGCTGGAACCGTGCGTGGCCGACGAGTACCCCGTCGACGTGTCGTACGGCGATCTGACCGGGAACTCCGTCGACGACATCGTCGTCAACGTGCTGACCTGCGGGGACGCGGTGGGTGTGGGCGCCTACGTGTACCGCGAGCAGGGCAGCGGGTACGAGAACGTCTTCAAGGCCGAGGAACCCCCGGTCTACGCCGAGATCGACCGCGGCGACCTCGTGGTGACCAAGCAGGTGTACGAGAAGGGCGACCCGGTCTCGAGCCCGTCCGGCGAGGACGTGATCACCTACCGCTGGTCCGCCGCGGGCCGGTTCATCAAGGAGTTCAGCACGCGCAACGAGTACAGCCAGGCCGTCGGGGGTGACACGGCGCCGGCCCCCGACAGCTGACGTACGGGGTCCGCCCGGTCAGGCAGAGGGTGAACGCGTCCGGCGGCGGACGCGTCCACTCAGTGAGCGCACTCGCACCGCTCGATGACGCACCCCGTCTCCATGAGCGCACCCCACCGCAATGAGCGCACTCCATCGCAACGCACGACGAGAAGCACACGAGGACTGAGAGCACCGGGATGGCAGAGCAGACCCACGTCCTGTTCGTCGAGGACGACGACGTCATCCGTGAGGCCACACAGCTCGCTCTGGAGCGCAGCGGCTTCGCGGTCACGGCCATGCCCGACGGGCTGTCGGGCCTGGAGGAGTTCCGGGCCCGGCGGCCCGACATCGCGCTGCTGGACGTCATGGTCCCCGGCCTCGACGGCGTCAGCCTGTGCCGCCGCATCCGCGACGAGTCGACGGTGCCGGTGATCATGCTGTCCGCGCGCGCCGACTCGATCGACGTGGTTCTGGGCCTGGAGGCGGGCGCCGACGACTATGTGACCAAGCCGTTCGACGGGGCCGTCCTGGTCGCCCGGATCCGCGCGGTGCTGCGCCGCTTCGGGCACGCCGGCGGCGTCCGGCCCGGGGAGCACTCCCCGGCGGTGGACGGCGGGGTGCTGACCTTCGGCGACCTGGAGGTCGACACCGAGGGGATGGAGGTGCGCCGGGACGGCCGGCCGGTGGCGCTCACCCCCACCGAAATGCGGCTGCTCCTCGAGTTCTCCTCCGCGCCGGGCACGGTCCTGTCCCGCGACAAGCTCCTCGAGCGGGTGTGGGACTACGGCTGGGGCGGCGACACGCGCGTGGTCGACGTCCATGTGCAGCGGCTGCGTACGAAGATCGGCCAGGACCGCATCGAGACGGTCCGCGGCTTCGGCTACAAGCTGAAGGCCTGAGTGGAGTGGCCATGCGGGGGATCACACGGCGCCTGCTCCCTCGGCGCCTGGAGCACGCGGAGATCCGTACGGGGCTGAGGTGGAAGCTCAGCGCGGCCATCGCGCTGGTCGGCGCGCTGGTGGCGGTCGCGCTGAGCCTGGTCGTGCACAACGCCGCGCGGGTGTCGATGCTCGACAACGCGCGCGACCTGGCCATCGAGCGGGTCCAGATCGCCCAGCGGAACTACGAGCTGTCGGGGCGGACGAACTTCCCCGGTGTCAAGATCGACGATCCGGAGCTGCCGCCCGCGCTGCGGGAGAAGGTCGACCAGGGCCGGCGGGCGACGTATGTGAGCGACCACACGGACAAGCTGGCCGACATCTGGGCGGCCGTGCCGGTCAAGGACGGCCATGTGCTGTCCCTGCACACGCACTTCACCGACCGCAGCACGAACATCCTCAACGACCTCGACCAGGCGCTGGTCATCGGCTCCATCGCGGTCGTCCTCGGCGGCAGCGCGCTGGGCGTGCTGATAGGGGGTCAGCTGTCGGGCCGGCTGCGCAAGGCGGCGACCGCGGCCAACCAGGTCGCCAAGGGTGAGACGGACGTACGGGTCCGGGACGCCATGGGTGGTGTCGTACGGGACGAGACCGACGACCTCGCGCGCGCGGTGGACGCGATGGCGGACGCGCTGCGGCAGCGGCTGGAGGCGGAGCGCCGGGTCACGGCGGACATCGCGCACGAGCTGCGCACTCCGGTGACCGGGCTGCTGACGGCGGCCGAGCTGCTGCCGCCCGGCCGGCCGACGGAGCTGGTCCTGGACCGTGCGAAGGCCATGCGCACGCTGGTCGAGGACGTGCTGGAGGTGGCCCGGCTCGACGGCGCCTCCGAGCGGGCCGAGCTGCAGGACATCCTGTTGGGCGAGTTCGTCGCCCGGCGGGTGGCGGCCAAGGACCCGGACGTCGAGGTGCGCGTGGTGCACGAGTCGGAGGTGACGACCGACCCGCGGCGCCTGGAGCGGGTGCTGTTCAACCTGCTCGCCAACGCCGCCCGGCACGGCAGGCCGCCGATCGAGGTGACCGTGGAGGGCCGGGTCATCCGGGTGCGCGACCACGGCCCGGGCTTCCCCGAGGACCTGCTCGCCGAGGGTCCGAGCCGCTTCCGCACCGGCAGCAGGGACCGCGCCGGGCACGGCCACGGCCTCGGCCTGACCATCGCGGCCGGCCAGGCCCGCGTCCTCGGCGCCCGGCTGACCTTCCGCAACGTCCGCCCGGCGGGCGCCCCGGAGCACATTCCGGCCGAGGGCGCGGTCGCCGTGCTGTGGCTGCCGGAGCACGCACCGACGAACACGGGCAGCCACCCCCTGCTCCAGGAGCAGTAAGTGCTTTCGGGGGCTGCGGCTACTTGGCCGGGCCGCGGCTGCAGGACAGGGCTGTGACTGCTTGCGGGGGTTGGTGGCGCCCGTCACGAGCGAGGGCCCCTGGAACGCGCCGTCGGCGGATTCCAGGGGCCCTCGCTC
>NZ_QFDQ01000015.1 GCF_003270085.1 Streptomyces triticisoli | reverse complement strand
GTCTCCGCTGCCGTCCCCGCTGCCGTCCCCGCGGCCCGGCGCGCGCCCGGCGCAGAGGCGGCCGCAGCGCGCGCCCGGCGCTCGAAGGTGCTCGCACGCCGTCGGCGCACCACGGTTCTTCTCTTCCTCGCCTTCACCCTCGGCGCGATCGTCGCAGCGGTCGGCGGACTCGCCTTCCTGTGGGCACCCGGCGCACCCGCCGTGCTGCTCAGCGCGTACATCGCGTATCTGCGAGCCCAGGAGCGGCGCCGCTTCACCTACCAGATGGACCGCCGCCACGCCGAGGCCGCCGCGCAGCGGCTGCACGAGAACCGGCGCCGGCCCCGCCGGCGCGCACCCCTGGACCCCTCCGCCGACGCGCCGGACGCGGGACCCGAACCGGAGACGGACCCCGGACTGTCCGCCCTCGCCGCCGACCGGCGCGCCCTGGTCGAGCAGACCGACCACGCCGAGTGGCTCGACCAGCAGCGCGAGCGCCAGCGCCGCCCCGGCCGGGGCGACAGCTGGGACCCGGTCCCGGTCCCGCTGCCCACGTACGTCACGGCCCCGGTCGCCCCGCGCGCCACCTCCGACGTCGACCTCGGTGCCCCGGACACCTGGAGCTCGGCGCGCTCGTCCACGGCGGTACCGGAGCAGGACGCGGCCCCCGCCGGGGGCGAACCCTCCTCGCCCACCGACGACGCCCTCCCCCACGCTCGAACGCGCTCGCGCGGGGGGACCTCCACCGCCGCCTCGGCCCGCCGCTCCCGCGAACGCGGCCGCACTCCGCTCTTCGACCAGTACGAGGACGGCGACCGTCCCCGCGCGGCCAACGAGTGACCCCAGGACCGGGCCCCGCTCCTGACCAGCCCGGCAACGGATTTCCAACCACCCGGACGAGGATGCTAAGGTTTCCCTCGTTGCAAGGGCCTGTGGCGCAGTCCGGTAGCGCACCTCGTTCGCATCGAGGGGGTCTGGGGTTCAAATCCCCACAGGTCCACGCATGACTGTTCTTGAGTTAGCTCGAGAGCTGTTGACGAGATCCCGCCGATCTTCTTGATCGGTCGGGATCTTTGTCGTTTCCGGGGTAATCCCCCAAAGGGAAGAACAGTGACTGAATGGACTGAAGGTGACAAAGTCACCCCTGTAGTGCCGACCGATCATCCCGAAGATCCGGTAGGGGAGGTCGTCATGATCACCGCGAACGGCGGTGTCATGGTCAAGTTTCCGCTCGCCGGAGCCGAGGTGTACTCCCCTGACGAGCTGACCCGCGCACCTTCCGAAGCAGAGTAGGGCTCCAGCCAAGCCGGCAAGACCAGAGGCTTGGCTGTACGGGGAACGATCACTTCACGAACGGGGAACGATCTTCAAGCCCTCGCGTCACCGCTGGTCAAGGCTTCTCGTGAACACCCCACGCAGCTCAGAGCCCCGGTCGGTGATCACCGACCGGGGCTCTGACGTGTTGACGGTGACTCAGCGGCGCTCTGTGGCTCGCGGATGCCCTGTGCCTGCGAAGGTGATCCAACAGGTCTCCCGGACGGTGTTCCACCGACAGAGCGTCGATACCGAACCTCACGCTGCCGTCACCGGTCGTGTACGAAGGGGCGAGCGCCTGCTCGGCCGGTGTCCGATCCGCCATGGGCGGTCCTTATCCTCCCCTGAGCCGTGTAAGGCGTCAGCACTTGGCGGCGGCCGCTGCGCGATCTGATGCTGCGGTATCCCGCCTCCGCACAGCTCGCAGTGCCAGTCGGCTGCTATCGGTGCACCAGGTTCACCAAAGCCGCACAGTGCGGATCGTCCTGCGGATCCTCGAACAGCTCGCGCTCCCGCGACCGCGGGAACACCTCGGCGATCACTGCCGGTCCTGCCTCCGCGAGCCGCACATCGCAGCCCACCACGTCGGGATCACCCTGATGCCGCACGTACAGCCGCATCCGGCCCTCGCCGAGGTACAGGAAGCCGACCAGCAGTGACTCCGCCTTCTCCCGCTCCTCGTCACCCGGAGCCGGACAGTTCAGCGTGGTCAGCAGCGCGTACGCCCGGTCCTCCGGACGCTCCTCGTAGGGCACGTCCTCCGAGAGCCTGATCAGCGGTGCGCCGAGCACGGTGTCCACCTGGCCGCCGGAGTAGAAACGCACTTCGCCGGCCTCATGCCGTACGCGGCTGACCGCATCCCATGGGCTCAGCATCTCGTCCTGCTGGGAAAGCGGGACCTCGTAGACGGCGAGGAGGCCATGGACGTCCGCTGTGCGTTTGCCGAGGGCGATCCGTACGGCCGGTGACCGGTGGGGGGCTGGGAGGACGCCGCGGACGCGGAGCTTCTTCACGAGGGGCGCCTGCGTGTAGCGGATCATGTGGCCGGTCACGTCGGCCTGTGCGACGGCCACTTCCCACGGCGTCATACGAACGTCTCCCTGTCAGCGCGCGAACTTGGCGGTGGACTGGTTCATCCAGTTGGGGCACTTCGTCATGCCCTTGCAGAAGGCGGTGATGACGCCGATCATCTGCCCCTTCCCGGCGTCGTACCGCTTGTCCTGGGTACGGCGGGTGACCTGCGCCTTGACGATGATCTTCACCTGCGGGTGCTTGCCGTCGAAGGCATAGCCCCAGTATTCCAGCCCTCCCTTGCCGTCGTTCTTGTCCGGCTTGCCGTTGAGGGGAGCGTTGACGATGCGGCAGGTGCGAATGTTGTGCCTGCCCGAGAAGTGGGCCCAGCCGAGTTCGCTGTTGCCGACACGGGTGGGGACGTTCCGTCCGTCCCAGTCCTTCTGCTGGCACTTGATCGTTTTGTTCCAGTGCGGGGCGGCCTGCGCGGATCCCACCTGGGTCAGGGCCAGGACGCCGGCCGAGAGGGCGACGAGCGATGCTTTCGCGATCTTCTGCATGGTCTCCGACCCTGCCAGACAACTGCCCGGCGAAGTACCTGATTTCTGGTCATCCTGGTCCAAGGGGGTGCGGGTGGATGACTCAGCCTTGCGGGTGGATCGGACGGGTCGCCGCCCTGTACGCGGCCGACCACCTCAAGAAGTCCGAGGCGTCCCTCGCCACCGTGTTCCAAGCCGTCATCGAGAACGAGCACGTCCCCTATCTCGCCGCCCCCCGCTACAAGGAGTCTGGTCTGCGTAAGCGTGCGCAGTGGGAACGCGTCTGGGAGCAGCAGCGAGAGGAGGACCGCGACGGCGTGCGCCTGGACATCAAGGTCCCGCCGAAGTACAGCGGCGCCGACTTCCTCCGGCACTCCTACTGGTCGAACCGCGGCAAGCTCGATGTGCCCAAGGAGCGGTTCATCTCCTACCCAAGTGCCTCCACCGACGGTGACCCGTCACTGCTGCTCGGCTGGGCCGGCTGGAACCACAGGGATCAGGCCGAGGACCTCGTCAACCTCATCAACGACCGCACTGAGGAGGACGGCTGGCAGCCCGAGGACCCGCGGTTCGTGCCGTTGTTGGCCGGGTTGAGGGAGGTCATGCCCTGGGGCCACCAGTGGTACGACGAGTACGACGAGGAGTGGGGAGACAGCCCCGCCCGCGAGTTCCAGACGGCACTGAACAAGGGCTGCGCCGTCCGTCGGCTGTCGGAGGCCGATCTCCGTGACCGGCGGCCGGAGAAGCGCCGGGGCGGGCGGGCGAAGGCCGCCGAGTAGCAGCGCCGCAGTGGGACGGGACCGTCAGTCGGCGGTCCCGTCTTCTTTTCCGGGGCCCTCAGGTGAGGGATCCTCCGCGCGCACGAAAGTTCCTTTGACGGGAACAGTGATAAGCAGCCCCTGATCCCGTAGGTCGCGGATGGCTCGGCGGATGGTGTTGACCGCTACGCCGTACTCCTCCGCGAGGTCGCGCTCGCCGGCGAGACGTGCGCCCACGGGAAGGCGCCCCGTTCGAATCTGCTCGGCGATGTGGTGCGCCACCTGCAGGTACACGTACACGTGACTCGTGGGGTCGGGTCGCCACTCACGGATGTCGGCCATAACTGCACGCTAAAGCGCTGCTCAACAGGCGGGTACGTACGGGTGCAGCCATCTGCTACCTATTGCACCCTAGTGCTCCCTAGTGCTCCCTAGTGCTCTCTAGTGCAGGGTAGTCTTGAAGTGATGAAAAGACCCCGGCGGCCTGGCAGGGCCCCGGGGCACGGCCAACGCTGCAAAGGAGCGTCGACATGCACGACCTTATCCGCCGCCTCGCCCATTGGCTGGGCCTTCTCTTCGGTCCCGGTACCGGAACCCACCGTGCGGGCGACCCTCGCCCCGCGCACCTCACCCCGAACCCCACCCCCGCCACCGACTCCGTCTGCCTCCCCCTCCACCGCTCCCCGTACTGCCTGCACCTCCCCCTCGACGGCACCGCCTCCCGGCTCGTCCGCCCCTACCTCACCGCCCACGAACAGGAACGCGCACGTCAGCGCCGCCGCCGGGTCACCCTCGTCCTCGCCGCCGACTTCGGCATCGACCTCGACCAGCACGTGATCGGCGCGGGGAAGGTGGCCGCGTGATGGAGTCGTACCCCTCGCTCCGGCTGCTGCCCTGGTCGTCGCCGGACGGAAAGCCCTGCTTCCTCGCCAACGGCAGCGAGGGTGGATACGTCTCCCGGCTGGCCGACGAGACGGAGGCCCGGCAGCTGGCCGACGGCCTGGACGTGCTCCGCCGTGCCCGACTGGTGCTGGAGGACCCGATGTCCCCGCACGTCGAGGTGCGGTACGCCGCCATCCGCCTCACCGAGTGCCTCGCCGACGCCCTGCGCGTCGCGGAGTCCCGCGGCCGACGCCTGCCCTCGGCGGACGACATCGACGAGCCCTGCGGCTCGGTGGACGGCGACGGAACCGGTGACCACACTCCGGGAGCACCCGCATGAACCCACGCGCCCCATACCAGGCCCGGCACCAGCGCCCGGCGCCGAACGGCTCACCCGGGTGATCGAGGCGGGCTATCGTCGTAGGAACGGTGCGCCGAAGGAGCACGAAGGAGTACCCCCGGTCATGACCGCACACGCCGCAGAACCCACGCCGACCGTTCCGCCCATGCCCGAGCGGAACCCGAAGGCGCTGCGTGCCGCCATCGCCCGGCACACTCCCCAGCTCCTGCCCGACTTCGACGAGCACTGGAAGCGGGCGATCGCCGACACCTACGACATCGGACCGCTGCCCGCGTTCATGGCCCGCTGGTGGGGCGAGTACGCCATCGCCCGGGATCCGAAGCTCGACGCGCACATGGCCGACCTCCACCAACGCGCGGCGGAGTCCACCGGCATCGCCGAGGCCAAGGCCCTTCTCGAAGAGTCCTCAAGGATCCGCCACAGGGCGCGGAAGGTGGAGCCCGACGAGTGACCGACGAGTTCACGGAGCCGCCTTGGCCGATGGACTGGCGGCTCAACGCTTCGGCCGACCGCGGTGAACTGCCTGAGTCGGCAGTCCGGGCCGGTCAGTTCAGCAAGGAAGCCGTGAACGTCGCGCGGTGGTCCGCCAGCCAGGTCTGCATGCGATCCCAGCGTTCCCATCCACCGCGCTCGGCCAGCGCCTGGAGGTAGGCGGGGTCGCCGTCGGCCACGCGGGCGGCGACGAAGCTCCGGCAGACCTCGGTGGCCTGCTCGATGACGCGGGGCAGTTCGGCGCGGTCCCGCGGCGAGAGGCCGTAGCTGTCGGCGAGGATCCGCAGCCGCGCGGGTGCGTCCAGTCCGGAGGGGTAGAAGGCGGCCGCGGACGCGGGGTCGGCCATGGGCACCCAGTAGCGGGCGGTCATGGCGACGTCCCAGAGGGGGCGGCCCGGGGCCGCCAGGTCGAAATCGATCAGGGCGGCGGCACGGCCGTCGCGGAAGACGACGTTGTCCGGGCACACGTCGTTGTGGCACAGCAGCGTTCCCCCCTCCGGATCGGCGAGGTCCAGGGGCCACCCGGCGCCGGCGTCGACCTCGACGGCCGCGCCGGCCTCGTGCAGGCGCCGCAGCAGGCTGCCCACCGATTCGAGGGCGGCCTTCGTCATCGCCCAGTCCGGGAACGGCGGCAGAGCCACGGCGCCGGGGATGAAGGCCAGTTGCTCACGGCCGTCCTCGGTGAGGCCGACAGGAGTCGGTGCCGCGTCGAAGCCGTGCTCCTTCAGCGCGAGGAGATGGACATGTAGGGCGGGCGCGTTGCGCGGCGCCGGGCGCTCCACCAGCGCACCCCGGCGGAAGACCGCCCCGGCGTTCACCATGCCGCCTGCCAGCGCCTCGCTCTCAGCCGTCATGGCGGTCACGCTACCGCCGGATCCGCCCCGCGCGGGCCAGGAGCGGAAGCCTGCCAGCGTTGGCCGGTCAGGCGCTGGTCAGGGCGCACTGGCCGCGGTCGGCCTTGGTCGGGCCGGTGGCGGTGGGGCGGATGTCGAAGTCGAAGATGGCGGTGGGGACGTACAGCGAGCAGCAGGCGTTGGGGATGTCGACGATGCCGCTGATGCGTCCCTCGATGGGGGCCGCGCCGAGCAGCAGGTAGGCCTGCTCGCCGCTGTAGCCGAACTTCTTGAGGTACTCGACGGCGTTGAGGCAGGCCCGGCGGTAGGCCAGTGTCGCGTCCAGGTAGAAGTTCGTGTCCGTGTCGTGGTCGACCGAGACCCCGATGAAGGTGAGGAACTCCGAGTACCTCGGCTCGACGTTGCCCGGAATGATCACGGGGTTGGTGGTGATGCCGTACGTCTCCATGCCGCCCTTGATCAGGTCGACATGGAGGTCGACGTAGCCGCCCATCTCGATGGCGCCGCAGAACGTGATCTCTCCGTCGCCCTGGCTGAAGTGCAGGTCGCCTATGGAGAGTTTGGCGTCCTTGACGTACACGGGGCAGAAGGCCCTCGAACCCCGCGTGAAGTTCTTGATGTCCTGGTTGCCGCCGTTCTCGCGGGGCGGCACCGTGCGTGCGCCCTCCTCGGCGATGCGCCGTGCGGCGTCCCCGGTGGCCGTGCCCGCGAGCGCGTTGTCGGTGGTCGGCGGTGTGGCGAGCGGCGGGACCCGGTTCGGGTCGGTGTCGATCAGCGCCTTTTCGCGGGCGTTCCAGCGGGCGAGCATCTCGGCGGAAGGAGCCGTGCCGAACAGCCCGGGGTGGGTGATTCCGGTGAAGCGGATTCCGGGCAGGTGGCGGGAGACCGCCTGCTGCCCGTGGAAGCTCCATATGGCCTTGTAGGCGTCCGGGAAATAGTCGGTCAGGAAGCCGCCGCCGTTGGCTTTGGCGAAGATGCCGGTGTATCCCCAGCCCTGGCCCGAAACGTCTCCGGTCTGCTGCGGAATGGGGCCGAGATCGAGAAGGTCCACGACGAGCAGGTCACCCGGTTCGGCTCCTTCCACGCCTATCGGGCCACTGAGCATATGAGGAACGGTCAGATCGATGTCGCGTACGTCGTTGGCGGAATCATTGTCGCCGATCTGGCAGTCGGTCCAGTCGCGGCACTCCAGACGGAACTCCGCTCCCGGCCGCACCATGGTGACGGTGGGGACGTCCGGATGCCACCGGTTGTGTCCGGGGACATCCTGCTCACGCATCGACTTGCTCTGGTCCACACTGAAGAGAACCTCGGGCATGACGGATCCTCATTCCTCGTTCCTGGACCGGGCTTCTGGCCCGGTTGTCCGGTTGCGCGGGCACCACCACCGGGGTTGTGGCCACAGGCCTCAAGGGCGCGGCAACCGCGAGATCGCGGGGTGTGGGCGCCGTTCCGCCCTTGCGCGCGGCGGCACTTCGGAGATCACGGGCGGGGCCTCGCGGGTCTGCTCTTCCCGCTGATGGAGGGCGGCGGTCGCTTTCGAGGTCAGCGCGAGGCCGACCGAGGAATACGCGCGTCTCGCAGCCCCTGTGCAGACAGGGCAGTCGTAGGATGCGGGCGCCGTTCCGATCGTCAACTTCACGTCGAATGGCCCACAGTGGCTGCATAGATATTGATAGGTCGCCATCACCACTCCGTAAACCGGTGGACGCCGGCCAACCCGAGTGCGTGCGGCGCGCTCCGAAAAGCGCACTCCATGCAGCGCATCTCTCCTTCCAGGAGACGGTCCGTAAGTGCACGTGTCAAATCCAGCACGTCATGCCCTGTGAGTGCCCTATGAGTGCCCTGTGAGTCGGCTCACTCCGAAATGTGCTGGACGGTCGCGGCCCGGGCCCTTAGTTTCCGTAAACGGACTGATTTCCCAGCGAAACCAAGGTGGACACCGGAAGGGCGGGCCAGTGAGCAACGCGGACGCCGTGTGGGTACGGGGCGTGAACGGCATTCAGTTGCATCACGTGACCGACCTTCAGGATGCCGGCAGGTTTCTGGGCAACGCGGCGATGGCGCTGCGGGCCGCGCACGTGAGGACCGGCGCCGACCGGTACTCCGGCATCGCCGCCGAGCTGAACGGCCTGCTGAAGCGGGTGCGGGAGCTGGAGGACGAGGCGCGGTCGAGCATGCACGACCTGCACTCCGCCGACCCCGAGCGGTTCGCCCGCTGCCGGGACGGTCACGAGCCGTGGCCCGATGAGATCCCGGCAGGGTTCATCCCGCGCCACACCTGCAGGGACGAGTGCCTCTACCACGACCGCGAGGTCCTCGACGCCCTCATGCAGTGCACGTGCGGCCGGCCGCCGTGCCGGGCGTGTGAGATCGGCGGGAAGCTCTGACGGGTCCGGGTCCGAGCTCGGGCCCCCGCCCTGCCGGCGCGCCCTACAGCGTCTTCGCGAAGCACATGCTCGACTCGTACTCGCGGTAGTAGCCGAACTTGGTGCACGGTTCGTAGCCGCTGGAGGTGTAGAGGGCGATGGCCTCCGGTTGCTGGTCGCCGGTTTCCAGGACCATGCGGAGGCGGCCGGCGGCGCGGGCGTCGGCCTCCAGGGCGGCGAGGACGCGACGGGCCAGGCCGCGGCCGCGCATCGACCGGATCACGTACATCCGCTTCAGTTCCGCGTCGCCGTCCTCGTTGCCCTCGGGGTTCTTGTCCTGGCTGCGCCAGCCGCCCGTGGCGACGGGAGTGCCGTCCTCGTCGTAGGCGATCAGGTACGCGCCGTTCGGGGGCCGGAAGTCGGCCGGGTCGAGGGGCGTGGCGTCGCCGCCGTCGCCGTAGCGGACGTGGTACTCGGCCTGGACCTCGTCGTTCAGCTTGACGGCGTCGGGGTGGTCGAAGGGGACTGGGCGGATATGCATGTGGGAAACCGTATGTCGATGCGGCAGCGGGCAAGGGCGCGGTCTTCGAAAAGACCTCGTCCAGTGTGCCGGTATGGTGCCCCCGTGTTCACCGTGACCTCCGTAAATGTGAATGGACTGCGCGCCGCCGCCAAGAAGGGCTTCGTGGAGTGGCTCGCCGGGACCCAGGCCGACGTGCTGTGCCTGCAGGAGGTGCGCGCCGAGCCCCACCAGCTGCCCGAGCACGTCCGCACGCCCGACGGCTGGCACGTCGTGCACGCGCCCGCCGCCGCCAAGGGCCGCGCCGGAGTCTCGCTCTACACGCGGCGCGAACCCGACCGGGTTCAAATCGGCTTCGGGTCCGCCGAGTTCGACGGCAGCGGGCGGTACGTCGAGGCCGACCTGCCGGGTGTGACGGTCGCCTCCCTCTATCTCCCCTCCGGCGAGGTCGGCACCGAGCGGCAGGACGAGAAGATCCGTTTCATGGGCGAGTTCCTCGCCCATCTGAAGGGGCTGCGCGAGCGGGCCGCCGCCGACGGGCGCGAGGTCCTCGTCTGCGGCGACTGGAACATCGCCCACCAGCAGGCCGACCTCAAGAACTGGCGCGGCAACATCAAGAACTCCGGCTTCCTGCCGGAGGAGCGGGAGTGGCTGGACACCGTCTTCGCCCCGACCGCCGGCGGGTACGTCGATGTCGTGCGTGCTCTGCATCCGGGCGTGGCGGGGCCGTACACCTGGTGGTCCTACCGGGGGCGGGCCTTCGACAACGACGCGGGGTGGCGCATCGACTACCACGTGTCCACGCCCGGGCTCGCCGCCAAGGCCGTCAAGGGGTTCGTGGAGCGGGCGGCCACGCATGCCGAGCGGTGGTCCGACCACGCGCCGGTGACCGTCGTCTACGACCTTTAGGGCCCGCCGAGAGTCTCCGCTACGGCTGTTTGCGCGCCCTGCGGTCCAGCGCCATCGACAGTTCCGCGTCCACCACGCTCTTCGCCAACGGGCGCAGGCGCGGGAGATCCCCCTCGGGGGCGTGGCGGAGGATCAGGTCGGTGAAGAGGGCGGCCAGGGCGTCGGCGTGTTCGCGGACGCGGCGGCCGGCGTCGAGGACTTCCGCGAGGGGGATGCCCTCGCGGACCAGGGCGGAGGAGACGTCCAGCAGGCGGCGGCTGACGTGGACGATCTCGCCGCCGTCGGTGCCGACGTAGCCGAGCTCCATGGCGGCGGCCAGGTTCTCGGCGGTGACCTCGCCGGCGAAGTGGTCGGCGAGGTCTTCCGGGGTGAGGCGGACCGGGGTCTCCTCCGTCGGGGCGCCCAGGCCCAGCAGGTCGCCGACGTCCCGGCCGTGGTCGAAGGCCTCGGCCAGTTCCGCTATGCCGCTGAGCGTGTGGCCGCGTTCCAGCAGCGCCGAGATCGTGCGCAGGCGGGCCAGGTGACGGTCGTCGTACCAGGCGATACGGCCCTCGCGACGCGGCGGCGGGATCAGCTTGCGCTCGCGGTAGAAGCGCAGGGTGCGCACGGTGATGCCGGCCAGGCGGGCCAGTTCCTCCATGCGGTACTCGCGTGGGCCTCCAGCCTGTCCGCCGCGCTCTCCACCGTCTTCTGCCACGGCAGCAGCCTATGTTGTACCAGCGGTGCCCGCGGCGGCAGCCGCTGATGCAAAACGCTGTGGTCGGGCCTCTACCCATCAGTACGCACCTCCTCTACGCTCCCCATTACGCCAGTGTTCACTGGCAGAGTCGCTGAGGGCTGGACGCGAGTCGCAGGACGCGAGGCAGGGAGGGGTGCGATGTCGGAGCACCGACATGTGCGGGTGGCGGTGATCGGATCCGGCTTCGGCGGGCTGGGTGCCGCCGTGCGGCTGCGCCGGGAGGGGATCACCGACTTCGTCGTACTGGAGAGGGCCGGCAGTGTCGGCGGCACCTGGCGCGACAACAGCTATCCGGGGTGCGCCTGCGACGTGCCCTCGCACCTGTACTCGTTCTCCTTCGCGCCCAACCCCGACTGGCCGCGCACCTTCTCCGGGCAGGAGCACATCCGCGCCTACCTGGAGCACGTCACGGACGTCTTCCACCTCCGCCCGCACATCCGCTTCGACTCCGAGGTCAAGAAGATGACCTGGAACGCGGAGAAGCTGCGCTGGGACATCGAGACCACCGGCGGGAACCTCTCCGCCGACGTCGTCGTCTCCGCGACCGGGCCGCTGTCCGACCCGAAGGTACCGGCCGTTCCGGGGCTCGACTCCTTCCCCGGCAAGGTCTTCCACTCCGCCCGCTGGGACCACGGCCACGACCTCGCCGGCAAGCGGGTCGCCATGGTCGGCACCGGCGCCTCCGCCATCCAGATCGTGCCGTCCATCCAGCCGGAGGTCGCCCGGCTCACCGTCTTCCAGCGCACCCCGCCGTGGGTGCTGCCCCGCGTCGACCGCGCGATCAGCGGAGTGGAGCGCACACTGCACCGCACGCTGCCGTTCACCACGCAGCTGCGCCGCGGACTGCTGTGGGGCATCCGGGAGTTGCAGGTCCAGGCGTTCACGAAGCACCCCAACGAGCTCGGTCTCGTCGAGCACTTGGCCAAGCGCAACATGGCCCGCGCCGTCAAGGACCCGGAGCTGCGCGCCAGGCTCACCCCGGACTACCGCATCGGCTGCAAGCGGATCCTGCTGTCCAACACGTACTACCCGGCGCTCACGCAGGACAACGTGGACGTGGTCGCGAGCGGGCTCAGCGAGGTCCGCGGGTCGACCGTCGTCGCCGCCGACGGCACCGAGGCCGAGGTGGACGTGATCGTCTTCGGTACGGGCTTCCACGTCACCGACCTGCCGATCGCCGAGCGGGTCGTCGGCGCGGACGGCCGTACGCTCGCCGAGACCTGGAAGGACGGCATGGCGGCGCTGCGCGGCGCCTCCGCGGCCGGCTTCCCGAACTGGATGACGATCATCGGGCCCAACACCGGCCTCGGGAACTCCTCGATGATCCTGATGATCGAGTCCCAGCTGAACTACATGGCCGACTTCCTGCGGCAGTTGGAGGTCCTCGGCGGCCGGGCCGCCCTCGACGCCCGGCCCAGTGCCGTGAACGCCTGGAACCGCAAGGTGCAGGAGCGCATGAAGCGCACGGTGTGGAACACCGGCGGCTGCACCAGCTGGTACCTGGACGCGAGCGGTGCGGGCGACCGGGCGGGCACGCGGGCACGGCAACGACGACGCACGGATCAAGGACGACGCACGGGTCAACGACGACGCACGGATCAAGGAGGGCGCATGAGCAGGGTGGGCCTGGAAGGGCAGGTCGCGGTCGTCACGGGGGCCGCGCGGGGCGTCGGTGAGCTGCTCGCGCGCAAGCTGTCCGCGCGCGGCGCGAGGATCGCGCTGGTCGGGCTGGAGCCGGACGCGCTCAAGCAGGTCGGTGAGCGGCTGCACGGCGAGAGCGCCCACTGGCACGCCGACGTCACCGACCACGAGGCGATGACCCGGGTCGCGGCGGAGGTCAGGGAGCGGTTCGGGAAGGTCGACATCGTGGTCGCCAACGCCGGTGTGGCGAGCGGCGGTCCGTTCACCGAGTCCGATCCGGAGGCCTGGCGGCGGGTGATCGAGGTCAACCTCATCGGATCGGCGGTCACCGGGCGGGCGTTCCTGCCGGCGCTCACCGAGAGCCGGGGCTATCTGCTGCAGATCGCCTCGCTCGCCGCGATCACCCCGGCGCCGATGATGACGGCGTACTGCGCCTCCAAGTCCGGTGTGGAGGCGTACGCGCACAGCCTGCGCGCCGAAGTCGGCCACAGGGGCGTGCGGGTGGGCGTCGCGTATCTGTCCTGGACCGACACCGACATGGTGCGCGGGGCCGACCAGGACGACGTCATGCGGGAGTTGAGGCAGCGGCTGCCGTGGCCGGCGAACAAGACCTACCCGCTGGGACCGGCGGTGGACCGGATCGTGGCCGGGATCGAGCGGCGCGCCGGCCATGTGTACGGGCAGTGGTGGCTGCGGGGGACGCAGGGCGTGCGCGGGTATCTGCCGGGGATCATCGGGACCGTGGGGCAGCGGGAGATGCGGCGGTTCGCGGACCGGCTGACGGGCGTGCGGACCGGGCTGGTCGGCGCGGGCGGGGCGGCCGACGAGCAGCACCGGACGACCTCAACCACGTACCGTCACTGATCGACATGCGCAGGGTCACCGCCCGTGTGAATCTGGTCGAGGCCGATCCCCTCGCCCACGTGGGGATCATCCTCACCCATACGGGAGTGAACAGCATGGGCATGAAGGACAAGTCCCAGGAACAGACCGAGCAGGCGCGTCGGCAGGGCAAGGAGAGGTCCGGCGAGGGCCGGGAGAAGGCGGGCCAGCGCGCCTCCCAGGAGCGTGACCGTGCCCGGCAGGGCATGGAGGGCACGCGCGACGAGACGGAGGGTCGCCGCAACGAGGACTACGACCGGTAGTCACTGTTGTCGCCGCGCTCGGCTTCGACCGTAACGACGTGGGGTGCCCCGTGTGTTGGGGCACCCCACGTTTGGTGACGGGTGTTCACCGGCAGGCGGGCTCAGCGGCGCGGGGGCAGCTTCGGCCGTGAGCGGTCGGGTACGTCGCCGTAGTCGGGCGGGGTCGCCGCCGGGTTGGCCTCCAGGAGTTCCAGGGCCAGTTCGATGGCGTCGTCCATCTCGACGTGGCGGCCCTCGGCCCAGTCCAGGGGGGTGCGCAGGCTCTCCACGTCGGGGGCGACGCCGCGGTTCTCGACGGACCAGCCGTAGGCGTCGAACCAGGCCGCGTTCATCGGCACCGTGATGATCGTGCCGTCGCCGAGGCGGTGCCGGCCGGTCATGCCGACCACGCCGCCCCAGGTGCGCTGACCGACCACCGGGCCCAGCTTCAGCAGCCTGAAGGCCGCGGTGATCATGTCGCCGTCGGAGGAGGTCGCCTCGTCGGCGAGGGCCACGATCGGGCCGCGGGGCGCGTCCGAGGTGTACGACACCGGCTGGGCGTTGCGGGTCAGGTCCCAGCCGAGAATGGTCCGGGTCAGCTTCTCTATGACCAGTTCGCTGATGTGGCCGCCGGCGTTGCCGCGGACGTCGACGATCAGCGCGGGCCGGGACATCTCCATGCGCAGGTCCCGGTTGAACTGGGCCCAGCCGGAGCCGCCCATGTCGGGGATGTGCAGGTAGCCGCAGCGGCCGCCGCTCAACTCCCGTACGACGGCCCTCCGTTTGGCCACCCAGTCCTGGTAGCGCAGCGGGCGCTCGTCGATCAGGGGGACGATGGCGACCCGGCGGGGCGGCCCGCCCTCCGCGGGCTCGAAGGTCAGCTCCACCGTCGTACCACCCGAACCGGCCAGCAGCGGGTACGGGCCCGCCACCGGGTCCACCGGGCGGCCGTCCACCTGGGTCAGGACCGCGCCCTCGCGGATGCCGGTGCCGGCCAGCGGGGAGCGGGCCCTGGAGTCGGAGGAGTCGCCGGGCAGGATCCGTTTGACGGTCCAACGGCCGTCCCGGCTCACCAGGTTGGCGCCGAGCAGGCCCTGCCGGCGCTGGTAGTGCGCGGGGCCCTCGTTGCGGCGGGCGGCGGCGACGTAGGCGTGGGAGGTGCCCAGCTCGCCGAGGACCTCGCGCAGCAGGTCGGCGAACTCGTCGGGGGAGGCGACGCGCTCGACCAGCGGGCGGTACTGGGCGAGCACCCCGTCCCAGTCGATGCCGCACATCTCCGGCTCCCAGAAATAGGCCCGGATCAGCCGGCCCGCCTCCTCGTACGACTGGCGCCACTCGGCGGGCGGGTCCACCACGTGCAGGATCCGGCGCAGGTCGATCCAGGTCGTGGTGTCGCTGTCGCCGACCTCCGTGGACGGCACCGCGCGCAGGTCGCCCCCGTCGGCGACGACGAGCCGGGTGCCGTCGCCGCTGACCGCGAAGAAGTCGAGGTGGTTCACGAGTTCGTACTTCTTCGCCTTGCTGAGGGTGAAGTGCTCCAGCGTCGGCCGGCCGGAGGTGTCGTCCGGGTTGACGAACGTCTCGCCCAGCGCGCCGGAGATCGGCCAGCGCAGCCAGACCAGGCCGCCGCCGGCGACCGGGCACAGCGCGGAGTACTTGGAGGCGATGACCGGGAACGGAGTGACCCGGCTCTCCAGCCCCTCGAGCTGCACGGTCACCGCGCCGGGCTCCTCGGCCCCCTCGTCCTCGACGGGGTCCAGGCCGCCGGCGGCCGGGCGGCCCTCGGGGTTCAGCGCGAAGGGGGAGGGGGTCGCGGAGGACAGGGGGACCAGGTAGGGCTTGCAGCCGAGGGGGAAGGACAGGTCCCCGGTGTGCACGTCGTACACCGGGTCGAAGCCGCGCCAGGACAGGAAGGCCAGGTACCGGCCGTCCCGGGTGAACACCGGGTTCTCGTCCTCGAACCGTCCGTCGGTCACGTCGACGGTCAGCCGGTCCTTGATCCGGGCCATCCTGATCTGCCGCAGCGTCCGTCCCACTCCGGGCTGCGACCAGGTCAACCACGCTCCGTCCGGCGAGAACGCGAGATCCCGCACGGGCCCGTTGAGCGACCGAACCAACTCGGTGACACCCCCGCCGGCACCCTCCGCGGTACCACCGCCGGGGGCGCCCCGGGGGCCGGGGGCGCCGGAGGCGGCGGGGCCGCTCGTGCCTGCGGGGCTGCCCGCGTCTGTGGGGTCGCTCGTGCCCGTGGGGTCGCCCGCGTCTGCGGGAGCGTTTGCACGCATGGGGTAGCCCGCTTCTGTGGGGCTGCTCGTGCCTGTGGGGCCGCCCGCGTCTGTGGGGCCGCCCGGGCCCGCGGGGCCGCCCACGTCCGCGGAGCCGCCCGCGGTCGCGGAGTTCTCCGTCGCGGCCCAGCCGCCGGAGTCCTCCACGGTGCCCGAGGCACCGGCGGCCGCCGTCGCTCCCGAGCCACCGGCAGCCACGTCCAGGAGCAGCAGGCGGCCGTCGTGGGAGGCTATGGCGAGGCGTTCGCCGGCGGGGTCGGAAGTCAGTTCCAGGACGCGGCCCAGGCGGCCGGAGGCCAGGCGGCGGGGTGGGCGGGCGCCGGTGGCGCGGGGGAGGTGGGCGATCTCGACGGCGTCCTCGCCCTCGGCGTCGGTGACGTAGGCGACCTGGCCGGTCTCGCCGAGCATCTCCGGCAGCCGGATCCGTACGCCCGGTGTGTCGATGAGGGTGCGCGCGGGGCCGTCACGATGGGTCAGCCAGTGCAGGGAGCCCCGTACGACGACCGCGCTGGCCCGGCCCGTCTCGTCGACGGAGATGCCGTCGACGTGCTGGGCGGCCGGCACGTGGTAGCCGCGCCGGCCCGCCTGCGCTCCGCTCAGCCGCACCTGGAGCCGCCGCGGGACCGAGTCCGGGGACAGGTCGTCCACGATCCACAGGTCGCCCGCGCACTGGTACACCACCCGCGTCCCGTCGCTCGCGGCGTGCCGGGCGTAGAAGGCGTCGTGGTCGGTGTGCCGGCGCAGGTCGGAGCCGTCGTGGGCGCACGAGTAGAGGTTGCCCACGCCCTCGTGGTCGGAGAGGAAGGCGATCCGGCCGCCGACGAACATCGGGCAGTCCAGATGCCCTCCGATGTCGGCGAGCAGCCGTTGCCCGTGCAGCCACAGCCGGCCCGTGGCACCGCCCCGGTACCGCTTCCAGGAGGCCGGTTCGTGCGGCGGCGCACCGGTCAGCAGCAGGGTCCTGTGCCCGTCGTCCACGTCGGCGACCTGCAGGTCGGTCACCGGCCCCCAGGGCAGCTTGCGGCCGGGGGAACCGTCGGTGGCGACCTTGTAGGCCCAGGTGAAGTAGGAGAAGGGCTCGCCGTGGGAGGTGACGGCGAGGATGTCGAGATGGCCGTGTTCGTCGGGCGGCGCCCACCCGCACACGCGGGTGTCGGTGCTGCCCCAGTACGTCAGCTGCCGGCCCGGCCCGCCGTCCACCGGAACCAGGTGGATCTCGGGCACCAGACTCCGCCAGCTCGTGTACGCGATGTGACGCCCGTCGGGCGAGAAGCGGGGATGGCCGACCTTGGTACGGTCCACGGTGAGCCGCCAGGCACGGCCCGCACCGTCGAGCGGCGCCAGCCAGAGGTCGTCCTCGGCCACGAAGCACAGCAGGTCACCGCTGAGGTGCGGCAGGCGCAGATAGCTCACCTTCCCATGCTTTGCCCGGGTATGGCCCGCAGCAACTTATGCGAACGCGACAACCGTGACCCAGCCCACGTACGAAACCGTTTCGTTTCGCTCGGCCCCTGCGCTACATTCGTGGCGTACGAAAAGCGGGCCGGAACGCACACCGGAACACGCACCCGACCGTGTCGTTCGCAGAGATTCGCAGAGAGAAAGAGAAGGCGACAGGCCATGGCTGAGGCCGCACCACCGCGTCGCAGCCGTCTCACGCCCGAGCGCGAGGCCGAGCTGTACGAGGCCGTGCTCGACCTGCTCCGCGAGGTCGGCTACGACGCCCTCACCATGGACGCCGTCGCCGCCCGCACCCGCTCCAGCAAGGCCACCCTCTACCGCCAGTGGGGCGGCAAGGCCGAGCTGGTGGTGAAGGCCCTCCGGCACGGCAAGCCCGCCCGGACCGACGAGATCGACACCGGCACGCTCCGCGGCGACCTGCACGCCCTCGTGGCGCTGGAGGACGACTGCACCGTGGAGCGCAACGCCGCGCTGATGCGGGGCGTGGCCATGGCGATCCACCAGAACCCGGACCTGCGCCAGGCGTTCCGGGAACAGCTGGTGGAGCCGGAGATGGCCGAGTTCCGGCGGATGCTGCAGCGGGCCGTCGGCCGGGGCGAGATCCGGCCGGACTGCCCGGCGCTGGACTTCCTGCTGCACATGCTGGTCGGCGGATTCGCCACCAGGACACTGCTGGACGACCAACCGCCGACACGGACCTTCCTCACCTCGTACCTCGACGCCGTGGTCCTCCCCGCCCTCGGCGTGCCCACCCCCTGACCCAGCTGGTCCCCGTCCCCGTAACCACCCCCGTAACAACCTGACGCCGAACCGCTCACGTCGTCGGGCCGATGACCCCTGCCCAGAACAAGCCCCACGACCTGACCGGGAGTTACGTCAACGTGGCCACCTTCCTCTACAAACTCGGCCGCCTGGCCTTCAGGCAACGGCACTTCGTCGCCCTGATCTGGGTGGCGCTGCTCACCCTCGCCGGCGTCGGCGCGGCCTCCGCGCCCGCCGCGGGCAACACCTCCTTCTCCATCCCCGGCACCGAGGCACAGCGCGCCTTCGACCTGCTGGAACAGCGCTTCCCCGGCGCGAACGCCGACGGGGCCACCGCGCGCGTGGTGTTCAAGGCGCCGGGTGGCGAGAAGATGACGGACGCCGGCAACGAGGCGACCGTGCGGAAGACCGTCAAGGAGCTGTCCGGCGGCTCGGAGGTCGCCGCCGTCACCGACCCCTACGTCACCAGGGCCGTCAGCCAGGACGGCACGATCGCCTACGCGTCGGTGAGCTACGAGGTCTCCGGAATGGAGCTGGAGGACTCCTCCCGCACTGCCCTGAAGACGGCCGCGCAGCACGCGCGGGACGCCGGGCTGACCGTGGAGATCGGCGGCGACGCCCTCCACACCGTGCCCCAGACCGGCGCGGCGGAGGTCATCGGCATCGGCATCGCGGCCGTCGTCCTCGTCATCACCCTCGGCTCGATGATCGCGGCCGGGCTGCCGCTGCTGACCGCGATCATCGGCGTGGGCATCGGCGTGGCGACGATCACCGCCCTCGCCAAGGCCCTCGACCTGGGCTCCACCACCTCCATCCTGGCCACGATGATCGGCCTCGCGGTCGGCATCGACTACGCGCTGTTCATCGTCTCCCGCTACCGCGCGGAGCTCGCCGAGGGCCGCGAGCGCGAGGAGGCAGCCGGGCGGGCCGTCGGCACGGCGGGCTCCGCGGTGGTCTTCGCCGGCCTCACCGTCGTGATCGCCCTGGTCGGCCTGTCCGTGGTCAACATCCCGATGCTGACGAAGATGGGCATAGCCGCAGCCGGCACGGTCGTCATCGCCGTCCTCATCGCCCTCACGATGATCCCCGCGCTGCTGGGCTACGCGGGCCGCAAGATCAAGCCGACCGGGGAGAGCGGGCTGCTCGGCCGCGGGCGCGACGCGAAGAAGCCGGGCCGGCCGAACATGGGCACGCGCTGGGCGAGCTTCGTCGTCCGCCGTCCGCTCGCCGTACTGCTGCTCGGCGTGATCGGCCTGGGCGCCGCCGCGATCCCGGCCGCCTCCCTCGAACTGGGCCTGCCCGACGACGGCTCCCAGCCCACCTCCACCACCCAGCGCCGCGCCTACGACCTGCTCTCCGAGGGCTTCGGCCCCGGCTTCAACGGCCCGCTGATGGTCGTGGTCGACGCGAAGGGCAGCGACGACCCGAAGGCGTCCTTCACCAAGGTCACCGACGAGATCAAGGGTCTGAAGGACATCGTGACCGTGACCCCGCCGCAGCCCAACAAGGCCGGCGACACCGCGATCGTCACCGTCATCCCCCAGTCCAAGCCGTCCTCGACCGCCACCGAGGACCTGGTACACGCCATCCGCGACGCGGGCGCGGACATCGAGGCCAGGACGGACGCCAAGGTCCTGGTCACCGGCTCCACGGCGGTGAACATCGACGTCTCGCAGAAGCTGAACGACGCGCTGCTGCCGTATCTGGCCCTGGTGGTCGGCCTCGCCTTCCTGCTGCTGATCGTGGTCTTCCGCTCGGTCCTCGTCCCGCTCAAGGCGGCGCTCGGCTTCCTGCTGTCGGTGCTGGCGGCGCTCGGCGCGGTGGTCGCGGTCTTCCAGTGGGGCTGGCTGTCCGGCCTGATGAACGTGGAGCAGACCGGCCCGGTCATGTCGATGATGCCGATCTTCATGGTGGGCGTCGTCTTCGGCCTCGCCATGGACTACGAGGTGTTCCTCGTGACCCGGATGCGCGAGGCCTACGTCCACGGGGAGAAGCCCGGCCAGGCCGTGGTGACCGGCTTCCGGCACAGCGCCCGGGTGGTGACGGCCGCCGCGGTCATCATGATCGCCGTCTTCTCCGGGTTCATCGGCTCCAGCGAGTCGATGGTCAAGATGATCGGCTTCGGCCTGGCGGTCGCGGTGCTCTTCGACGCGTTCATCGTGCGCATGGCGATCGTGCCCGCGGTCCTGGCCCTGCTGGGCCACAAGGCCTGGTGGCTGCCGAAGTGGCTGGACCGCGCCCTGCCCAACGTCGACGTGGAGGGCGAGAGCCTGCGCACCGAGCAGGCCGACCCCGCCGACGACCGGGAACTGGTACGGGCCTGAGCCCCGGCTCGGCCGAGAGACCGGCCGGTGAGGGTGCCGTGGGGACGGCGCACCCTCACCGGCCTCGTCCATGACGGGGAGATCCGCGACGGGGAAATCCGCACACGACGTCTGTAGGCAGCAGCTAACCTGCCCTCCATGACGCCGCCACCCGAGTCCGCAGCCCACCCCCGTTTCGCCGAGGCCCTGCGCGAGCTGGGGCTCGGGGAGCTGATCGCCGAGGTCCGCCGGTTCCCCGAGGCGACCCGGACCGCCGCCGAGGCCGCCGCGGCCATCGGCTGCGAGCTGAGCCAGATCTGCAAGTCGCTGATCTTCGCCGTCGACGAGGAGCCGGTCCTGGTGCTCATGGACGGGGCCTCCCGCGTGGACCTCGAGCGCGTGCGGGAGGAACTCGGCGCGCAGAAGGTCACCCGGGCCAAGGCCGACGTCGTACGGGAGACCACCGGGTACGCCATCGGCGGCGTACCGCCCTTCGGCCACCGAACGCGGACGCGGGTGCTCGCCGACCGGTCGCTGCTGGAGCACGACGTGGTCTGGGCGGCCGCCGGAACCCCGTACACCGTCTTCCCGATGGAACCCAAGGCGCTGGTCGCCCAGGCCGGCGCCACCCTCGTGGACGTGCGCGAGCACACCTCGTGACACCGGCCGTCACCGCGGCGGTGCTGCTCGCGGCGGTCACCCACGCCAGTTGGAACGCGATCGCCCACCGGATCGTCGACAAGCTGGTCGGATTCACGCTGATCGCGGGCGGGGGCCTGCTGATCGGGCTGGCCATGGCGCCGTTCGTCCCGCTCCCGGCGCGCGGCGCGTGGCCGTACCTGTTCGCCTCGGCGGCCATCCACATCGTGTACTACGTGTTGCTGATGAAGTCCTTCCGGCTCGGCGACTTCGGACAGGCCTACCCGATCGCACGCGGCACCGCACCCCTCGTCGTCACCGTGCTCGCGGCCCTCTTCGCGCACGAGGTGCCCGACGGCTGGGTGGCCGCGGGCATCGCCCTGTCCTGCGCGGGACTGACCGGTGTCGCCCTGTGGGGGCTGCGCGGGCACCGGCCGAACTGGGCGGCGATCGGCGCCGCGCTGGCCACGGGGCTGTCCATCGCGGTGTACACGGTCGTCGACGGGCTCGGGGTACGCGCCTCGGGGTCGTCCCTCGGGTACATCGCCTGGCTGATGGCGGTCCAGGGCGCGGTGATCCCGGTGTACGCGGTGTGGCGCTGGCGCGGGCGTACGGCGACCGTGCTCCGGCCGTACGCCGGGCTCGGGCTGCTCGGGGCGGCGCTGTCCGTGACGGCGTACGCGCTGGTGCTGTGGGCGCAGACGAGGGCGGAACTCGCACCGGTCGCCGCGCTGCGGGAATCGTCGATCATCGTCGGTGCCGCGATCGGCGCGGTGTTCTTCAAGGAGCGGTTCGGGCGTCCGCGCATCGCTGCCGCGGGGCTGCTGGTCGCCGGGATCGGGCTGATGCTGCGCGCGGGGTAGGGCCGGTCCCCGGTGTGACCGAGGTCGTGCCCGGCGGGCGTCGGGCTGGTCACCCGTGGGCGCACTGGTTGATCGGCCGGCTCAGGTTTTGCTGGTGACGCCCTCACCATCGCGGTGAGCTGCCGGGGCAATCCGGGGTGGAGCACAGTGGATTGGTGTCCGTCGAGGCGTCCCCAGCCGTGCATCGGTCAAGCGCTGCTCATGCAGTGACGACCTGGCTGGTCACCGGATGCCGCTGAATGGCGTAGACTGTTCTTACAACGACGCGGGGTGGAGCAGTTCGGTAGCTCGCTGGGCTCATAATCCAGAGGTCGCAGGTTCAAATCCTGTCCCCGCTACTGCATGAAGCGGAGCCTGGGCATCCATGCCCAGGCTCCGCTTCGTATATTGCCGGGCGGTTTACTCTCGGCCCAGCGGGTGATGTCGATCATCGTCGGTGCCGCGATCGGCGCGGTGTTCTTCAAGGAGCGGTTCGGGCGTCCGCGCATCGCTGCCGCGGGGCTGCTGGTCGCCGGGATCGGGCTGATGCTGCGCGCGGGGTAGGGCCCGGGCCGGTTCTTGGGTGCGTGAGGGCCGGGTGAGGGGCACTCTGGAAGCAGGTGTTCCGGAGGTGATCGTCATGATGAAGACCACGGTGGGCTGGCATGTCGAGCTGGAGTTCAAGGAGGACGACCAGCACACCCGGGCGGCGGCGTTGGTCCGTCTGCCCGACGGCAGCGAGGTCCGGGCGCACGGGCGGGCCAGCCGGCACCACACCGACGCAAATCAGCCCCGGGTCGGTGAGGAGATCGCCGGGGCAAGGGCCCTGAACGAGCTCGCCATGCAGCTCCTGACCAAGGCACACACCGAGATCGACGAGGCATCGGGCCGCACGTCCCAGCCCATCCACGTCTAGGACGGCAGGGGGTCCGTCCGCGTTCCGTTCGCGGGGGAGTCCACGTCCGACGGATACCGGCCCGGGCCGGGCCCCGGCCGGTATCCGGTCTGTTCAGCGGTGCCGCGCGGCCGCCTCGGCGCGTTCCGTCAGCCGCCACAGCTCCTCGCGCAGCCGTACGACCTCCGCCGCGCCGACCCCCGTCGCCGTCAGCAGCGTGCCGGGCACGCGTGCCGCGCGTTCCCGGAGCTCCTCCCCGCGCCCGGTGACCGTGACGAGCACCGAGCGCTCGTCGCGGGCCGAGCGCTCCCTGCGCACCAGCCCCGCCGACTCCAGCCGCTTCAGCAGCGGCGACACCGTGCCGTAGTCCAGGCGCAACGCCGCGGCCAGCTCCTTCACCGTGGTCTCGCCGCGCTCCCACAGCACCAGCAGCACCAGGTACTGGGGGTAGGTGAGACCCAGCTCGTCGAGGAGCGGCCGGTACGCGGCCGTCACCGCGCGCTGGGCGGCATACAGCGCGAAGCACAGCTGGTCGTCCAGCAGCAGCGACCCGGCGGGCCGTTCGTCGTCTTGACGCGTCACGCGCCCATTGTCACGGACCGCGGATCGAACCCGAAGGGCAGCTCCAGACGGTGGGCGCGCATCAGCGCGTCGTCGGCGAGCAACTCGCCGGTCGGACCGTCCGCCGCGATCACCCCGTCGCTCAGGATCAGCGAGCGCGGGCACAGCTCCAGCGCGTACGGCAGGTCGTGGGTGACCATGAGCACCGTCACGTCCAACGAGCGCAGGATGTCGGCCAGTTCGCGGCGCGAGGCCGGGTCGAGGTTGGACGAGGGCTCGTCCAGGACCAGGATCTCCGGCTCCATGACGAGGACGGTCGCCACGGCGACCCGGCGGCGCTGGCCGAAGGAGAGGTGGTGCGGCGGACGGTCGGCGAACTCCCGCATGCCGACCCGCTCCAGGGCCGCCACGACCCGCGCCTCCAGCTCCGGGCCCTTCAGCCCGGCCGCCGCCGGTCCGAACGCCACGTCCTCCCGCACGGTCGGCATGAACAGCTGGTCGTCCGGGTCCTGGAAGACGATGCCGACCTTCTGCCGGATCTCGGCCAGGTGCTTCTTCCCGACCGGCAGCCCGGCCACCCGCACCGTGCCGGTCCCGCCGCCCAGGATGCCGTTCAGATGCAGCACGAGGGTGGTCTTCCCGGCGCCGTTCGGCCCGAGCAGCGCCACCCGCTCCCCACGGCCGATGCCGAAGTCCACGCCGAACAGGGCCTGGTGGCCGTCGGGATAGGCGAAGGCGAGGCCGGAGACCTCCAGGGAAGCCGGAGAAGCGGGAGAGGCGGGAGAGGCGGGAGAGGCTGTCATAGAGTCCATCCCAGCAGACAGACCACGAGTGCCGCGCAGGGGAGGGTCAGGGCGTACGACCACTGTGCCCGGGACGCGGTCACCTCGTCGATGACCGGCATGGAACCGGCGTACCCCCGGCTCACCATGGCCAGGTGGACCCGCTCCCCGCGCTCGTAGGAGCGGATGAACAGCGCGCCCGCGGACTTGGCGAGCACGCCCCAGTGCCGGATCCCACGCGCCTCGAAGCCGCGCGACTCACGGGCGATCCGCATCCGCCGCATCTCGTCGGTGATGACGTCGCCGTAGCGGATCATGAAGGAGGCGATCTGCACCAGCAGCGGGGGGAGCTTCAGGCGCTGCAGGCCCAGCAGCAGCTCCCGCAGCTCGGTGGTGGCGGCGAGCAGGACCGAGGCGGCCACGCCCAGGGTGCCCTTGGCGAGCACGTTCCAGGCGCCCCACAGGCCGTTCAGGCTCAGCGACAGCCCGAGGACGTCCACCCGCTCGCCCTCCGCCACGAACGGCATCAGCACCGCGAACGCGACGAACGGCACCTCGATCAGCAGCCGCTTGAGCAGGAAGCCGGCGGGCACGCGGGCCACGGACGCGACGGCGGCGAGCAGCACGGCGTACAGGGCGAACGCCCACATCGCCTCCCGCGGGGTCGACACCACGACCACGACGAAGGCGAAGACCGCGGCGAGCTTGGTGTGCGGCGGCAGCGCGTGCACGGGGGAGTGCCCGTGCCGGTACAGCCGGTGCGTGTGGCCCGCTCCCATGTCAGAGGGCCTGCGACGAAGGGGCGGCCTCGACGGCCTCGGCGGCCGTACGGCGCCTGCGGACCACCCAGAAGACACCGCTGCCCGCCGCGACGGTCGCGCCGACGCCGATCACGCCCGCGAGTCCGCCGGACAGCCGGGCGTCCGAGACGTCCTTCACGCCGTAGTCGGCGAGCGGGGAGTCGGCGTACCTGTGTTCCTTCTCCGCCTTGTCGATGCCGTGGTCGTGGGCGACCTTCTCCAGGCCGTCGGGGCTGGCGGAGGCGTAGAAGCTGACGAAGCCGGCGAGCACGAGGGAGGTGACCAGGCCGGTGATCCACAGCTTGTGGTGGGAGCGAGAGGCGACAGGGGCGGGCTCGGGCCGGGACGCTGCCGGGGCGTCGACGAGTTCGCCGTTCACCCGCAGCTTCAGGCGCTGCTGGAGGCCGCGCGCGCCGTACACCAGGTCCGGGCGTACGGCGATGACGGCGCCGACGGTCAGCGCGGTGATCGCGGCCTCGCCGATGCCGATGAGGACGTGCACGCCGACCATGGCGGTGGCGACCTTGCCGATCGCGACCTCGGTGGTGCCGCCGACCGCGTAGAGCAGGGTGAAGGCGACGGCGGCGGCCGGGACGGAGACGAGGGCGGCGGTGAAGGAGGCGGCCGTGACCGTGCGGTGGCCGCGCGGGAGCAGCTTCACCAGGCCGCGGAGGACGGCGTGGGCGACGACCGTGGTGACGACCGCCATGACGGTGATGTTGACGCCGAGCGCGGTCAGCCCGCCGTCGGCGAAGAGGAGGCCCTGCATGAGCAGGACGACCGAGACGCACAGGACCCCTGTGTAGGGGCCCACGAGTATCGCGGCCAGCGCCCCGCCGAGGAGGTGACCGCTGGTCCCGGCCGCGACGGGGAAGTTGAGCATCTGTACGGCGAAGATGAACGCCGCGACAAGGCCGGCCAGCGGCGCGGTCCGCTCGTCGAGCTCCCGGCGCGCACCGCGCAGGCTCACGGCGAGGGCGCCTGCGGCGACGAGTCCGGTGACGGCGGATGTGGGCGCGTTGATGAATCCGTCAGGCACATGCACCGTTCGATGATGCGGCTTGTTGCAAACCTTGTGCAAGAGCGAGGTGGTGGTGGGAAGTGTCGTCGCCCCGATGCCGGGCCGCAGGTTCGAGAAGAGAATTTCAGGAAATATGGGACATTGGGGGGAGGGTTGGTGCATGGAGTGCCCAGCTCTCGCACAGGTAACACCGCGTAAGGGGTCGTCCGATGTCGGTAGTCGAACAGTACGCACGCGCCCACATACTCACGGACGACACCCAGGACGACCAGGAGAACGTGGCCGTCCCGGTCGTCTTGCGCTACGACCCCCTGGTGGCCCCGCACGAGGTGCGGGTCGGCCTGCCCGGCGCGCGTGAGTGGACCTTCTCCCGGTCGCTTCTCGAGCAGGGCCTGCGCGCCCCGGCCGGCACCGGTGACGTGCGGGTGTGGCCGTGCGGGCGGGTGCAGGCCGTGGTCGAGCTGCACTCCGCGCACGGGGTCTCGGTGGTGCAGTTCGAGATCAGGACGCTGACCAGGTTCCTGCGGCAGACCTACCGGGCGGAGTCGCTCGTCGCGGCCGCCGTCCACGGGTGATGCCCGGCGGCCCGCCTGTGATCGTCCGGCGGCCCGTCCGTGACGCCCGGCGCCCGCTGGTGACGCCGGGCTGTGCTCAGCCGCCCGCCTTCAGCAGCGCCGCCACGATCGGGCCGGCCGTCTCGCCGCCGGTGCCGGCCGCCTGGACGACGCCCGCGGCGGCGAGGTCGCCGCGGTAGGCGAGGAACCAGCCGTTGGGCTTCTTCTGGTTGTCGACCTCGGCGGAGCCCGTCTTCGCCCCGAAGTCCGGGCCGAGGCCGGCCATGGGCTCGGCGGCGGTGCCGTACGCGGCCGTGTACTGCATCAGGTCGCGCAGCTGGGACAGCGCGGACGCGGACATCGTGCGGGACGCCGTGGCCAGCTTGCGGTTGTCGACGGACGGCGAGACCAGGTACGGCTGGTGGAAGACGCCCGCCTTGACCGTCGAGGCCACCGAAGCCATGTTCAGCGGGTTCATACGGACCCCGCCCTGGCCGATGAGCGAGGCGGCCATCGGGGCCGCCGACTGCACCGGGACCGCGCCGTCGAAGGACGGCACGCCGATCGCCCAGTCGCCCAGCGCCAGGCCGAAGACCTGCTGGGCGTGCTGGGTCAGGTCGGAGTCCTTCAGCTTCTCCGCCTGGCTGATGAAGGCCGTGTTGCAGGAGCGGGCGAAGCTCGCCTTGAAGGTGCCGTCCTTGATCTCGAACTTCTTGTAGTTGTGGAACTTCCAGCCGCCGTAGGTGAACGTCTTCGGGCACGGGTGCGGCTTGTCGGCGGAGGCCAGGCCCTTCTCGATGAGCAGCGACGCGGTGACGACCTTCATCGTGGAGCCGGGGGCGAGGGAACCCTGGAAGGCGGTGTTGAAGTTGCGGTTGCTGTTCGCCACGGCGAGGATCTCACCGGTCGACGGGCGCATCACGACCACCGAGGCCCGCTCCTTCCGGGCCACCTCCTTCTCGGCCGCCGCCTGCAGGGACGGGCTCAGCGTCGTCTTCACCGTGCCCGGCGTGCCCTTGCTCAGCTCCAGGAGCGTCCTGTCGGACAGCTTCGCCTTCTTCGACTCCTCGCCGCGGACGACGCGCAGCTCCACGCCCGCCCTGCCGCCCGCCGTCGCGCCGTACTTCTCGCGCAGCCCGTCCAGGACCGGGCCCAGCGAGGGGTACGTGGCGGTGGTCAGCTCGGCGCCGTCCCGGTCCAGGGCCTTGACCGGCGGGGTGCCGGACTCGCCGGTGACCAGGGTGTCGCCGTCCTTCAGCTCGGGGTGGACGACGGCGGCGTGCCAGTCGACGACCGGCTCGCCGTCCTTGGCGCGCCGGACGACGGTCAGCGCGCTGTCGTACGTCAGCGGCTTGCTCTGCCCCTGGTGGGAGACGGTCGCCTTCACGGAGAACGGCACCTTGTCGCCGCTGCGGGTACCCGCGGTGAGCGTGACGTCCTTCAGGTGTGCGTCCTTGGCGTAGCCGGCCAGCAGGGCGGCGGCCGCCGCGGAGTCGCTCGTCGCTGCCGCCGCCTCGGTGGGCTTGCCCTGCTGCCAGGCGGTCAGGAACCGTACGGCCGTGGTCTGCACCTCGGTCGCCGACAGCGGGCCGGTCTTCACCGCCTCGCGGCCGTCCGACGCGGCCTGCGTCCGGCTCTCGGCCTTCGCGCCGCCGCCGAACAGCGCGTAGCCGCCGACGCCCGCGCCGACGGCCACCACGGCGATCACCCCGCCGATCACGGCGGGAGACGTCTTCCGCCGCTCGGCGACGCGTCTTCTCTTGCCCACTGCGTTCCGTCCTCCGCGATTCCCCGGGGCGCCCCCACGCCCTCATCCGCCACACGCTCCTCAGTGTCAACCACCCTAGGGCCTGCCGCCGTGTCCCGGCCTGCCGGGCGATGGCGGGCGCTTTTCCCCGGGGCCTGGTCAGCCGCCCGTGCGCAGGACCGCCGCGACGATCGGGCCCGCGGCGTCGCCGCCGTGGCCGCCCTCCTGGGTCATGGCGGCGGCCGCCATGTCGCCCCGGTAACCGGTGAACCAGCTGTTGGACTTCGCCTGTCCGTCGACCTCCGCGGAGCCGGTCTTCGCGCCGATGCCGCTGCCCAGGCCCGCCATCGCGGTGGCCGCGGTGCCGCTGGTGGCGGTGCGGTTCATCATCTGCCGCAGCTGGGCGACCGTGCCCGCCGACAGCCCCCTGGCCCGGGCCAGCGGGCGGTCGTCGAGCGACCGCGGGACGATGACCGGCTGGCGGAAGGCGCCGGTCATCGCGGTGGCCGTCACCGACGCCATGTTCAGCGGGCTCATCTGGACCTGGCCCTGGCCGAGCATGTTGGCCGCGGTGTCCGGGCCGCCGGAGGCGGGGACCGAGCCGTCGAAGGACGGGATGCCGACCTTCCAGTCGTCCCGCCCGAGCCCGAAGCGGTCCTCGGCCTCCCGGGTCAGGGAGTCCACCTTGATCTCGTCCGCGTACTTCACGAACGCCGTGTTGCAGGAGCGGGCGAAGCTCTCGGAGAGGGTGGCGTTCTCGTTGGGGGCCATGCCCTTGAGGTTGCGGAAGGTCTGGCTCTGCCACACCGCCTCGTCGGGGCAGGGCGCGGGCCCGCCCGCCGTCGTGATCCCGTTGTCGATGAGTGTGGCCGCGCTGATGATCTTCATGGTGGAGCCGGGTGCGAGCCGGCCGAGGAAGGCGGCGTTGAAGCCGTCGGCGCGGTGGTTGGCGACCGCGAGCACCTCGCCGGTGGACGGCTTCACGGCGACCACGGACGACTCGGCGTACCGCTGCACGGCCTGCTCGGCCGCCGCCTGCGCGCTCGCGCTGATGGTCGTGGGCAGCTTGCCCGGCCGGCCCTTGGCGAGGGTGATCAGCGGAGTCTCGGCGGCGTTCGTGTCCTCGTGCCGGATGCTCAGCTCGATTCCGGGCGTGCCGCCCGCCTTGTTCCCGTACTTCTCCCGCAGCGCGTCCAGGATCGGCCCGAGGGACGGGTACTTGTCCTTGGTCAGCACGGTGCCGTTGCGGTCGACGGCCTCGATCGGCGGCGCCGCCGACTCACCCGTGACGAGCGTGTCGCCCTTCTTGAGCTCGGGGTGCACCACCGACGGATCCCAGTCGACCAGCGGCCGGTGCGTGGTGGCGCCGCGCACGACGGTCAGCTCGCTGCGGTAGGCGAGCGGCTTGGACTTCCCGTCGTAGGACACGGTGGCCTCGACCGAGAAGGGCACGGTGGTGCCGGAGGCCGCCCCGGGCGTGATCCGCACGTCGGTGATGTGCGCGTCGTTCCCGTAGGCACTGAGCAACTGCCCGGCCACCTCGGGGAAGTTCGTGTACGACGCGGCCGTCGCCGCCTCGTTCCTCTCCCAGGCGGCGAAGAACTTCGCCGAGGTCTCCTCCACCTCGTCCCGGCTCGGCGGACCGGTCCTCACGGGGGCCGGCCCACCGCCGACGGTCGCGCTCCCGTTCAACGCGGACACGAAGTTGTACGTCCCGTACCCCGCTCCGCCCACCAGCACGGCGAACACCCCACCGACGACGGCGGCCTTGGCCCCCTTGCGCATGACTGCGCCCCCTCCCCGTTCGAAGACCCACCGACTGTATGGGGCCGCGGGGGAAACAGTGAGGCTTGTTCTCGGATGTTGTCCGAACAGTGATCAGCCGGCTGACTCAGACCCAGGTATCCAGCCACATCCGTGAACGCCACGAGTCGATCGGGATCGACGTGCCGGTGTACAGCGGCCAGAAGTAGATGAAGTTCCAGGCGATCAGCAGGACCAGGGCCCCCGCGCCGAGTGTGCCCGCGACGCGGCGGGTGTCCGTGGAGCCGGGTGGGCCGACGAGCGCGCCGACCAGCATCGCCACCGCGAGGCACAGGAACGGCAGGAAGACCACGGCGTAGAAGAAGAAGATCGTGCGCTCCTGGTACAGGAACCAGGGCAGGTAGCCGGCCGCGACGCCGCAGGCAATGGCGCCCGCGCGCCAGTCGCGGCGGAAGAACCAGCGCCACAGCACGTACACCAGCGCCGCGCAGGCCGCCCACCACAGCACGGGCGTGCCGATGGCGAGGACCTCGCGGGCGCACTTGTCGGCCGTGTCCGCCGGACAGCCGTCCGTGCCGGGGGAGGGGGACTCGTAGAAGTACGACACCGGGCGGCCGTCGACGATCCAGCTCCACGGGTTCGACTGGTAGGTGTGCGGCGAGGTCAGGCCGACGTGGAACTTGTAGACCGCGTGCTCGTAGTGCCACAGGCTGCGCCACCAGTCCGGCAGGAAGGAGAAGAAGCCGCCCTTGCCGTCGGTCGCCGCCCAGTCGCGGTAGTAGCCGCCGGTGCCGTCGGCGGGGGAGAGGATCCAGCCGGTCCAGGAGACCAGGTAGACGGCGATCGCGACCGGGACCGTGGACAGGAACGCCAGGCCCAGGTCCCGCTTCAGCACGGCCCTGTACGGGTGCCAGGCGCCGGCCACCCTGCGGGCGCCGACGTCCCACGCCACGGCCATCACGCAGAACGCGGCCAGGACGTACAGGCCGTTCCACTTGGTGCCGATCGCCAGGCCCAGCATGAGGCCGGCCGCCCACCGCCACGGGCGCGGGCCCAGGCGGGCCGTCTCGGCCGTGTACGCGTCGGGACGGACCCGGCCGTCGGCGTCGGCCGGGAGCGCGGCGGCGAGTCTCGCCCGCGCCCGGTCGCGGTCGACCAGCAGACAGCCGAAGGCGGCCAGCACGAAGAACATCAGCACGCCGTCGAGCAGCGCGGTCCGGCTCATCACGAAGTGCAGGCCGTCCACCGCCATCAGCGCGCCCGCCAGACAGCCCAGGAAGGTCGAGCGGAACAGCCGCCGGCCGATCCGGCACAGCATCAGCACCGACAGCGTGCCGAGCAGCGCCGTCATGAACCGCCAGCCGAACGGGTTGAACCCGAAGGCCAGCTCCCCGAGGCCGATCATGTACTTGCCGACCGGCGGGTGCACGACGTACGCCGCGTCCGAGGGGATGGGGACGTCGCCGCCGGTCTTCAGGATCAGGGCGTTGGCGTTCTTGCCCCAGTTGACCTCGAAGCCGCGGTGGACGATCGCCCACGCGTCCTTGGCGTAGTACGTCTCGTCGAATATCACCGCCTTCGGGCTGCCCAGGTTCCAGAACCGCAGCACGCCCGCCACCAGCGTGACCAGCAGCGGGCCGCCCCAGCCCGACCAGCGGACCAACCGGTCGGCGAGTGTGCGCGGGATGCCGAGAGCCGCCCACAGGTGCGGGCCGGGCTGCGCGTACGGCGGCACCAGACGATCGCGAACGTCGCTTGCGGGCCCCGCCGAGTGGCCGAAGCGGCGCAGCCGCTGCTGCCACGACGGTCGCTGGTCGTACGGGGCCAGGCCCTGCCGGGTGTCCGTGGAGGACGCGGTACTGGTCACCGCGCCATCGTAGGGAACCGTTCCGTGTGAGTCCCGCGCATGGGCGGTACCGGCCGGGATGCGTCCGCCTCCCGGGGTGCTTGAGAGGATGGGACGCGTGACTGGAACCCTGGTTTTGGCGGGCACCCCCATCGGCGACGTCCAGGACGCACCGCCCCGGCTCGCCGAGGAGCTGGCCGGTGCGGACGTGGTCGCCGCCGAGGACACCCGGCGGCTGCGCCGGCTCGCGCAGGCGCTCGGGGTGACCCCCAAGGGGCGCGTCGTGTCGTACTTCGAGGGCAACGAGTCCGCCCGCACGCCGGAGCTGGTCGAGGAGCTGCTCGGCGGCGCGCGCGTGCTGCTGGTGACGGACGCGGGCATGCCGTCCGTGTCCGACCCCGGCTACCGGCTGGTCGCGGCGGCCGTCGAGCAGGACGTACGGGTGACGGCCGTACCGGGCCCGTCCGCCGTGCTCACCGCGCTCGCGCTGTCCGGGCTGCCCGTCGACCGGTTCTGTTTCGAGGGGTTCCTGCCGCGCAAGGCGGGCGAGCGGCTGAGCCGACTGCGGGAGGTCGCCGGCGAGCGGCGCACGCTGGTCTACTTCGAGGCCCCGCACCGGCTCGACGACACGCTCGCCGCGATGGCCGAGGTGTTCGGCGCCGAGCGGCGGGCCGCCGTGTGCCGGGAGCTGACCAAGACCTACGAAGAGGTACGGCGCGGCGGGCTCGGCGAACTGGCCGCGTGGGCCGCCGAGGGCGTACGAGGTGAGATCACCGTCGTGGTCGAGGGGGCGCCCGAGACGGGGCCCGAGGAGGTCGGCGCCGAGGAGCTGGTGCGGCGGGTGCGGGTGCGCGAGGAGGCCGGCGAGCGGCGCAAGGAGGCCATCGCGGCGGTCGCGGCCGAGGCCGGGGTGCCCAAGCGGGAGGTGTTCGACGCGGTGGTCGCCGCCAAGCGCGCGGGGGCGTGAGAAGGCGTGAGAGGGCGTGAGAGGTCGCCCGCAGCTGCTTCGAGCAGGACGCGCCCCTTCTGAGCGGGCGCCCCATGGGGCGGCAAAGAGCGGTCAGGGAAGGCAAAGCGACGGCGGCCGTCCGGGGGAGCCTTGGGCAAGCGACGCCCAAATCGCCTCCAACACTCGACAGGCGTGCTGCGTCGACGCGGGTGGAGGCGTCCACTGGGGAAGGAACGCAACCGTCCCTTCGCTCAGCAGACACGAGGAGCCGGCATGGGTGAGATCGCAGGGCGGACCGGCCACCGGGGCAGGGCCACCGCCGTCGTCAACGAGTCGTACTCCTTCGCCTGCATGCGGTGCGGGCACGGGTGGGAGCAGTCGTACGAGATCGAGCACCACACGGACGGCGACGGCAAGGAGTTCGTGATGTACGTGGCGGACGGCCGCGTCGTGCCGTCCCCGCTGTCCCGGCCGAACTGCGGGAACTGCGACGGGCACGTGGTCCGGATCATGCGGGCGGGTCGGGTGTCGTCCGCGCAGAGCCGGCAGAGCGGGCAGAGCCGGCAGAGCCGTCCGCGTCGGCGGCCCCCGGCCCCGGCGGACCGGCCCGAGCACCACCACTGGCACCTGTCCGACCTGCTGCACCCGTTCCACCGCCGCACGGGATGACCCGCACGGGACGACGAACGGTGACGGCATGCCCCTTCCGTAGGATCGGAGCATGTCTTCCCACGCCGACAAGAACGCGGCGCCCCCGCTTCCGGAACCGCTCCGGATACCGGTCGCCGACTCCCACACCCACCTCGACATGCAGTCCGGCACCGTCGAGGAAGGCCTGGCCAAGGCCGCGTCCGTGGGGGTGACGACGGTCGTCCAGGTCGGCTGCGACGTCAACGGCTCGCGGTGGGCCGCCGAGACGGCCGCGGCGTACGAGAGCGTGCACGCCACGGTCGCCCTGCACCCGAACGAGGCCCCGCGCATCGTCCACGGAGACCCCGACGGCTGGTCGAGGCAGGGCCCTCGCGGGCCCGGCGGGGACGCGGCGCTGGACGAGGCGCTGGCCGAGATCGACCGGCTGGCCGCGCTGCCGCAGGTCAAGGGCGTCGGCGAGACCGGGCTCGACTACTTCCGCACCGGCCCCGAGGGCAAGGCGGCGCAGGAGCGGTCCTTCCGCGCCCACATCGAGATCGCCAAGCGGCACGGCAAGGCCCTCGTCATCCACGACCGCGAGGCCCACGCCGACGTCCTGCGCGTCCTCAAGGAGGAGGGCGCCCCGGAGCGGACGGTGTTCCACTGCTACTCCGGGGACGCGGAGATGGCCGAGGTGTGCGCCCGTGCCGGCTACTACATGTCCTTCGCCGGCAACGTCACCTTCAAGAACGCCCAGCACTTGCGGGACGCCCTCGCCGTCGCCCCGCTGGAACTGGTCCTCGTGGAGACCGACGCGCCCTTCCTGACCCCGGCGCCGTACCGCGGACGGCCCAACGCGCCGTACCTCGTTCCGGTCACGGTGCGCGCGATGGCCGCCGTGCGGGGGGTCGACGAGGACATCCTGGCGACGGCGCTGGCGGCGAATACGGCACGGGTGTTCGACTACGTTCCGTATCCGGGCGGCTTTGGAGGGTGGCGGTCCCTCCGCTAGGTTCTGGCGCCGTGAAGAACTCGCCGTACGAGACCCACGAGCCGTACGCGGGCGCCGGTGTCCCCCACGACCACGACGTGCACGCCGCACCGACGCTGCCGTACGGGGCTCACGGGTCGCCGTACGCCGGCCCCTACCGGCGGCCCCCCGGCCACGAGCCCACCCAGCCGGTGCTGCCCCGCCAGGTGGGCAGGGGCAGGGGCAGGGGCCGGCGGCGCAGGACGCGGTCCACCGAGCGGCCGGAGGCGAACGTGCGCCGGCTGCTGCCGCGCGCCCTGATCGTCGCCTGCCTGGCGGGCGGGACCACGGCGTTCGTCGCCGAGGACAAGGCGATCGAGCTCGACGTCGACGGCCGGCAGCGCACCCTGCACACCTTCGCCGACGACGTGTCCGAGCTGCTGGCCGAGGAAGGAGTGCGGGTCGGCCCGCACGACGTGGTGACGCCCGCCCCCGGCACGGCGCTCACCGACGGCGACGAGATCGCCGTGCACCACGGGCGGCCGGTCCGGCTCACGCTCGACGGGCACGCGCACGAGGTGTGGACGACGGCGCGCACGGTGGAGGGGGCGCTCAGCGAGCTGGGCGTGCGCGCGGAGGGCGCCCACCTGTCGGCCTCGCGCTCCCGGCCCATCGGACGCGCCGGGCTCGCGCTCGACGTGCGCACCGAGCGCTCGGTGACCGTGATGGCGGACGGCCGGGCGCGCACCGTCCGCACCAACGCGGCGACCGTACGGGAGGCGGTGGAGGAGGCCGGGATCACGCTGCGGGGCCAGGACACCACGTCCGTGGCGCCGGACAGCTTCCCGCGCGACGGGCAGACGGTCACCGTGCTGCGGATCACCGGGAGCCGGGAGGTGCACGAGGAACCCATCCCCTTCGCCGTACGGCGCACCGCCGACCCCTCCCTGTTCACGGGGACGGAGGTCGTCGAGCAGACCGGGGAGCCGGGGGTGCGCCGGGTCACGTACGCGCTGCGCACGGTCAACGGCGTGCGGCAGCGCCCGCGGCGCCTGGAGTCCGAGGTGGTGCGCGAGCCGCGCACCCGGATCGTGAAGGTCGGCACCAGGGCCCACCCGCCGTCCGTGCGCGGCGCCGACGACCTGAACTGGGAGGCTCTGGCCCGGTGCGAGTCCGGCGGCCGGCCGGACGCGGTGGACCCCTCGGGGACGTACGGCGGCCTCTATCAGTTCGACACGGAAACCTGGCACAAGCTCGGCGGCAGGGGCTGCCCCCAGGACGCGTCGGCGGAAGAACAGACCCACCGGGCCAAGAAACTGTACGTACACCGGGGCGCCGGCCCCTGGCCCCACTGCGGCGACCGACTGCACGCCTAGCGGGCGTGGCAACCACGCTCCCCGCACCCCCGTACCCTTGTCGCCGTGAGCAGCCCCACCCCCGACGCCCTCCTGGGCCCCGCCGACATCCGCGAACTGGCGGCAGCCCTGGGCGTACGCCCCACCAAACAGCGCGGCCAGAACTTCGTGATCGACGCGAACACGGTCCGCCGTATCGTCCGCACCGCCGACGTCCGCCCCGAGGACGTGGTCGTCGAGGTCGGTCCGGGGCTCGGCTCCCTCACCCTGGCCCTGCTGGAAGCCGCCGACCGCGTCACCGCCGTCGAGATCGACGACGTACTCGCCACCGCGCTGCCCACGACCATCGCCGCCCGCATGCCGGACCGCGCCGGCCGTTTCGCGCTGGTGCACTCCGACGCCCTGCACGTCACCGAACTGCCGGGCCCGGCCCCCACGGCCCTGGTCGCGAACCTCCCCTACAACGTGGCCGTCCCGGTCCTCCTCCACATGCTCGGCACCTTCCCGAGCATCGAGCGCACCCTCGTCATGGTGCAGTCGGAGGTCGCCGACCGGCTCGCGGCAGCGCCCGGCTCGAAGGTGTACGGCGTGCCGTCCGTGAAGGCCAACTGGTACGCCGAGGTCAAGCGGGCCGGTGCCATCGGCCGCAACGTCTTCTGGCCCGCGCCGAACGTGGACAGCGGACTGGTGTCCCTGGTCCGGCGCACGGAGCCGGTCAGGACCACCGCCACCAAGGGCGAGGTCTTCGCCGTCGTCGACGCGGCCTTCGCCCAGCGCCGCAAGACCCTGCGGGCCGCGCTCGCCGGATGGGCCGGGTCGGCGGCGGCGGCGGAGGCGGCCCTCGTCGCCGCCGGGGTGTCACCGCAGGCGCGGGGTGAGTCGCTGACCGTGGAGGAGTTCGCGCGGATCGCCGAAGCCGCATCACCGCGGGGGACGACCCCCGCACCCCCGGAAGAGGAGCCCAGGAACCAGTGAGCGTCACCGTCCGCGTCCCCGCCAAGGTCAACGTCCAGCTCGCCGTGGGCGCCGCCCGTCCCGACGGCTTCCACGACCTGGCGAACGTCTTCCTGGCGGTCGGCCTGTACGACGAGGTCACGGTCGCCGAGGCCGACGAACTGCGCGTGACCTGCACCGGCCCGGACTCCGGCCAGGTCCCCCTGGACCGTACGAACCTCGCCGCCCGCGCGGCCCTCGCCCTCGCCGAGCGCTACGGCCGCAGCCCCGGCGTCCACATTCACATCGCCAAGGACATCCCGGTCGCCGGGGGCATGGCGGGCGGCAGCGCGGACGGCGCGGCGGCCCTGGCCGCCTGCGACGCCCTGTGGGGGACGAACGCTCCCCGCGACGAACTCCTCGGCATCTGCGCCGAGTTGGGCAGCGACATGCCGTTCGGCCTGGTCGGCGGCGCGGCGCTGGGCACCGGGCGCGGGGAGAAGCTGCGCCCGCTGGAGGTCGGCGGCACCTTCCACTGGGTGTTCGCGATGGCCGACGGCGGGCTGTCCACCCCGGCGGTGTTCCGCGAGTTCGACCGGCTGAACGAGGGTGTCCGCATCCCGGAGCCGGCCGCCTCCGAGGACCTGCTGGCCGCCCTGACGAAGGGCGACGCCCACGCGCTCGCGGGCACCCTCTCCAACGACCTCCAGCCCGCCGCGCTCTCCCTGCGCCCGTCCCTCGCGGACACCCTCGCGGCGGGGCGAGCGGCGGGGGCCCTGGCCGGGCTGGTGTCGGGGTCGGGGCCGACGACGGCGTTCCTGGCGGCCGATGCGGGGGCGGCGGCCGCGGTGGCTCAGGCCCTGCTCGCGTCGGGGACCTGCCGGGCCGCCCGGGTCGCCGAGTCTCCGGCGGCCGGGGCGACGGTGGTGTGAGGGGCGGCGCGGGCGGCTACAGCTCGTCGATGGCCGTGAGGTCGATGTCGATGGCGTAGGGCTTGTCGACCTCGATCCGATTGCGGTGCATGCCCATGTGGACATACCCGTGGGTGAGGGGGTCGAGTTCGTAGACGTGGACGAGCGGGTTGCCGCTGGTTCCGTCACGCTCGACGCGCCAGAAGTTGGGGATGCCGGCGGCGGCGTACTTCTGCGGCTTGGTCGTGCGGTCGCGGGACTCCGAGTCCGGCGACACCACCTCGATGGCCAGCAGCACGTCCGGCGCTTGATAGCTTGTTTGATCCGGTCCGCTGACCGCATCGGCCAGGACCACGCTCACATCGGGCTCCGGACCGTTGCGCCGGTCGAGGACAATGGTCATTTCCCGCTTCACTTTGAACTTCTTCGGAATGCTTCGCCGGAGGCCGCTGACCAGCAGGTCGATCACGTCTGCGTGGAAGTTGCGCTGCGGACTCACGATGACGAGGCTCCCGTCGATCAGCTCGGTGTGCGGCGGGAGATCGGGCAGTGTGAACAGGTCGTCCACGGTGTAGCCGTCCTTGGGCGGCACGTGCCACCGGCTGTGCTGCGTCACGGACTCGGCGGTCATGGTTCCTCCCATGGACGGGATCCTGTTGCCTGCCTTCCACGGTAGCCGCCATATTCCGATCACGTCATCACAAAGAGTGACCCTCCCCTCGCGCGCCGCCCCCACCTCCGCAGGCCCTACGCTTGAAAGCTGACCGACCCCGCGCAGCAGGAGTGAAATGGCCGTCAACCTGGTCAATGTCGAGAACGTCAGCAAGGTGTACGGCACCCGTGCCCTGCTCGACGGCGTCTCGCTCGGCGTGTCCGAAGGGGACCGGATCGGGGTCGTCGGGCGCAACGGGGACGGCAAGACCACCCTCATCCGGATGCTGGCCAGGCTGGAGGAGGCCGACACCGGGCGGGTCACGCACTCGGGCGGGCTGCGGATCGGGGTGCTCACGCAGCACGACTCGCTCGACCCCGCGGCGACCGTGCGGCACGAGGTCATCGGGGACCTGGCCGACCACGAGTGGGCGGGCAACGCCAAGATCCGCGACGTACTGACCGGGCTGTTCGGCGGGCTGGACCTGCCCGGCTTCCCCAAGGGGCTGGACACCGTCATCGGACCGCTGTCCGGTGGTGAGCGGCGGCGGATCGCGCTGGCCAAGCTGCTCATCGAGGAGCAGGACCTGATCGTCCTGGACGAGCCCACCAACCACCTCGACGTCGAGGGCATCTCCTGGCTCGCCCAGCACCTGCGCGAGCGCCGCTCCGCGCTGGTGTGCGTCACCCACGACCGGTGGTTCCTGGACCAGGTGTGCACGCGCATGTGGGACGTACAGCGCGGGACCGTGCACGAGTACGAGGGCGGCTACTCCGACTACGTCTTCGCCCGCGCCGAGCGTGAGCGCATCGCCGCCTCCGAGGAGGCCAAGCGGCAGAACCTGATCCGCAAGGAGCTGGCCTGGCTGCGCCGCGGCGCCCCCGCCCGTACGTCCAAGCCGCGCTTCCGCGTGGAGGCCGCCAACGAGCTGATCAAGGACGTTCCGCCGCCGCGGGACAGCAGCGAGCTGATGAAGTTCGCCTCCTCGCGGCTGGGCAGGACGGTCTTCGACCTCGAGGACGTCACCGTGCAGGCCGGGCCCAAGGTGCTGCTCAAGCACGTGAACTGGCAGCTCGGGCCGGGCGACCGGATCGGTCTCGTCGGTGTCAACGGCGCCGGCAAGACCTCCTTGCTGCGGGCCATGGCCGAGGCCGCGCGGACACAGGGCGAGGAACAGCCCGCGGGCGGCCGGATCGACGTGGGGAAGACCGTGAAGCTGGCCTACCTGTCCCAGGAGGTCGCCGAACTCGACCCCGACTGGCGGGTGCTCCAGGCCGTGCAGCGGGTGCGCGAGCGCGTCGACCTCGGCAAGGGGCGGGAGATGACCGCCGGGCAGCTGTGCGAGACGTTCGGCTTCAACAAGGAGAAGCAGTGGACGCCGGTGGGCGACCTGTCCGGCGGTGAGCGGCGGCGGCTGCAGCTGCTGCGCCTGCTCATGAGCGAGCCCAACGTCCTCTTCCTCGACGAGCCCACCAACGACCTCGACATCGAGACCCTCACCCAGCTCGAGGACCTCCTCGACGGCTGGCCCGGCTCGATGATCGTCATCTCCCACGACCGCTTCTTCGTCGAGCGCACCACCGACACCGTGTACGCCCTCCTCGGCGACGGCACGCTGCGGATGCTGCCGCGCGGCATCGACGAGTACCTGGAGCGGCGACAGCGGATGGAGCAGCAGGCCGCGGCCGCCGCGGCGGCCCCGGCGCCCGCCGACGAGAAGGCCGTGCCGGAGAAGAGCGCCGCCGAACTGCGCGCCGCGAAGAAGGAACTGCAGAAGATCGAGCGGCAACTGGACCGGATCTCCGAGAAGGAGACCGTGCTGCACGCGCGGATCGCCGAGCACGCCACCGACTTCGCGAAGGTCGCCGAACTCGATGCCGAGCTGCGTGCGCTGACGGGCGAGCGGGAGGAGCTGGAGATGCGCTGGCTCGAACTCGCCGAGGACGCCCAGGGCATGTGAAGGCAGGGTGTGAGGACGGGGGCGTGTGAACGTGGGCGCGCGCGCCGCGTGAAGGGGGCGTGAAGGTGCATAACGAGCGCGTCACGGGCCGGTCCTCCCTTGGGAACAGGGACCCACGCGAGCCGGTGGACTGTTATGGGTGGGTGATAGGAAGGAGCTGTCCGTGACATTTCGGAGTACGGCTCTGGGTCCATCGCGTGCCTCAGGGCGTGGCTAAAAATCAGTGGATTGAGGGGGGAACGGCGCTGATGACTCAGCCGCCCAACCAGCCGCCGCGGGGCGGCTTCGGAGCACCGCAGGACCAACCGCCGCAGCCGCAGCACCAGTCGCCGCAGGACCAGCAGTCCCCGCAGCAGCCGCAGGCCGGTGGCTTCGGGCCGCCGCCCCCGCAGACCCCGCCCGCCCAGGGCGGCTTCGGCGCCCCCCAGAACCCGGGCCAGGCCATGCCCCCGCCCCCGGCCCAGCCGCCGCAGTCCCCGCCCCC
>NZ_QFDQ01000145.1 GCF_003270085.1 Streptomyces triticisoli | reverse complement strand
CGCCGCGCTGGCCCGGGACCGCGGGGCCCCCTCGGTGGCCGCCTCGCTGGGGCTGCTCGCCGCCCGGCGCACCCCGGCCGACGGCGAACCGGGCCCGGACGTCCGGCGGTTGCAGGCCGCCGAGGACGCCATCACGGCCGGCGAGGTGGACCTCGCCCGGGACATCGCCCGCGAGGTGCTGACCCGGGCCACCGTGCCCGCGCAGCGAGTGCGGGCCTGGATGGTGGTGATCGAGGCCGCCGGTCAGGCCCTCGGCGACGTGGACGCCGTCTTCCCGCAGGCGCTGGCCGACGCCGGCGACGACCCGCGGCTGCTCGCCCTGGTCCACTACCAGCTGGCCTGGCGCGGCCTGGTCGTGCAGGGCGACTTCGCCGAGGCCCGCCAGGAGGCCGCACGCGCGGCGGAGCTGGCCGCGCGCGGCCGGGACCGGCGCACCGAGCTCATGGCGCTCGCCCTGCAGGCCTCCACCGAGACCCTGATGGGCCACCCTGACGCCCCCACCACCATCAGGCGGTCGCTGAGGGAGCCTCAGGACCCGTACGTGGCCTGCCATCACAACGGCGTCGGCTCGGCCCGGTTCCGCTGGCTGCTGATGAGCGACCAGCTGACCGAGGCCCGCTCCACCATCACCGGGCTGCTGCGCGAGGTACGGCGGCGCGGCATGGTCGAGAGCGAGGTGCACTACCTGCGTCTGCTCGCCGAGACCGAACTGCGCGCAGGGCACTGCGGCCGGGCCCTGGACCTGGCCCGGGAGAGCCTGCGGATGGCCCGGGACACCGGCATCGGCGAGAGCGCCTCCGCGATGCTGGCCTCCCTCGCCGAGGCCTCCGGCGGCGACCCCGGGCGGGCGCTGGCGCTGGCCCGGGAGGCGGTCGGGCACGCCGAGGAGGACGGCGACCAGATGTACCTCTCCCGTGCGCTGGCCGCCCTGGGGTACGCCCGGTTCGTCGCCGGGGACGACCAGGCCGCCGTGGCGGCGCTGCGCCGGGTGGGCGAGCTGGAGCTGGGGCTCGGCATCACCGACCCGGCGCGCGGCCGCTGGCACGGCGACCTCGCGGAGGCCCTGGTGCGCACCGGGGAGCCCGCCGAGGCCCAGCGCGTCATCGACGTGGCCCGCGAGCACGCGATGCGGCTCGGCCGGGAGAGCGTGCTCGCCGTACTCGACCGGTCCGAGGCGCTGGTGCGGGCGGCCCGCGGCGACCAGGGGGGCGCCGTCGCCCGGTTGACGTCCGCACAGGACCGGCTGGCGAAGCTGGGCAACGGCCTGGAGGAGGCGCGGGCCGCGTTCGCGCTGGCCCGGTTGCACGACCTCCCCCGAGCTCCCGGCCCCGCTCGAGCAGTGGGGACCCCCGTGCCGGGACCGACGTCGTACGACGAGGCGGCCCGCCTGTTCCGGCGCTGCCGGGCGCTGCCGTGGCTGCGCCGGGTGGAGGAGGCCGCCGCCGCCCGCCCGGCCCGGCCCGAGGGCGTCCCGGCGGCGCTGGACGGGCTCGCGGCGATGGAGCGTCAGGTGGCCGCGCTGGTCATGGAGGGCGCGACCAACCGGGAGATCGCCGCGCGGCTGTACGTCAGCGTCAAGACGGTCGAGGCGACCCTGACCCGGGTCTACCGCAAGCTGGGGATCCGTTCGCGCGTCGACATCGTCCGATTGGCGGCGGGCCGGCGCGCGAAGTGAGCGCGGCGCGGGTTGACTGACGGCGTGGATCCAGTGAGGGCCGCCGCCGGGTACGACCGAGGGTTTTCCCTGCCCAACTCCCCTAGGGGGTTCCCTCATTGGAGGCGGGTGGGCCCGGCCCTAGCGTAAGGGGCGTGCCGCTCGCCCGGGCACACGGGGCCGGTGCGCGGATTCCGGCGCTCCAGCGCTCCCGTGCTCCACCCCCGCCCGCGCGCCCCCCACCGGCCCGCCCCGAGGAGACGCATGTTCGGCCTCACCCGCGCCAGACGGACCGCGGCCGCGCTCACGGCCACCGCCGCGGCCGCCGCGACCGCGCCGCTGGCCGCCCCCTCCCTGGTCGCCGCCGCTCCCCGGCCCGTCATCGGTGGCACGCCGACCACGACGGCGGCGTACCCGTTCGTCATGCAGATCACGGACACGTCCGGCAGGCAGTTCTGCGGCGGCACCCTGGTGGCGGCCACGAAGGTGGTCACCGCGGCGCACTGCGTGGCCGGCGAGACGCCGGACAGTGTGCGCGTGGTGGGCGGGCGCACCCACCTCGACGGAACCGACGGCACGGTCGGCGAGGTCGGCCGGATCTGGGTCGACCCGGAGTACACGGACGCCACCGAGGGGGCCGACGTGGCCGTCCTCACCCTGACCGCCCCGATGCCGTACGCGGCGGCGAAGTACGTCTCCTCCGCCGACAGCGACGTGTACGCGGCCGGCACCACCGCCCGCGTCCTCGGCTGGGGCACCACCGCCGAGAACGGCACCTCGTCCAACCAGCTGCGGACCGCGACGGTGCCCGTCGTGTCCGACACGGAGTGTCAGAACTCCTACGGCTCCGACTTCGTCGCGAGCGACATGGTGTGCGCCGGATACTCCTCCGGCGGCGTCGACACCTGCCAGGGCGACAGCGGCGGTCCCCTGATGATCGGGGGCGTCCTGGCAGGGATCACTTCCTGGGGCAACGGCTGCGCCGAGGCGGGCTATCCGGGTGTCTACACCCGGCTGACCACCTTCACCGGCCGCGTGACCGCGCAGGTCGACTCCTGAGCGCCGGGCCCCGGTGAAGACCGGGGGGCGTTGCGGGCCTCCACGAGCGGCCCGCAACGCCCCCTTTCCATGTGCGGCCGCGGCTCACTGTCGTACGACGGCCCCGAACCGGATGTCGTACGGCGCACGTGTTTCACCGTCGAAGTCCGCCCGCCGGGCTGCTGTTGCTCCTCCGTGCCCAGTGGCCCTCGGCAGTGTTCCGGTCGACCCGCCCGAACCTGTCGCGGACCTGGCCCTTCAGCGGGTCGCCGGCCGGAAGCGCCCGTGAGCCAGGTCCATGCGGTTGGCTTATCCGAGGCCGCCGTTGCTCCGGAGGAGCTGGCCGTTGACCCATCCGCCCTCTGCCGAGCAGAGGAACGTGACCAGATTCGCGCAGTCCTGCGGCACACCGAGGCGCCCCAGGGGCGTGAAGCGGCTCATGTCCGCCTTCTGCTCCTCGGTCATCCACCCGGTGTCGGTCGGTCCGGGATTGATCGCGTTGCAGGTCACTCCCAGGTGGGCGAGTTCACGGGCGGCGGCCAACGTGATCCGGTCCATCGCCCCCTTGCTTGCTCCATAGGGCAGGTTGCCGGCGGTGTGGTCGCTGGTCAGGCTGACGATCCGCCCGCTGCCGTGCTGCCCGCCGAACCGCAGCCCGTACTCCCGGATCAGCAGCCAGGTTGCCCGCGCGTTGACCGCGAAATGCAGGTCGAAGCTCTCCACCGTGGTGTCCAACAGACCCGAGTCGACCGACTCGCAATGGCAGAGCACCAGCGCGGTGACGTTCCCCAGCTCCCGCTCGACGCCGTCGAAGAGCCGAGCCGGCACGGCTGGATCGCTCAGGTCCGCCTCGACCGCATGCGTCCTCGCCCCCAGGGACTCCACCTGCCTCCGCAACTCCTCGGGCGCCCCCGGCTCCATCCCCCACTGCATCCGCGCGTCATACGGAGTCCAGTACGTGAAGGCCACGTCCCACCCGGCCCGGGCCAGACTCAGCACCACGGACGCCGCGATTCCCGCCGAACGCCCCGCCCCTGTGACCAGGGCGAGCGGGCGCCCCGCCTCCCCCACGTCCTGCCGCCTCTCCAGGCGCGTCCCGCCACTCATGACCCGCATCCTGCCGGGCCGCCCCGCGCACGGCACCCGATTTTCCCGAGCACACCCGGGCCACCACGCGCCCACCTCTTGAGAGCCCCGCTTTGCCGGGCGCGGCCGGCCCGGGCCGTAGCCGACGGCTCCTGGGGGTCAGGTCCGGGTCAGCAGAAAACCGGGCCCGGCGTCCCTGGCGTTCTTCCAGCGGTTGATGTGCCTGACCACGACGGCGTACAGCGGGGAGTCGTCGAAGGGCTCGGCCTCGTCCTGCTTCTCGTATCCCCACGTCTCGTACAGGGCCTGCACCCTGGGGTGCGTGGAGAGCGGGTTCGCGCAGGGCGTCGGTGGGGTGGTTGCGGCAGTGGTCGTGGGCGGCGGCGTTGTTCCCGACGAGTGCGACGCAGGGGCCACTCCGGGCATCTCGAGACGGACCTGACGTCACAAGGGACAGGGCACGGAAATGCCTGCCGGGCCCGTAACGGCAGCCTGCCTCGCGCGCTCGCGGCCTTCCGCGGCCCGGCGATCAGCCTCGCCCACCTGGACCCCCGGGGGTACGCGGTTCCAGAGCGGGGGCGCGTCGTCGGGTGCGCCGGTCCACAGCGGTTCGGCCGGCCTGGGCCCACGCTGCTGAAGAAGCGCCACGGCGTCCTTGACGCGGCCGAGGTCGATGAGGCGCCAGGCCAGGACGCTGCTGTCAGCGGGGGTGCGCTGTTCGAGGACGGCGACGGCCTCCTCGGTGCGTCCAGCGCCGGCCAGCAGCTCGGCGATGGACCGGGCCGCGTACCAGGTGTCACCCTCGGGGTGCGCTCGCGCCTGCCCGATCGCTTCCTCGCGCAGTTCGCACGCGACCATCAGCGGGAGCCGCATCCTGAAGAAGTCCCACTCCTCTTCGCCGCGACGCGTCTTGAGGGCGTCGCGGCGGGCCAGGCCCTCCTCGGCAAGGCCCTGGCCGGCGTACAGCGTGCACGGCATGTCGACGACCCAGTCCTCCGCGCCGCCGGGGGAGTCCGCGAGCGTGCGCATCACCTCGATCACCTCCTCGCCCCGGCCGTGCCGCACCAGGAGCTGTGCGAGCTGCACCGCCCCGTGGCACTGGCGGGCCGGCGAATCCACCGGCTGCCGGTACACGGCGATCGCGCCCTCCAGGTCACCGCGCTCATCCAACAGCTCCGCAAGACGTTGCGCGGCGTGCCCGTGCCACTCGGCCGCCGCGTACGTCCGCGGCTCCTCGATCCGGCCGTGCCGGGCCAGCGCAATCGCCTCTTCGGCCCTCCCCCGCTCCTCCAACAGCTCGGCCGTGGTCTCAGCCGCTTTCCACCAACCCGTGGCGACGTACGGGGCGAGCACCTCCGACGCCTGTGCTTGCCGGTCCTGCCCAGCGAGCAGTCGTGCCGCTCTTGCGCGCAGAAGCACTCCCCGCGGACGGCCTGGGACTCCACCTCCTCGGCATGGCCGAGCCCGAGAAGTCGGGAGACCCGGTGCGGGGGAATGCAGCCGGAGAGTGTCCGGGCCTCGTAGTCAAGATCAGCGGCGCCCACGGGGCGTACCCCGGCCCCCACCTCCGACACCGACCTGCCACGGGCACAGCCGGGGCCCTTCCAGTGCACTGCCATCGTCTCCGTGTGGCCTGCGTCCCGGACCTTGACTCGCCGAGTCCGCGTCACTTGGGCAGCTCGGCCCGCGCGTTCGGGGTGCGCCGCTGCGATCCACCGCATCGCGGTCTGCCCGGTGATGCCGAACCACCGCGTCAGCCGGAGCGGGTCCTCGGAGTCGAACGCCTTTTCCAGGACGCGGTCCTGCCGCAGCTTCTCCGTCGTCAGCCCTGGCGGCACCACCATGCGCATCGTCGTGAGGGCGAGGCCGGCTGCCCGAGGCCGAGTACCGTGCGCCAGCTCACCAGCAGGTGGGGGTTGGTCGACGCGGGCCAACGCCGGTGCCAGTGGTTAAGAGCCCCGGTGATCGCATTGGCTTGACAATGACGTTACAAAGCGATCGGCCGGTATCCGAGGGCCTCATCGACGATCTGCTGCGCAGAGGCGTCCCGCAGTTCGGCCGGGGGATGGAAGATCAGGTCGCTGACCCGGGGGTGCGATACGTTGGCCTTGAGAAGCCGCAGGTAGTAGTCGCTCTCCGGGGCGCCGGCGAGCAGTCTGCGGACGATCTCGACGAGTTCGTCCGTGGTGATGTCCGCGATCCGGGGCCGAGCCGGCCGGGCGGCCTCCAATGCGAACTCGACCAGGGACCGGCTGCCGCCGTACTCGGCGAAGTCGACAGCCGAATAGTCGTGGCCGGTCCTCGCGTTGAAAGCCCTGATCTCCTCGTCCGTGCTCTCGGCCCCGCAGACCACCAGGTCAGCGATCCGCTGAATCTCACGGCAGAGCTCATCCAGTCGCTGCCGGCTCACCAGCGGGGGCACCAGTTCCGCTCTCAGATCCACGGTCCGGATTATGCCGCTGGTCTCCGACACGCCGACACGGTCCTCCAGGTGCTCTCGGCTCTGGCGGTTCTGGCCGCATCTCCCAGCATCTCGATCAAGAACCGATGCCAGAACTCGTCGACACCTGCTCCCCCGTTTTCGTCCGAGTCATGGCCGGGGAAACGTCGTGCTCGCCGCTCTTCTCGACGAGCAGGTGGCTCATGCGCACTCCCCGTACTTGACCGGCTGCACCGCCCGGCGGGACGCGATCTCCCGGCGGGGCTCATGACACCCACCCTGCTGAAAGCGTGAGCACCCGGCAGGTGAATGTCACTCACGCACTCACATGAGCGGCATGTGAACACTGGAGGCCGAGATGCTCACGCTTTCAGAAGGGACCTGCCCGAGGCCCCGCCCTCTTGCTCGCCCACTTGACAAACCAGCCCACCGACTTGACGCAGCGGTGTTGCACCTGGCGGGACGCTGTCCCGGTCTGTTCCCTTCCAACAGCCGCCCGGTTTGAACGTGCGTCGGCGTGCGTGTGGCACTTCAGGTCCATCGGCGTGACTCCCTGATCCAGCTCACGACCTCGGGCGCCTCTGTACCGTGGCCTCGATGACTTGGCGTGTTCTGGCACGCGTGCTCGTCGTACGCTGCGACCCGGACGACGGCAACAGCATCTCGTAAGCCCGCCTCCCGGTTACGCAGGCCAGTTCCACCCCTCCCTTCCCTGCCTCACCTGGGACAGCGGCAGTGAGGGAGGGCGTGATCATGGCAGAGCGTGCGGTTCCGCCTCGTGTGGTGGCCGCGGAGCGTGTCGCCTCCGAGGCGGGATTCAAGAAGAGCTGCATCCCTGAGGTGGGCAGGTTGCTCAGGCTGGCCGCTGCTGCGAAACCCCGCGGAGTCATCGCGGAGAGCGGCACCGGCTCGGGCGTGGGTACCGCCTGGCTGCACAGTGGCCTTGGCGCCGGTGCACGCCTGGTCACCGTGGAGCGGGACGAGGAGCTGGCCCGTCGGGCGGCTGGTGTCTTCGTGGACGACGACCGCGTCAGCGTTCTCACCGGGGACTGGCGGCTGCTTGAACAGCGCGCCCCCTTCGATGTCCTCTTCTGCGACGGCGGGGGCAAGCGTGACGACCCCCAAGGGGTCGTCGAGCTGCTCGCGCCCGGTGGCCTCCTCGTCCTGGACGACTTCACCCCCTCGCCCCACTGGCCGCCTCGTTTCGGCGGCGAAGTGGACGAGCTCCGCCTGTTCTACCTCACTCATCCATCCCTGGACGCCACCGAAGTACTCACGACACCGGCCAGTTCAGCGATTGTCGCGGCACGCCGTCTCTAGCCAGGAAGGCTTGCAGGGTTCTTGTTCACGCCGTTGGGCCGCGAGGACGCCGGGGCGGCGGGCGCTGACGTTTCACGCCGCACTGCCACAGCGGAAAGAACCGTGCTCACCTGCGCCGCCGCGGGATCCGCTGCACCACCCCGGACAAGGCTGATCAGGTCCGCAACCGCAAGGAGCACGGCTCCCGAGGCGGTCGTCCTCGTCGCGGCCACCAATGAATGGCTGTGACCACCTGCGCGGTGGTGACAGTCGTGGTCCTCGTGCCGGGCTGCGGCTACGGCGAGAGCACCGGCAACTCCCTGTACGCATGGGCCAGGGCAAGGGCTCCTGCCGTCCGCCGCGACAGCCGGTGGATCCATGCGCGCATCCGCGCATCAGGCGCGGTCACAGGCCGTTCGCGGCGCTTGAGGGCTTGGGCGAAGTCCACGACGGTCGGACCCTCAGAAGTCGCCCGGCTCGGCTGCGGGGTCCACATCGCGCATGCCGGGGAAGGCGTAGCCGTCGTTCTCGTCCCACGGGACGTCGAGGTCGTCCACGTGCACGCGCCACTTCGCTCCTGGCAGGGCACGGCGCAACTCGGTCACGGAATCCAGCACATGGTTGAGCACCGGCAGTATTCGGTCGAGGTCGAGCGGCATCTTGGTGGACCCGGCCACCATCTCGTCCGGCGCGCTGCCACCGTTGTCGTACAGGTACAGACTTTCCTCGTCCTGGTACGGGAAGGACGACATGTGGGCAGCGACAATCCGCCCGACAGCGGCCGTCTCGGCATCCGTCAGTGGCATCGCCCGGCTCGCACAGTAGTAGAGGGAGACGCTCATGGCCCGAGCGTACTGAGGGGGTACGACAACGCCGCCGGGGTCGTCATCGCGGCACTGACCCTCTGGCTCAGGGCGGACGGGTGACCGCCGGAGCTCAGTCCGAGTTGCACCACACCAGCACGCCAGGGCCGTCCGGCGTGATCACCGGAACCCACGACTCGTCGATCTCTCGGGTCCGGTTCTCGTCCAACCTCAGGCCATGCGGTTCCTCGGTGCTCCCGTCGCACGCCCAGTAGCGGATGGCTCCGATGATTCCGCGGAGCCTGTCCCGCTCGTCATCCGGCCACACGTGGTTCCAGGTGCCGGCACCACGGAAGTCCTTCTCGAACAGTTCGCGCAGCGCGTGCAGCTCGTCGGGACCGAACAGCGGCACCAGGAAGCCCTCCACCTGTCCCTGCCGACAAGCGGTTCCGCCGTACTGCTGCTGGTAGAAGACCCCGGTCGTCGACTCGACCACCACATACAGCCAGTCGCCGCCACTGATGCCGTCAGGGTCGAGGAAGACGAAGCGTCGAGAACTCATGGCGGCAGTGTTCCGGGCTGCCGGCCACGAGCTCAACGACATTTGGTCAAGATCAGCCATGAGACACGGCCTGGTCGTGCCTGTGGACGGTGGTGCTGCCCGCGAGGCGTCAGAAGCGCCAGTGCTCGGTCGGGGTCCAGGGCTCGGGGGCGTGCCGAACGGTGTCGTTCCAGGTCCGCAGTTCGGGGAGGGCGTGTTGCCTCAAGGTGTGGCGGCTGGCGGCCCGCTCGGTGGCCGGGAGTGGGCAGACGGTGATCTGGAGGCTGCGCCACAGGGACGGGTGGAAGCTGTTTTCGTGGTTGGAGGCGCGTGGTGGGATCCACTGGGCGTACAGCAGGGTCCCGTCTTCCGTGAGCTGGGTGTCGAAGCTCAACTCTGCGGCGGCCGCCTCCTGTCCACTCCGGGCGTCGCGGATGCCCGTCGGGGTCAGCGGCGTTCGGCGCGTAGGCGACGCACGATGATCAGGAGATCCACGGCAGCGACCAGGGCCAGGGCCGCGCAGATGCCGGCGACGGTGGCCAGGGCTGTGTCGCTGGGGCTGTCGTTCGGGGTGGAGTCGGCGGACCAGAGGGCGAACAGAACCGTTCCGGCGATGAAGAGAGGGAGGAAGAGGACGCTCAGCGCGAAGCGCAGGCGGAGGGGGCTGCGGGCGGTGCGGGGCTCGGTGCCGGTGCGGCGGTGTTCGTCGTACACGGGGCTCCTCGTCGTCTCGGTCGTCTCAGGCATCTCAGTGCGTCTCAGTCCGTCTCAGTCCGTCTCAGTGGTTCGGGTCCGCCCTGCTGATGTCCGACAGGGCGGAGTGCGGGTCCTCGGTGACGGCCAGGTCGCCGAGGCTCACCATGCCGACGGGGCAGCCGCCGTGTTCGACGACGGGCAGGCGGCGTACGGCGTACTGGCGCATCAGCTCGACCGCGTGGTCGGTGGTGTCGTCGGGGGTCAGGGTGACCACCGGGGGCCGGGTGCAGACCGAGCCGGCGGTCGTGGTGTGCGGGTCGCGGCCCTCGGCCACGGCCCGGATCACGATGTCCCGGTCGGTGAGCACGCCGAACAGGTCGCAGTCGTAGGCCACCAGCACGTCGCCGACGTTCTGCTCGCGCATCATGTGGGCCGCGCGTTCCAGCGTGGTCATCGGCTCGACGGCCAGCGCGCCGGGCGACATCACGTCGCGTACTCGCCGGGTCATGGGCACCTCCCGGATCGGCTCCGCGGGACTCCGCGGACTGCGGACACTCCGGCTGTCCGCCGCGTAGCCAGAACCGTCGGTCCCAAACGGGGCCGCCCGCCAGTCCGTCCAGCGGTGCACGGCGACCGCGATCACCGGGCCGTGCGGCGGGGTGTCGCGGTACTGCGGGTACTTGCGCAGCAGCCGGGCGAGCGCGGTGCCGTACTCCACCACCGTCGCCTCGTCCGCCGCGTCGGGCGGCACGATCCGGGCGTGGCCGTCGGCGCGGACCCACCACAGGTGGTCCCAGTCCTCGGTGTACTCGTCCGCCAGCAGGGAGACGGACGGGTCGGCCTCGATGTTGCGCAGGCGCTTGAGACGGGTCGTGGTCTTGGGCTTGTGGTCGACGGCCATGACGAGACCGTTGTCGCCGAGGGGCGCGAACACCACCGGCACCAGGTGCGGACGGCCCGCCGTGTCCACCGTGGCCAGCCGCGCCACCCGGGCGGTCCAAAACCGCCTGCGTGCCTCGTCCGGGTTCATGCGTGGCACACGGGCCTCCCCTCTCCTCCGATCCCTCCCGGTCTCAGTGGTACGTCAACGCCCGCACGACCTCGTCGTCCGTCAGCTGCTCGAAGTCGTCGTACCAGACGCCCACGGCGGTGAAGGACGACGGCTGGTGGAGGCAGAGCACCTCGTCGGCCTCCTCCCCCAGCGCCTCGACCGCGTCGGGTGCGCCGACGGGGACGGCGAGGACGGTGCGGGCGGGGCCCTGGCTCCGTACGTGGCGCAGGGCGGCGCGGGCGGTGGAGCCGGTGGCCAGGCCGTCGTCGACGACGATCACGGTACGTCCGCGCAGGTCCGGGGCGGGGCGGCCGTGGCGGTAGCGCCGGGTGCGGCGGCGCAGTTCGGCGCGTTCGCGCTCCACCACCGGGGCGAGGTCGTCCTCGGTCAGGCCGAGGTCGTGCAGGGCCGCCTTGTCGAAGAGCGGGGGGTTGTCCCCGGCGATCGCGCCGAGGCCGTACTCCTCCTGGAACGGCGCGCCGATCTTGCGTACGACCACCACGTCCAGCGGGGCGTCGAGCGTCCGCGCGACCTCCCGGGCCACCGCCACGCCGCCGCGGGGCAACGCCAGTACGACGGGGTCGGGCAGTGCGCCGGCCTCGCTCCGGGCGCGCAGCCGTTCGGCCAGTTTCCGTCCGGCTTGCGCGCGGTCGCGGAACCTCATGGGTCCTCCTCCCGCCTCCCTCTTGCGGTGTCGGGTACCCCGCCGGGCTCCCGCCGACCACACAATGGGTGGGCAGGGGGCGTGACGGAGGGAGACGCATGCCGTGGCTTGCGGTTCCGCTGTGGGACGTGGGCAATGGGCAGGGCCTGCGCCAGCTCGCCGAGCTGGGGCTCGCGCTGCTGCTGTCGACCCTGATCGGCTGGGAGCGGGAGGCGAAGCAGAAGAGCGCGGGCCTGCGCACCCACACCCTGGTCGGGGTCGCGAGCGCGCTGATGATGGAGGTGTCCCAGCACGGGTTCACCAGTGTGCTCGGTCTGGAGAACGTGTCGTTCGACCCCTCCCGGGTGGCCTCGCAGATCGTCTCCGGCATCGGTTTCATCGGCGGCGGTCTGATCTTCGTACGGCGGGACGCGGTGCGCGGGCTGACCACCGCCGCCACCGTCTGGCTGACCTGCGCGGTGGGCATGGCCTGCGGGGGCGGCCTGCCGATCCTGGCGCTGGCGGTCACCGCGCTGCACTTCGTGGTCGTCCGCGGCTACCCCCGGCTGCCGGGCCGGCTCTCCCCCGGGCCAGGGCCCGCCACGGTCGAGGTGCGGCTGACGTATCTGACGGGCCGGGCGCTGCTGCCGCGGCTGCTGGAGGCGTGCACCCGGCTCGGCTTCCGTATCCTGCAGGTCAGAATGGACCAGCTGCCCGGCCGCACGGACCAGGCCGCCCGGGTGCTGCTGCGGCTGGAGGGCACCGCCGACACCGGGCATCTGGCGTCCGAGCTGTTCCACCACGACGGGGTCATCGACGTCGATCTGAGCCTGGGGGGTGACGAGGAGCAGGACGCGTGACGGTCGTACGGCGGTGACGGTCCGTGACGGTCGTACGGCGGTGACGGTCGTGCGGCCGTGTCGTGGGCGGGTGATTGGTCCGCGGTCGTCCGGGCACCCGGGGCGTACTGTGCACCAGGAACAACGACAGTCACGGATTCCGCAGTCACGGATTCTGCTCACGGGGTGGTTCAGCTTCCTTGACGGCGAGGCGACCGCCGGGGACGTACTGGCGCTGCACCGGGTCGAGGAGGTGCTGCGGCGGGCGGGGCTCGACCACGACGTAGCGTGGAGCCCCGGTTTCCGGCCCGACGCCCTGCACCTGGACGACGCCGTGCCCGAGCGGTACGGGCGGCTGGTGTTCGTGTGCGGTCCGCTGCACGGGCCGCAGATCGAGGAGCTGCACCACCGGTTCGCGCACTGCGTGCGGATCGCGGTGGGGACCTCGGTGATCGACCCCGGCAGTGCGGCCGTCACCGGCTTCGACCACGTCATCGCCCGCGACGCCCCGGCGGCGCCGGCCGCCCTCGACCTGGCCGCCCACGCCCCCGCGTCGGCGGCGCGGCCGGTGGTCGGGGTGGTGCTCACGCACGGGCAGCACGAGTACGGGCAGGCGCGCCGGCACGGCATGGTCGCCAAGGAGGTGACCGGCTGGCTGCACGGCAAGGACTGCGCGCGGCTGGAGCTGGAGACGCGGCTCGACATCCACGACTGGCGGCTGTGCGCCACGCCCGCGCAGCTGCAGTCCGTGCTGGTCCGCCTGGACCTGGTGGTCACCGACCGGCTGCACGGGCTGGTGCTCGCGCTGCGCGCCGGTACGCCCGTGCTGGCCGTGGACCCGGTCGAGGGCGGCGCGAAGGTGACCGCGCAGGCGCGTGTCTGCGGCTGGCCCGCGCTGGTGCCCGCCGAACGGCTGGACGCGGCCGAGCTGGACCGCTGGTGGCAGTGGGGTCTCACCTCGGGCAGGGTGGCCGCGCGGCGGGTCCGGGAGGAGTTCGCGGGCGGCGTCGGGCGGGACGGGGCCGAGGAGCTGGTGGCGGTGGTGCGGCGGGGCCTGGCCGGTTAGTCCGTGGGGCCTCGGGGGCACCCGGGAGGGGACTTCCCGGCAGGTCGGTCCCCGTAGGAGCAGCCCCCAGGAGGAGCCATCGTGTCGACAAGCCGACTCCCCGAACGCGAACAGCGGATCCTGAACGAGATAGAGCGCGCCCTGAGCCGTGACCGCCGTCTGGTCCGGCGGCTGCGGTCGCAGCGGGGGAGCCGGTGGCGGTCGGCCCTCTCCCGGGTGGCGTCGTACGCGCCGCGGGTGTGGACCGTGGTGGTGGTGCTGGCGGTCTCCGTGGGCCTGATGGCGGCCGGGATCGCCACCTCGCAGCCGGCTGTGATCTGGGCGTTCGCCGTGGTGTGGCCGGTGGCGCTGTTCTCCGTCTTCCGGCTGCTGTGCCGGTGGGCGGAACCCTGAGAGTCCGGTGTGCGGGTGCGGGGCTCACCCCGTGTAGCTGCGTGCCGTGGAGCGGCGCTGGCTGTCCTCCAGGAGCCGGAACCGTGCCTCCACCCGCGGTGGCAGTACGCGGCGTTCGCGCAGCACCCACGGCAGGGCGGCCGCCGCCTCGGCGAAGGCGCGCAGGGACGCGGTGTCGCGGGGCACCGTGCGGGCCAGGTGCAGGGTGCGGCGCAGGGCGGGGCGGGCGGGCCGGCGCAGCCAGGTGAACCACAGGGTGTTGCGGATGCCGTCCCGTCGGCGGCGCGTGGAGTCCCGTACGGGCGACGGCTGGTGATGGATCGCCAGGTGCTCTGCGTACGTCAGCCACCAGCCGTCCGCCGCCAGGTCCGCGGCCAGCAGTTCCTCCTCGCCGCCGAGCCACAGCCGCGGGTGGAAGCCGCCGGCGCGCCGGAAGGCGTCGGTGCGCAGGACGGTCGCCGCGGCGAGGAAGGAGCCGAGCGCGGGGCCGGGGAGCCAACTCGGGCCGGTGAGGGGCGAGTTCCGCAGCTCTTCGACGATCGGGTCCTCGGTGCCGTCCGGTTCGACGAGGATGCGGGCGGTGACGGCGCCGAGCGCGGGGTGCCGGTCGAGCAGGTCGGCGGCACCGGACAGCGCGCCGGGCGCCCACCAGGAGTCGTCGTCGCAGAAGGCCACGTAGGGCGTACGGACCTGGCGTACGGCCAGGTTGCGGCCGACGGCGCCCAGGTTGCGGCCGGGGCGCAGCAGCCGTACGCGCGGGTGGTGGCGGGCCACGGCGGTGGAGGTGCCGTCGGTGGAGCCGTTGTCGGTGACGATCACCTCGGGCTGCTCTGGGAGTTCGGCGAGCCGGTCAAGGGTGCGCAGGAGTTCGGGGCGCCGGTTGTGGGTGATGACGACGACGGTGGTGCGGGGATCGGTCACGAGGCACCTCCGGTGTCAGTGTCCGTGTCCGTGTCCGTGTCCAGGAGGCGGGCCGCGCCCTCGACGTGTGGGGGCAGGGGGCGGCGGGCCCGCAGGGCGGCCGGCAGGCGGGTGAGTGTTTCGCGCAGGGCGCGCCGGGCGTGCGGGTCGTGGCGGGCGTCGGCGGTCAGGCGGCGGGTGCGGGCGAGGGCGTGGGGCAGGGGGCGGCGCAGCCAGGCGGTGAGGAGCTCGTTGCGTCGTACGACGGCCGGGCGGCCGGTGCGCGGCCCCTGGTCCGGGTGGTGGTGGGCGACCACCTCGGGGCAGTGGGTGACGCCCCAGCCGCGGGCGGCGAGGTCGTAGGCGAGCAGGGTCTCCTCGGCGGCGAAGAACAGCAGCGGGTGGAAGCCGCCGGCGTCGAGGTAGGCGGTGCGGCGGGTGATGGAGGCGCAGGCGAGGAAGCCGAGGACCTGGGTGCCGGGCAGGTCGGCGGCGGGGCCGAGCGGGGAGTCGGCGAGCACCTTGTTGAGCGGGTCGGGTTCCTGTTCGGGGCCGACGAGGGTGCGGGCGGCGAGCAGGCCGAGCCGGGGGTGGGCGTCGAAGAGGCGGGCGGCCTCGCCCAGTGCGCCGGGCGCCCACCAGGAGTCGTCGTCGCTGAACGCCACGTAGGGGGTGCGCAGGGCGCGGACGCCGTGTGTGCGGGCGAGGGCGCCGCGGTTGAACGGCAGTGCCAGGACGCGGACTTGGGGGAAGTCGCGGGCGATCATGGTGCGGGTGTCGTCGGTGGAGGCGTTGTCGGCCACGACGACCTCGGGCCGCTCGGGCAGGGCGAGCAGGTGCCGGAGGGTGACGGCGAGGCCGGCGGAGCGGTTGCGGGTGGCGATGACGACGCCTACGGGTGAGCGTTCCATATGCCAGTCCGTGTGCCGTTCTGTGTGCTGTTCTGTGTGCTGTTCTGTGTGCCGTTCTGTGTGCCGTTCCCCGTGCGGGTCGGCCTCGGCCGGTTCGACGGCCCGGGGAGTGCGTCGAGGGCGTTCAGGACCTCGTCCGTGCTGATCCTCAGCAGCGCGGGGTCGGGGCGGCGGCCGTGCGGGTCGCCCTGAGGGCCGTGCCACAGGGCGAGGTGGCGGGGGTCGCCGGGGGGCGGGCCCCAGCGGCTGGGCGGGACCGGGCCGCACAGGGTCACCGACGGGGTGGCGTGCGCGACGGCGAGGTGCGCGATACCGGTGTCGCCGCTGACGACCGCGTGGGCGCCGGCGACCAGGGCGGAGAACCGGTCGAAGGGCGGCCCGCCGCCGAACACGTCGGTGTCGGGCAGTCCGGCCCGCTTCGCCAGGCCGGAGACGAGGTCGCCCTCGTCCGCTCCCCCGGTGACGACGGCGCGGTGCCCGCGGGCGCGCAGCACTTCGGCGACGGCGGTGAACCGTTCGACGGGCCAGCAGCGGGCCGGGGACCCGGCGCCGGGGTGCAGGACGACGGCGCCCGGGGCCGGGGAGGGCCCGGTGGGCGGGGCCAGCCGCAGGTCGGTGGGGTCGGCGTCGACGCCGTACCAGCGCAGCATCCGGCACCAGCGCTCCCGCTCGTGCTCGTCGGCGTACCACCGGGGGCCTTCGATCTCGGGCGTCTCGGGGTGCGCGAAGGCGAACAGCCGCCCGGGGCCGAGTCCCGCGAGCAGCCGGTGACTGGGCGGCCCGTTGCCGTGCAGGTCCACGGCGACGTCCGGGGGCGGGCCGGTCCAGTCGAGCGTCCGGGGTACGGCCCGGCCGGGCGCCGAGGCGGGCAACAGCCGGTCGACGGCGCCCGTCGCGGCGGCCACCGGTGCCAGTTCGGCAGGCGCGGCCAGCACCAGCTCGTGCCCCGGGAACCCGCGCCGCAGCGCCCGCAGTGCGGGTACCGCGGCGAGCAGGTCCCCGAGCCCGAGGGCACGCAGCACCAGGAGGCGGGGGGCGCCGGAGGGCGCGGGGTCGGGGGCGGCGCGGCCCACGCGGCCGGGCTCGGTCACGCCGGTCGGGTCTTCGGCTCCGGTCCTCGGGCGGGGGGAGGTGGGCGCGTTTCCGGCTCGGGAGATCGGTCGCCCGGCGTCCTGGGCCCGTCCGGCCGCGGCCCCTGCGCGTTCAGCGCCGGGCGCGCCGTCCGCCGCGGCTCCGGGCCTGGGCACCGGGCCGTGCAGGGTGTCCGCTCCTTCCCTCCGGACCTCGCTCATCGGCCTCCCCCCGCCGCCCTGGCCATCAGGGCCGTCGACGAGCGGCCGTCCAGGTAGGGAAGGAGGACTGCCTGGCCGCCCCACTCCTGCAGGAGGGCGGCCTCGGGGAGGTCGGCGCCGGCGTAGTCGCCGCCCTTGACCCAGACGTCGGGACGGAGTTCGGCCAGGAGGCGTTCGGGGGTGTCCTCGTCGAAGACGGCGACGGCGTCGACGCAGGCCAGGGCGTTCAGGACGCGGACGCGGTCGGGAAGCGGGTTGACCGGGCGGCCCTCGCCCTTGCGGCGGCGCACGGAGGAGTCGGAGTTGACGCAGACGACCAGGCAGTCGCCGATGCGCCGGGCCGCCTGGAGGAGGCCGACGTGTCCGGCGTGCAGCAGGTCGAAGCAGCCGCCCGCGGCGACGACGGTGCCGCCGGTCGCGCGGACGCGGGCGATCAGGTCGGCCGGGTCGTCGCCGAAAGGCGGCGGGTGGGGGGTGTCGAGCACGCCCCCCGCGCCGCCCGCGGCCACGAAGGCGGTCGCGGCGGTGACCGCGCCCTCCACCGCCTCCCCGACCAGCGCGCCGTCCGCGAGCAGTCCGGCCGCCGTGGCGGCGAAGCGGTCGCCGGCGCCGCACGGGTCGCCGTGGTGCGCCGCCGTCACCGGCACCAGGAGCGGATGCTCGCCGTACGACAGCAGTGCCCCGCGCGCCCCGAGGGTCACCGCGACGGCGGCGGCCCGCCAGTGCCGTACGAGCGTGGCGGCCTCGTGGGCGACGGTGCGCAGCTCGTTGCCGTCGTGTCCGGCAGGGCTCCCCTCGTCCTCCTCCGACTCGGCCGTGAAGAGCCGTGACTCCGACCGTGACGGGCTCACCAGCCTCGTGCCCGGTACCGGTGGGCCCCCGCGCGGGTGCGGGTCCCACACCACCGGGGGGCGAGCGCGCAGTTCGGGGCGGAGGGCGTCCGCCGTGCCGCGGCCGTAGTCCGAGACCAGGACGGCGGATGCCGGGCCGAGCGCCGCGCGGGCCTGTGCCGTGGCCCTGTGGACGCGGCCGGAGCCGCGGTCCAGGCGGACCACCGGGCGCCCCTGGGCCAGGACCCGGGTCTTCTCCGGCAGCCCGCCGGACATCGGCAGCGCCACCAGGGTCAGCCAGGGTTCCAGGAGCCGGCGCAGTTCGCGGGCGGCCGGGCCGTCGTCCAGGCCGGTGACCAGGGTGACGTCGCGGCCGTCGCGGGCGGCGAGGTACGCGGCGAGGGCGGCGCCCCCGGGCCGTACCCGCTCCGCGCAGTCGGCGACGACCGGCACGGGCGCGTCGGGCGCGAGCCGGTCCGCGTGTCCGGTCAGGTCGCGGTCCAGCAGCGCGTCGCCGACCACGACGAGAGGTGCCTTCCCCGCCATGTCACCTCCCGCCCCGCTCGAGGGCCGCGTCGAACGCCGCGCAGACCATGTGCACCGCGACCAGGTGGAGTTCCTGCACGGTCGCCGTGGAACTCGCGGCCACGCACAGCGCCTCGTCGCTGCCCGCGCTCAGCGGGTTGGGCGCCGGCCCGCTCAGCGCCCACACGCGCAGGCCGGCCGCGCGTCCCGCGTCGGCGGCGGAGAGCAGGTTGGCGCTGGCGCCGCTGGTGGACAGCAGCATCAGTACGTCCCCGGGGCGGCCGTGGGCGCGCACCTGGCGGGCGAACAGCTCGTCCACGCCGTAGTCGTTGGCGATGGCGGTGGTGGAGGAGGTGTCCGCGTGCAGGGCGATCGCGGAGAACGGGGGCCGGTCGTCGCGGTAGCGGCCGACGAGTTCGGCGGTCAGGTGCTGGGCCTGGGCGGCGCTGCCGCCGTTGCCCGCGGCGAGCAGCCGTCCGCCGCCGCCGAGGACGTCGGCGAGTTGCTCGCCCCAGCGCTGGGTGATGTGCGCGGAAGCGCGGAACTGTCCGAGGGCGGTGAGGAGTTCGTCGCAGTGGCCGACGACGGCGGGTGTCTCGACGCTCATGACGTCACCTCCGGGGCTGGTGAGACGGCGGTCGGCGTTCATCACGCCACCTCCGACTTCAGTTCGTGGCCGGCCAGGATCCGCCGGTAGACCTGTTCGGCGCCGTCGGCGACGCGCCGCCAGGTGAAGCGGGCGAGGACGCGTTCGCGGCCGGCGGCTCCGTAGCGGCGGCGCAGCCGGTCGCTGCCGAGCAGGTCGCGGGCGGCGGCGGCGATCGCCGCGGGGTCGCCCTCGGTGACGAGCCGGCCGGTGCGGCCGTCGGCCACCGAGTCGCGGTGGCCGC
>NZ_QFDQ01000144.1 GCF_003270085.1 Streptomyces triticisoli | reverse complement strand
CGCCGGACGCGACCAGCCGGACGCCCGCCCCGCCGGCCGGCCCCACGCCGGGCGCCGACGCCGGCCACGGCTCCGCGGAGCCCCCTACGTCCCCGTCCCGGCTCCCCGGGGACACGGCCTCCGCCACCGCACGGCCGCCCGCCGGCGCCGGCGTCCCCGAGCAGGACGGTCCGCTGTGGTCGGACGGCTCGGTGGACCCGCACAGCAACGACTTCTGGGCGCAGAGCAACATCACCCTGAAGACCTCCGCGCACCTCACCGCGCTCACGGTCCGGCTGAAGGTCGCCCAGACCGGCGGGGTGTCCTCCACCGGCGCCTGGCGGTCGCTGCCCGAGGACGACTTCACCCTCACCGTCGCGGAGAAGGACGGCTTCCTCGTCTACACCTGGACGCTCAAGCCGGGCCGCACCGTCCCCGCGGGCCAGTGGGTGTTCGCCGGCCAGTACGACCACGCCCGCGGCGGCCGGGACGCGCGGCACGACAGCTACTCGGCGACGGCCACCGCGCAGGGCCGACCGCGCTCCGTCGGCGGTGACTTCGCGGTGCACGGCGGCAACGGCTCGACAGCGGACGGGAATTCGTAAAAAAGTTCGGCGGACCCGGCAACCCTTTCCGCACCGGCGGCGACCAGGAGACGCACGTACCCGCTCGCACGCAAGGAATCAGCATGACTGCACGAGCCGAACAGCGCGTCCGCCACCGCCGCCGGGTCACCCGGCGCCGCACGGTGATCGGTGGGGCCGCCGCGCTCGGGATCACCGGCGCGACGATCGTCACCACGACGATGCTGTCCTCCGCCGGCGCCGCCACGTCCTGGCCGGCGGCCACGGGCAGCACGGCGGTCCCGTCGACGATCGAGGTGTCGGACACCTACGACGGCGGGCTGAGGAAGTTCTACGGCAAGGGCGCCCTCGGCACCGACGGCCAGTCCGAGAACCAGAGCCCGATCTTCAAGCTGAAGGACGGCGCCACGCTGAAGAACGTCATCATCGGCACCCCGGCCGCGGACGGCGTCCACTGCACGGGCAGTTGCACGCTGCAGAACGTGTGGTGGCTGGACGTCGGCGAGGACGCGGCCACCTTCAAGGGCACCTCGTCGTCGGCGCAGTACAAGGTGGTCGGCGGCGGCGCGAAGAAGGCCGACGACAAGGTGCTGCAGTTCAACGGCGCGGGCACGCTGACCGTGAGCGGCTTCCAGGTCGAGGACTTCGGCAAGCTGGTGCGCTCCTGCGGCAACTGCAGGACGCAGTACAAGCGGACGATCGTCCTCGAGGACATCGACGTGACCGCGCCCGGCAAGATGATCGCCGGCCTCAACTCCAACTACGGCGACACCGCCACGCTGTCGAAGATCCGCATCCACGGCGACAGCAAGAAGAAGATCAAGGTCTGCAGCCGCTTCGAGGGCAACAACACGGGCAAGGAGCCGAAGGAGCTCGGTACCGGCGCCGACGGGAAGTCCTGCAAGTTCTCGGACCCGGACGTCACCTACGAGTGACCTCTCCGAGTCCGTGACCCGACTCCGGGCCGCCGGTTCGACGCCCGGCGGCCCGGTCCCGGTGACGCCCGAACCCCCTCGGGCGACCGGGCCCCGGCTCTCCGGACCCCCATCCGGACGGCCGTCAGTACGCCCTCGCCGGGCACGCGCCCGGCGAGGGCGTGCCCACGTCCGGGGGCACGGTCGCCCCGGTCACCGGGTCAGCCGCGCAGGACGGAGTCGAGCCAGGCGTGGACCTCGTCCTGCATCACGGTGTCGAAGACGTGACCGGTCCCCGGCCACGTCTTCAGCCGCAGCCGCTCCTCCGCCCGGCACGAGCGCCAGACGGCGCGCAGCTTGTCGTACGCGACCCGCACCCCGTCGGCGGGGAACAGGGCGTCGAGCTCACCGTGGAAGAACAGCATCGGGCGGGGTGCGGCGATGCTCGCCACGTCGGGGATGTCGAGGTGCCGGGAGAGCCCGGGGTGGAGCATGTGGAACGCCGACTGCCCGCGCAGTGTGTTGTTGCCGGGCACCATCATCTCCTTCAGGCCCGTCATCCAGCACACGCTCGCCGCGGCCGCGATGTCGTCGCTGAGGGCGGCGACCTGCCAGGCGCGGTAACCGCCCATGGAGAACCCGACGGCGGCGATCCGGCGCGAGTCCACCCGGTCCAGTCCCGCCAGGAAGGCCGCAGCCCGCTGGTCCTCGCGGGCCAGGAGCCCGGCGAGCGAGGAGCCGAGGTTGTAGAGGTTGCTCGCCAGCGCCTGCTGCTGCTCGTAGACGAGGGGCCCGCGGTCGCCCCAGCCGAGGGCGTCCAGGCACAGCACCACATGGCCGCGCCGGGCGAGTTCGTCCCCGACGAAGCGTCCGTCGAAGTACCGGTCGGCCCATTCCAGGGCGGAGGCGAGCCGGGTGTCGTCGTACCAGGGACGGACGGCCTTCTCCTTCCCGATGTCGAACCGGGAGCCGTGGTCGTGCAGCAGCAGCACGGCCGGGAAGGGCCCGGTGCCCCGCGGGGTGAGCAGGGCACCGCGGACCCGTGCGTAGCGGGTGAGGGAGACGGTCACGAGCTCGCGCGTGAAGCCGTCGGCCTCGGACCGGTCCGTGAATTCCGGCGCGTACGGTGTGCCGTCCTGGCGGGGGACGACGAGCAGCTCCTCGACCTTGGCCCGGGCCGCCCGCCGCCACGCGGGGAAGTCGCGCACGGGCGAGGTGCCCCAGGCGAGCGGGAACCGCAGGTCGTCCTTGAGCGCCGGGTGGAGGCCGGGCAGGCCGGGGACGAGGGTCATCGCGGGGCCCGCGTCCGGGTCCAGGGCCGCCAGTCGCCGAGGAAGGTCTCCGGGGTGTGGGACGCGGCCTCGGTCCGGGTGAGCCGGGACCGGTTCGCGGGGACGGTGATCCGCGCGCCGGGGCCGGTGTTGCGGTACTCGGCGAAGCGCTGCTCCTGCCACGGGTGGGCGTCCGACATGTTGGTGTAGGGCGCGACCGCGTCGATGCCGGGGCCGAGCCAGGTGTCCCGGACGGTCAGCATCGGGCGGGCGGTCGTGTCCGAGCTGGGCACCCAGGGGCGGGCGAGCTTGTAGTGGCCGTCAGGGACCTCGCCGGTGACCCGGCCGCGGACGACCAGGAAGCCGCGCGGGTTGGCCAGGGCCGTGGAGGGCGCGAAGACGAAGCCGTACGGTGCCGACGCCAGGTCGGTGCGGTTCAGGGTGCGGAAGCGGCAGTCCTCGAACACCGCCGTCGCCCGGCCGAAGACGAAGTCGACGTCGCCCTCGACGTGGCAGTGGGCGTAGTACTGGCGGGCGAAGGAGGTCAGGGCCCTGGAGTCGGCGTACAGGGTGTCCTGGTGGCCGAGGAAGCGGCAGTGCCGGAACACCGAGCGGTCGCCCTGCACCTTGACGGCGACGGCCTGGGTGCCGGTGACGCCGGGGTGGTCGGCGCGCAGCCAGTCGTTGGCGAAGGTGATCCGGTGGGCGGTGAAGCCGTCCGCCTGGAGGGTGGCCGTGGCCGATCCGCTGGTGCCGAGAGTGCCGCCGTCGGGCTTGGGGGTGCCGGCCGCGTTGTCGTACACGATCACCACGTCACGGGCGTCACCGCCGGCGCCGATCCAGGTCATGTCGGTCCGGCTCGCGTCCACGGCGACCGTCTCCCGGTAGGTGCCGGGCGCGAGGACCAGGGTCCAGCCGCCGCCGGTGGTGGCGTTCACCGCTGCCTGTACGCCGGTGAAGTCGCCGCGGCCGTGCGGGTCGACGTACAGGGTCTTCGGGGTGCGGCGGGCGGCCGGTGAGCCGTGGCGGCCGAACGGGTGCGGCCGGGCGGCGGCCCGCGCGGGCGTGGCCGTGAGGCCGAGCGCTGCTCCGGCCAGCAGAACTCCCCTTCTGGACAGGGGCATGCGGGTGCTCCTTCACGGTGCGGCAGGGTCGGCGGGTGGTCGCGGGCCGGGGCTGAGGGTGCGCCCCGGCCCGCTCGGAAGGGACGTCAGCGCAGGCGGCCGGCGCCCGCCTGGTGGTCGACGATCCCGGGGACGGCCTTGGGGTTGTCGACCCGGGTGCGCAGGGTCGGGGTCCAGCCCGCGCCCGACTGGAGGATCTCCTCGGGGAACTGGGCGTTGTGGACGGCGATCAGGTCGGTGCGCTTGCCGTTGACGTAGTTGTCGGTGGCGGTGAGCGGCGCCTCCTTCCACTTCTTGAGGATCTTGCCCGCGGCGACTGCGCGCGGCAGCGTGAACGCGTTGTGCTGGGCGACGAGCTGGGACTCCATGCCGATGCCGAGGCTGTAGCCGTAGTCGGCGTTCGCCACGTAGTGGTTGTTGTAGGAGTCGACCTGTCCGAAGCGGACGCGCGGGGCGCGCTCGATCACGTTCTTGAACAGGTTGTGGTGCAGGGTGACCTTCAGGTGGCCGCGGTCGATCGCGGCGGTGGCGGCGCTGTCGCTGTTGCCGATGAGGATGGTCTTGTCGTGCTCTTCGAAGACGTTCCAGGAGACCGTCACGTGGTCGGCGCCCTTGACGATGTCCAGCTGGCCGTCGTGCTGCTCGTAGATCCGGCCGTAGTAGTGCGGCAGGGTGCTGTTGGGGTGGTCGCCGTCGGTGAAGGTGTTGTGGTCGATCCACACGTGGGTGGAGCCGGTGATGACCGCGCTGTCGTACTCGGAGTTCCAGTTGCCGTCGGCGCTGTCGGTGGGGTCCCACTGCGGGAAGCAGTCCAGCGGGCTCTCCAGGGTGAGGTTGCGGACGATGACGTTGTCCACGTTCTTGATCTGGAGGCTGGCGCCCTTGAAGCCGGCGTTCTTGCCGATGCCGACGATGGTGGTGTTGGCGGGGACGTTCGCCTTGATGTACTTGTCCTGCTGGGCGGCGGAGGCGCGGCGCAGGCCCTCGGGGCTGTCGTCGGGCTCGGCGTCCAGGTCGCGGTCGCGGCCCCAGGTCTCGGGGGCGTAGGTCTTCAGGTAGGTGTCGAAGTCGTAGCCGGGCGCCTCGAAGGCGGAGCAGCCCGGGCCGTCGGCGTCGATCGTGCCCTTGACCTTGATGATCTTGGGTGCGCTGCCGCCCGCGGCGAGGGCGGCCTTGAAGCCCTCCCAGGTGGTGACGGTGTGGACGTGCTCGGCGTCGGCCTTCGCGCCGCCGGTGGTGCCGGTGCCGTACGAACCCCAGCCGTCCTTGGCGCCGAGCACCTGGCGGGCGGTGTCGGGGGTGTGGGGCCCGGGGGCCGCGGCGGCGGTGCCGGTGACCGCGAGCACGAGGGCGGTGCAGCCCACGGCCGCCGTCATGACACGCCCATGACATCTCTGTGTACGCACTGTGCGGATCCTCTTTCAACAGGGGGGAGCGAGAAGGGGCGCGGGGAACCGCGCGCCCAGCCACGGACGGCCCGCGGCCCGGAAGCGACCTCGAGACCCCGGGCCGTCCGTTTTCAGACCGGCGTCAGCCCTGGTTCTGCTTCCACTCGGCCTGCGCCTTGTTCAGCTGGTCGGCGAGGGTGTCCAGGAACTGCTTGGCGGTCATCTTGCCGAGCAGCACCTTCTGGTAGTTGGGCTCGTTGTCGGCCTTGGAGATGGTGTTCCAGTCGGGCAGGTAGTACGGCAGCTGCACGATCTTCGTGTTCTCGCCGTTCAGCGCCTGCGCGGCCAGCCTGGTCGGCTCGGCCTGCTGGATCCAGTCGTCCTTGGCCGCGTCGATGTTGACGGGCACCTGCCCGGCGGACTCGTTGAACTTGGAGTTCTCCGCGGCCGAGGCGGCGAACTCGATGAACTTCCAGGCGGCCGCCTTGTTCTTGCTCGCCTTGAACAGGCCGAGACCGTCGACCGGGTTGGACACCTGCACCCGGGTGCCGTCGTCCAGCGTGGGGTTCGGCAGGCCCCGGAAATTGTCCTTGCCCAGCGCCTTCAGGTGGTCCTGGTAGGAGCCGAGGTTGTGGCTCAGCATGCCGATGGTGCCGCTGTCCCACTGGGCGACCATCTTGGTGAAGTCGTTGTTGACGTCGGCGGACGGGGTGTTCTTCTTGTAGAGCGCGACGTACTTCTCCAGCGCCGCCACGTTCTTGGGGTCGTTGACGGTGGTCTTGTCACCGTCCCAGAACGAGGTGATGCCGGTCTGCCCGTACATCGCGTCCAGGGCCGGCGCGATGGAGCCCTCGCCGCCGCGGATGGTGAAGCCGAACTCGTTCTTGCCCGCGTTGGTGAGCTTGTCGGCGGCCTTGTAGAACGCGGTCCAGGTGGCCGGCTCGTCCAGGCCGGCCTTCTTGAACAGGTCGGTGCGGTACCACAGCGTGCCGTTGTTCACGGAGGTCGGCACGTGGTACAGGGTGTCGCCGCCGCCCGCCGCCTTGCTGGTGCCGAGCACGTTCTCGCTCAGCTTGCCGTTCAGCGAGCTCTTCTCCAGCCGGCCGTCCAGCGGCTCCAGCGCGCCCTGGGCCGCGATCTCGGCGAGGAACGCGGTGCCCACGCCGCCCACGTCGGGCAGGCCGCCGCCCTGGATGGCGGTGTCGTACTTGGACTGGGCGTTGGCGGCCGGGATGCCGACGTAGTTGACCTTGATGTCCGGGTGCTGCTTCTCGAAGTCGGCGATGATCTGCTTCCAGATGTCGGTGCGCACACCGCCGTTGTTGTCCCAGAAGGTGATCTCGCCCTTGCCCGAACCCTCGGCGCCCTTGCTCTTCCCCGAGCCGCTGCCGTCGTCACCGCACGCGGTGGCGGTCAGCGCGAGCACGGAACCCAGGGCGACGGCCAGGGCGGCGCGCCTGCTTCTGCGGATGTTGATCTTCATTGATCGGCTCTCTTCTTCTGGATCCAACTCTGAAGGTGACGCTGTGGGGGGCGAGGACGAGGCTGCCGCCGTGGGCGCACATCCGGGGTAAGCGCTTGCTATGAGGATGTGCCACAGTGACTCCCCATGGGCCTTGAGACGGAACGGGTTACAGAACTGTGATGCGGAACCGGGTGAAGTCGGCGGCGCCGGCGTCTCCCCGACCGGCCGGGGCGGCGGCGAACAGGCCGAGCAGGGCACCGACCCAGCGCCACGGGGTGGCGGCGAAGACCTGACCGGAGGGCCGGAAGCCGTCGCCGGTGTCGGAGAGGAACCGGCAGCGGGCCCCGGCGCCGGCCTCGACACGCAGCCGGGCCCGCCCGTCGGGCGCGAGCCGGGGGTGGCCGGCGTCCCGCTCGGAGGCGGCGGCGGCCTCCGCGAACCGGTGCACGAGGTGGACCTGCCCGTCCGTGCCCCGCTGCAGCCCGATCCAGCCGTAGGCGTCCCCGAGGACGGCGAGCCCGGCCCGCGCCCCCGGGGCCCCGGCGTGCAGGACGAGGTCGACCTCGACGGCCACCGGCCTGCCGGGCAGCCGCTGGGTGAGCACGTTCGGCAGCTTCCGCAGGTCGTGCGCGCCGGCCGAGCGGACGCAGACCGGCCGCAGCCCGTCCCCGGAGTGCCGGGTGACCCACCCTTCCTGGGGATTGGCCGTCCACTGCCACTGCCGGCCGAAGCGCCCGCCGGGGAAGTCGTCGTCGGTGGCGGGAGCGGCGGGCGGCTGCGGCGGCAGGGCGGGTCTGCGGTGCACGGCGACGGGGGCGCCCTCCTCGCCCAGCACCGGCCAGCCGTCCGCGGACCAGCGCATCGGCTGCAGGTGCACCACCCGGCCGTACGCCCCGCGCTGCTGGAAGTGCAGGAACCAGTCCTCGCCGGACGGGGTGCGCACCCAGCCGCCCTGGTGGGGGCCGTTGACGTCGGTGTCCTTCTGCTCCAGGACGACCCGCCCCTCGTAGGGGCCGAAGAAGTCCCGCGCGCGGAAGGCGCCCTGCCAGCCCGTCTCCACTCCCCCGGCGGGCGCCAGGATCCAGAACCAGCCGTCGTGCCGGTACAGCTTGGGCCCCTCCAGGGTGAACCAGCCCGGGATGCGGTCGCCGTCGACGATCACCCTGCCCTCGTCCAGCAGCCCGGTCCCGTCGGGACGCATCCGGTGGCCGGTCAGCCGGTTGTTGACGCCGGCGCGGGACCTGGCCCAGGCGTGCACCAGGTAGGCCTCGCCGGTCTCCTCGTCCCACAGCGGGCACGGGTCGATCAGGCCCTTGCCCTCCTTGACCAGGTGCGGGCGGGTCCACGGGCCGCGGATCCCGGGGGCGTTGACCTGGAAGACACCCTGGTCGGGGTCGCCCCAGAAGATCCAGAACCGGTCGTCGTGATACCTCAGCGACGGCGCCCAGACACCGCGGTCGTGCCGCGGCGCGGCGAACTCCTCGGCCGGTTCGAGGCGTTCGAGGGCGTGTCCGGCCAGGGTCCAGTTGACCAGGTCCCGCGAGTGCAGCAGCGGCAGGCCGGGGACCCGGCCGAAGCTGGAGGCGGTCAGGTAGAAGTCGTCGCCGACACGGACGACGTCGGGGTCGGACCAGTCGGCGTCGAGGACGGGGTTGCGGTAGGTGCCGTCGTCGGGGCCGGCGCCCCACGGGCTCATGGGACCACCGCCTTGCGGGCCAGCGCCCCCGCCTCGTCCCGGCCCAGCCGGCCGTCGGCGACGACGGTGACGACCCGGCGTACGACGCTCCCGCCCGGCGCGACCGCGAGCCGGTCCTCGGCCGCCAACGACGAGCCCACCCCGGGGTACTCCTCGGCGCGCACGAACCAGGCGTCGCGGCGGGTGGCGTCGGTGGCCCCGGCGAACACCAGCGTCCAGGTGCTGCCGGCCAGCGCCAGCCAGTCGGCGCGGGTGCCGTGGACCTCCGCCTCGCCGTCCCGGTCGGCGGTGAACACCAGCGGGGGCTCCTGCTCCTTGCGGGCCCGCCAGAAGAAGCCGCCGTAGGCCGCGCCGGGGCGCCCGTTGGTGGCGGGGCTGCCGATCGACAGCGGCTCCCGGGTGACGTTGGTCAGGGCGAAGGTGAAGTCCAGCGCCCAGGCGGCGCCGGTGAGCCCGGTGGCGGCCACCGTACGGCGCTCGCGCAGCAGTTCGCGGCCCGCGGCCACCCAGCGCAGTTCCTCCACGAACCCGTCGGGGTCGCGCAGCTGGAAGCCGGCGTGCCGCTGGGCGCCATGGTTGTCCAGTTCGGTCGGGCCCCGGTCGCGGACGAAGGTGCGCCCGCCCCAGAAGTTGTGCCCCTCGACGTCGGGAACGGCGACACCGGCGCCGAGGTGGTGCGGGTGGTCGGCGGGGCCCAGCTCGGTGACCGCCGTGCCGGCCAGGGTGGTGACGGGGTGCAGGTAGGGGCGAGGGGAGAGCCGGCCGGGCAGTTCGGGCCGGGTGACGTACCGGGCGACCGGGCGGCCGGCGACGCGCAGCACCGGGGAGTCGTTCGAGGTCATCCGAGGGTCGCCTCCTTCGGCGGGGCCCAGGCGGCGCCCAGCTCGGAGTAGAGGGAAAGGGTGTCGGCGGCGGCCGCGACGAGCCCGTCGACGCCGGGCACGATCCGGCGCCGCTCGCCGTCGTCCCGCCGCCAGGCCGTCTCCGGCAGCGGGCTCGGGTCGGGGGCGGTGCGGATCGCCTCGACGACCCGCATGAAGGCGCCCGTGGCCTCGGGCGGCACCAGCAGTCCGGCGCCGGTGGTGAGGTGGTCGACCAGGTTCTCCAGCAGGTCGGTGCGGCCGTACTGGAACTCCTCGGGGCCGTGGCCGGCGCGCTGCAGCAGCATGCGGTCCTGCTTGTACCAGAGGGTGATCCGGCCGCTGCTGCCCTGCACCAGGACGTACGGCTCGTCGGGCCGCTCCGCGCACAGGGTCGCGGCGACGACGGCCGGGCCGCGGGGGGTGGTGACGCGGACGCAGGAGGTGTCGTCGGCCTCGATGTCGTTGGCCCGCCACAGCTCGGTCTCGACACCGGTGACGTCCTCGGCCCCGGTGGTGCCGAGCAGGGCCAGCGCGGTGGCGACGGCGTGCGCGAGCGGGTTGGTGAGCACCCCGTCGACCACGTCGACGCCGTTCAGGCGGCGCCGGCCCGCCCAGGGGGCCCGCGTGTAGTACGCCTCGTCGCGCGCCCAGGGACCGGCCCCGCCGGCCCCGGTGACCGTGCCGATGACGCCCTCCGCGATCAGCTTGCCGATCGCGGGCATCGCGTGCGAGCCCAGCGACTGGAAGCCGATCTGGCAGGCGACGCCGGCCTGCGCGACCCCGTCGGCCATGCGGCGGAACTCGGCGTAGGAGGGGGCGGGCGGCTTCTCCAGCAGCAGGTGCACGCCCCGCTCGGCGGCGGTGAGCGCCAGGTCGGTGTGGGTGGGGATGGGGGTGCAGATCACGGCGATCCGCGCGCCGGTGGCGTCCAGGAGGGCGCCGAGGTCGGCGGACTGCTTCGGGGTGCCCAGCCCGTCGGGGATCTCGTCCTCGGTGAGCGGGGTCAGCTCGCAGATCCCGGCCAGCCGTACCAGGCCCAGGTCCTGCAGGCGGCGGATGTTCTCCAGGTGCCAGCGGCCGTGGCCGCGGGCGCCGGCCAGCACGACCGGGAACGGTGTCGTCGTCATCCCTTCACCGCCCCCGCGCTGAAACCGGTGATCAGCCACTTCTGGATGAAGGCGAACACGATCACCACGGGTACGGCGGCGACGATGCCGCCCGCGGCCAGGGCGCCCAGGTCGACGCTGTCCGCGTTCATCAGGGTGTTGAGGCCGACGGGGATGGTCTGCTTGCTCTGGTCGGAGAGGAACATCAGGGCGAACAGGAAGTGGTTCCAGGCGTGCACGAAGGCGAAGGAACCGACGGCGATCAGCCCGGGTCGCAGCAGCGGCAGGACGACGATCCGGAAGGCGGCGAACCGGCTGCAGCCGTCCACCCAGGCGGCCTCCTCCAGGGAGGGCGGCACGTTCCTGATGAAGCCGCTGATCAGGATCATCGACAGCGGCAGCTGGAAGACGGTCTCGGCGAGGATGACACTGCCGAGCGAGTTGATCATCGACAGCTCGGCGAAGATCTGGAAGAGCGGCACCAGCAGCAGCGCGCCGGGCACGAACTGCGAGCACAGCAGGGCCAGCATGAAGCCGCGCTTGAGCCGGAAGTCGAACCGGGCGAGCGCGTAGCCGCCGGCCAGGGCGACGACCGTGGTGAGGACCAGGGTCGCGAGACCGACCAGCACGCTGTTCTGGAAGTAGAGGCCGAAGCTCCGCTCGGTCCACACCTTCTCGAAGTGGTCGAGCGTCATCGGCCAGGGCACGAGCGAGGTGGAGCCGGCCGGGCGCAGGGCGAACAGCAGGATCCAGTAGAAGGGGATCAGGGTAAACAACAGGTAGACGGACAGCGGCAGGTAGATCTGCCAGCGCGGGACCTCGTCCCAGGCGCGGCGTCCGCCGCGCGGCCGGGCCGGCTCGGACACCACGCGCTGGGGCGCGGGCGCGATCTCGGTGATCACTTCTCACCTCCGAACTTGCTCAGCCGCAGATAGACGATCGAGAAGAAGAGCAGGATGACGAACGCCACCGTGGTCAGGGCGGACGCATAGCCGAAGTTGTGGCCGTTGACGCTGGTCTTGGCGACGTAGAGCGGCAGTGTGGTGGTCACGCCGGCCGGTCCGCCGTTGGTCAGGGTGTAGAGCAGGTCGACGTTGTTGAACTCCCATACCGCGCGCAGCAGCGTGGACAGGACGATGGCGTCCTTCAGGTGCGGCAGGGTGATGTGCCAGAACTGCTTGAGGCGGCTCGCCCCGTCGACCTCCGCGGCCTCGTACAGGTCCTTCGAGACGGACTGCAGGTCGGCGAGGATGAGGATGGCGAAGAAGGGCACCCCGCGCCACAGGTCGGCGACCACGGCCGCCGGGAAGACCGTGGAGGTGTCCGACAGCCAGCTGGTGCCGTAGGAGCCGATGCCCAGGTCGGCGAGGTAACGGGTGATGCCCGTCTGGGAGTTGTAGAGCAGCACCCAGATCGCGGAGGTCAGCACGCCGGAGACCGCCCAGGGGGAGAACACCAGCGCCCGGCCGAGTCCGCGGCCCACGAAGGTCTGGTTGACGATCAGGGCGAGGGCCAGTCCGAAGAGCAGTTGCAGCCCGACCTCGACGACGACCCACTTCGCGCTGAAGAGCAGCGTGTCCCAGAACTGGGGGTCCTGGGTGAAGGCGTGGACGAAGTTGTCGAAGCCCGCGTAGCCGTTCCGCCACGGCTTGGTGGGGTTGTAGTGCTGCAGGCTGTAGTAGAAGACGCTGAGCACCGGGTAGGCGATGAAGCCCAGCATGAGCAGGGCGGCCGGGGCGATCAGCAGATACGGGAGCCTGCGCGGCGTGGCGGAGGCACGGCGCCGCCGGGGTGGCGCGGGCGGTTTCGCCACGGCTGCGGCTTGGGCCATCGGGGTCCCTTTCGAGGAGACCACCGGCTTCAACCGGTGGGTGGATCGAATCGGCTGCTGCGCCATGAAGTGACGCAGATATGCACGTGACGCTCTGTGGTAGCGTGCGTACGCCTCGCTAGCAGGAGTCGGTTCGGGCTGGACCGCAGCCCTCGGGCTGGAAGCCCGCCGCTTAGGCGATGGGTGGAGTCACGACTCTTTCTCCGTTCGCAGTGGGCGGACGCAAGAAGTGCAGTAAGCGCTTGCCACGTACACGTGGCGAAGGGCTTCCCAGGTGGTCCGGCGGGGATGTCGGTGCACAGGGCTTGCGGGAATCAGCCCGCGTACGGGTCCGGCACCTTCCCCGGCCGGGCCAGGAACTCGAAGTCGCAGCCGGTGTCGGCCTGGGTGATCTGGTCGGAGTACAGGGCGCCGTAGCCGCGCTCGTACCGCTCGGGCGGCGGCGACCACCGGGCCCTGCGGCGCTCCAGCTCCTCGTCGTCCACGTGGAGCTTCAGGGTGCGGGCCTCGACGTCGAGGGTGATCGAGTCGCCGGTGCGCACCAGCGCGAGCGGTCCGCCGACGTACGACTCGGGAGCGACGTGCAGCACACAGGCGCCGTAACTCGTGCCGCTCATCCGGGCGTCGGAGATCCGCACCATGTCCCGCACGCCCTGCCTGAGCAGGTGGTCGGGGAGCGGCAGCATGCCGTACTCGGGCATTCCGGGGCCGCCCTTGGGACCGGCGCCCCGCAGCACCAGCACGCTGTCGGCGGTGATGTTCAGCGACGGGTCGTTGATGGTGCGCTGCATGGTCCGGTAGTCGTCGAAGACGACCGCGGGCCCGGTGTGCTCGAGCAGGTGCGGCTCGGCGGCGATGTGCTTGATGACGGCGCCGTCCGGGCAGAGGTTGCCGCGCAGGACCGCCACGCCGCCCTCGGACGCGACCGGGTTGTCGCGGGGCCGGATCACGTCGTCGTCGTGCACCTGCGCGCCGGCGAGCTGCTCGCGCAGGGTGTCGTACGACACCGTGGGCCGGTCCAGGTGGAGCAGGTCCGGGATGCGGGAGAGGAAGCCGGGCAGGCCGCCGGCGAAGTGGAAGTCCTCCATGAGGTACTTCTCGCCGCCGGGGCGGACGTTGGCGAGGACGGGCACCGTGCGGGCGATGCGGTCGAAGTCGTCGAGGGTGAGCTTCACGCCCGCGCGGCCGGCCATGGCGATCAGGTGGATCACCGCGTTGGTGGAGCCGCCGAGGCCGAGGACCGTGGTGACGGCGTCCTCGAAGGCCTCGCGGGTGAGGATGTCGCTCAGCTTGCGGTCCTTGTGGACCAGTTCGACGATCGTCAGGCCCGCCCTGGCCGCCATCCGGTCGTGTCCGGAGTCCACGGCGGGGATGCTGGAGGCGCCGGGGACGGTCACGCCGAGGGCTTCGGCGGCGGCGGTCAGCGTGGAGGCCGTGCCCATGGTCATGCAGGTGCCGGGCGAGCGGGCCAGGCCGCTTTCCAGCTCGGTCATCTCGCAGTCGCCGATGAGGCCGGCCCGCTTGTCGTCCCAGTACTTCCACATGTCGGTGCCGGAGCCGAGGACCTCGCCCCGCCAGTGGCCGGGCAGCATGGGCCCGGCGGGTACGAAGACGGTGGGCAGGTCGGCGCTGGCGGCGCCCATGAGGAGGGCGGGGGTGGACTTGTCGCAGCCGCCCAGCAGCACGGCGCCGTCGACCGGGTAGGAGCGCAGCAGCTCCTCGGTCTCCATGGCGAGCATGTTGCGGTACAGCATCGGGGTCGGCTTCTGGAAGGTCTCGCTGAGGGTGGAGACCGGGAACTCCAGCGGGAAGCCGCCCGCCTGCCACACCCCGCGCTTGACCGCCTGGGCGCGGTCGCGCAGGTGGACGTGGCAGGGGTTGATGTCGGACCAGGTGTTGAGGACCGCGACGACCGGCTTGCCCAGGTGCTCCTCGGGCAGGTAGCCGAGCTGGCGGGTGCGGGCGCGGTGGCTGAAGGAGCGCAGGCCGTCGGTGCCGTACCACTGGTGGCTGCGCAGCTCCTCGGGGCGTTTGCGTCCGGTCATGCGGACCACCCGGCGACGATGGCGGCGACCTCGGCGCGCTCGCTCTCGGGCAGCGGCTTGCTCGGCGGGCGTACGTCGCGGCGGCACAGGCCGAGCGCGGCCAGGCCCTCCTTGACGACGGTGACGTTGTTCGCCGAGCCGTTGGCGCCGCGCAGCTCCTCGAAGCGGCGGATCTGCTCCCAGACCTTCATCGCGGCCGGGTAGTCGCCGGATCTGAGCGACTCGAGCATGTTCCGGGAGACCGCCGGGGCGACGTTGACCAGGCCGGAGGTGAAGCCGGTGGCGCCGGCGGAGAAGTAGGAGGGTGCGTAGGGCTCGGCGAGGCCGGCCACCCACACGAACCTCTCCAGGCCCGCGTCCCGGGCGTAGGCGGCGAAGTGGGCGGCGTCCGGGACGGAGTACTTGACGCCGATGACGTTGGGGCAGGCGTCGGCGAGTTCGGCCAGGCGGGCGCCGGACAGCCGGTCGTTGCGGATGTAGGGGACGACGCCCAGCTCGGGCACGGCCTCGGCGATCTCGCGGTGGTAGTCGACCCAGCCGCCCTGGGAGACGTAGGGGTGGACGGGCTGGTGGACCATGACCATCCGCACGCCCAGCTCGCGGGCGTGCCGGGCGGAGGCGACGGCGGTGGGCACGTCGTGGCCGATGCCGACCAGGATGTTCGCCCGGTCCCCGACCTCCTCCACGGTCGCCTCGGTGACCAGTTGCCGCTCCTCGGGGGCGAGGGCGTAGAACTCGCCGGTGTTGCCGTTCGGTGTGAGGGTGGTGACGCCGCCGTCGAGCAGACGACGCAGCAGGGCCCGGTAGGTGGCGATGTCGACGGTGCCGTCCTCGGTGAACGGGGTCACCGGGATCGCCACCACGTCGGCCAGGGCCGCCCGCTGGGTCTCGAACGTCGTTGTCATGCCTGACCGTCCTCTCCCTGGGCCGTCGACTCCACGTGCGGATAGGCCCGTTGCACGAACGACGCGATATGCGAGTGGAGGGCGGCCGCCGCGCCGTCGGCGTCGCCCTCCAGGGCGAGCCGCAGGATCTCCCGGTGCTCGGAGGCCTCCCGCTCCCAGGAGGGGTCGGCGGACCAGGCGACGGCGGAGACGAGGGCCGCCTGGTCGCGGACCTCGTCCAGCATCCGGCCCAGCAGCGGGTTGCCGCAGGGCAGGTAGAGGGCGCGGTGGAACTCTCGGTTGGCGAGGGAGCGTTCGGCGGTGTCCGCGGCCTCGTCGGCCCGCTTCAGCGCGTCGCGCGCGGCGTCCAGGGAGGCGCCGCGGCGCACCGAGCGCCTCAACGCCTCCGGCTCCAGCAGCAGCCGCACGTCGTAGACCTCACGCGCCATGTCCGCGTCCACCTCGCGCACCGTGACGCCCTTGTACTGGTTCATCACGACCAGTCCGGTCCCGGCCAGGGTCTTCAGCGCCTCGCGCACCGGGGTCTTGGACACCCCGAACAGCGCGGCGAGCTCGGTCTCGACCAGGGCCTGACCGGGCGTCAACCGCCCGGTGAGGATGCGGTGCTTGATCCCTTCCAGCACGACCTGCGTGCGCGAGGGGATCGGCGTGGGCACAGAGGTCATGCGCGCCTCTCGGATCTCACATATCGCGTCTCATATATGACGTACGAAGTACGACGCGATGAAGGTAAGAGGGGCCTGAGGTTTCGTCAATGCTTCTGACAGAAGAAAGTTGGGATGCCGGACGACTTCCGGCGGATTCCGGCCCGGGCGGTCCGGTGTGTACGGAATCCGCCTCATCCGCGAGGCGGGGCCTTAGGGCGACGATCGACAGGCATGACGACGATTGAGTGGACCCTGGTACGGGTGCTGCGCGACCGCCGGGCGGGGCTGTGTCTGGCCGCGGTGGTGGTGTCCGGCTTCGGCACCTCGGCGCTGTGGCTGGCCTCGGGCGTGTGGGTCAAGGACCTCACCGGCTCGGACGGGTTGGCCGCGCTGTGCCTGCTGGCGATGTGGGCACCGGCCCTGGCCGGCCCGCCCCTCGGCAGCCTTGCCGACCGCACCCGCCGCGGCCCTCTGCTGATCGGCGCGAACCTGCTGCTGGCGGCGCTTGTGCTCACCCTCCTCACCCTCGACTCCCCCGGCCGCCTCTGGCTGCTGTACGCGGTGCTGTTCCTCTACGGCGCGACCGGCGTCGTGCACGACGCGGCGCAGTCGGCGCTCGTCGCCACCGCCGTCGGCCCGAAGCTGCTGGGCGACTTCAACGGGCTGCGCATGACCGCGACGGAGGGCATGAAACTGCTGGCCCCGCTGGCGGGCGCCGGCCTGTACGCGGCGTACGGCGGCCCGTGCGTGGCCCTGCTCGACGCGGTCACGTTCCTGCTCGCCGCCGTCCTGTACGCGCTGCTGCGCGTCCGCGAGGACAAGCCCCGCCGGACCGAGGGCTCCTGGCGCGAGCACACCGCCGAGGGTGCCCGCCACCTGTGGTCCCACCCGCGGCTGCGGCCGCTGGTGCTGGCCGGCGGCGCCACGATGCTGTGCGCCGGCCTGAACGGCGCGCTGGTCCACGCCGTCGTCGACGCCCTCGGCCAGGCGCCCGCGTACACCGGGGTGCTGTACGCCGCCCAGGGCGCCGGGTCGGTCGTGACCGGCCTCGCCTCGGGCACCGCCCTGCGCCGCCTGGGCGGCCGCCGCTTCGCGGCCTGCGGCATCGCCCTCACGGCGGCCGGGGTCGCCCTGCGCGCGATCCCCTCCGACCTGGTGGCCCTGATGTGCAGCGCGGCGATCGGCGCGGGCCTGCCCTGCGTACTGATCGCCGCGCTCACCGCCGTACAGCGCGAGACAGCGGCGCGGCTGCTCGGCCGCACGACCGCCACCGCCAACACCCTGGTCTTCGTCCCCAACGTCGTCGGCCTGGGCGTGGGAGCCGCCCTGGTCGGCGCGGTCACCCTCCCCCTGCTCCTGAGCCTCCTGGGCCTGGGACTGCTGGCGACGTCACTGATCCTGCTTCAGAGCACCGCCAGCGCCGAGCGTGCCGCCGTCAGGTCGCCGTCCGATGCCAACCCGGCGTGATAGAGCCGCAGTTCCGTCGCGCCGAGGTCACGCGCGCGAGTGGCGTCCTCGGCAAGGGTGCCGGGGCTGCCGCCCATGCCGGAGACGATCGTGAAGTTGGCGGCCAGGACGGTGTCCGGGCGGGTGTGGGCGGCGAACGGGGCCAGCAGGTCGGGGCCGCCCGCGCAGGGGACCACCACGCCGTCCGCCACGGACAGGATGTGGGCGGGGTCGACGCCGGCGTTGGCGCCGCAGTGGTAGGAGGCCGGGTCGGCGTGCAGGAGGACCTGGAAGCCGGGCGGGGCCGCCGCGCGGACCGCCGCCACCGCCGCCTCCTGCAGGGTGCGGGCCGTGGTGTCGCGCCACGCGCGCGTGGCCGTCGCCTTCGTCTCGCCGAGGAGTTTCGCGACGCCGGACCAACCGCCGTTCGAGGGCGCCCCCTGCCAGACCGGCTCCAGGGCGGTGCGTACGGCGTCCGCCAGTTCGTCGGGGTCGAGGCCCGCTTCGGCGTAGCCGGCGCGGCAGACGGGGCAGAAGCACAGGGACATCAGGTACTGGCCGGCCTCCCCCAGGCCGACCCCGCCGGTCTTGTCGTGGGCGTGCAGGTGGGCGAGCCCGTACCAGCCGAGGGACTCCAGTTCGGTGCCGCGCGCCCCGGGGCGTACCGCTGCCTCGGCGGCCAGGTCGGTCAGGTACGCGCGCGTGGCGGGCTGGGCGATGCACGGTGCCCACGGGTAGCGGTCGCCGTAGGCGTTGACGACGGAGGTGTCCGGATGCTCGGCGCCCAGGCGGGAGTTGTGCGCGAGGACGACCCAGGTGTGCACCTCCAGTCCGGCCTCCGCCAGGGCCGCCGCCGCCTCGCCGTACGCGTCCCCGGGCGCCCAGTCGCCGGACGGGTACGGGCGCAGCGCCCGGCCCGCCCAGCGGTCGTCCGCCGGGTACAGGACCGCCGCGTGCTCGGCGGTGACCACGCGGTGGCGCGGGTGACGGGGGGTCAGCGCGCGCGTGGAGTGGTAGGCGGAGGCGAGCGTCGCCTGCCGTACGCCGAGCGCGGCCAGGCGGCCCGGCGCCTCGGGGTCGCCGTTGACGTCCCAGGGGTAGACGAAGGCCGAGGTCCTCACGCGTCCTCCTTGAGCAGCGCGTAGCCGCGTTCGATCAGCTGGGCGAGCTGTTCGACGTGGGGCTCGGCCGGTTCGTGCAGCGGTGGCCGTACCTCTCCCACGTCAAGACCGCGCAACCGTACCCCGGCCTTGACCAGGGAGACGGCGTACCCCCGCCCCTGGGCGCGCAGTTCGACGAACGGGCGGTAGAAGCCGTCCAGGAGCCGCCGTGTGGTGGTCTCGTCGCCCTCGCGGAGCGCCCTGTGGAAGGCGAGGGCGATCTCGGGGGCGAAGCAGAAGACGGCGGAGGAGTACAGGGTGATGCCGATGCCGCGGTAGGCGAGCTGGGTGAGTTCGGCGGTCGGCAGGCCGTTGAAGTACAGGAAGCCGCCGGGGACTTCACCGCGTACGGCGCTGACGGTGCGCTGCATGAGGTCGAGGTCGCCGTGGCCGTCCTTGAGGCCGACGATCCCGTCGGTGCGGGCGAGTTCGACGACCGTGGACGGGGTGAACACCGCGTTGTCGCGCTGGTAGACGACGACCGGCAGGGCGGTCGCGGCGGCCACCTCGCGGTAGTGGCGCAGCAGCCCCTCCTGGCCGGCGACCACGAGGTAGGGCGGCATGGCGAGCAGCCCGTCCGCCCCGGCCTCCTGCGCGAGCCTCGCGTAGCGCACGGCGAGCGCGGTGCCGTATCCCACCCCCGCGACGACCGGGACTCGCCCCTGGGTCACCTCGACGGCCGCGCGGACGCAGCGCTCGTACTCCTCGGGGGTGAGCGCGTGGAACTCCCCGGTGCCGCAGCAGGCGAACACGGCGGCGGCCCCGGCCTCGACCCCGCGGCGCACGTGGGTGCGGTGGATGTCGAGGTCGACGGAGCCGTCGGGCGCGCAGGCGGTGACGGGGAAGAACAGCGGCCCGCTGGGGAGGCCGAGGCGTTCGGCGAGAGGGGCTGACGTCACGGGCTCTCCCTGGGGCAGGCGCGCACACGGGAACAGACATGCACGGCAGTGCACGCTTCTGATCAATGTCCACATGTCTGAACGCGACCACGCTAAGGTCCCCCGTCCGGGCCGGTCAAGCGCGCAAACCGCCAACGCGGCAGCGGATTTCACCACTTCACGGCACACTTGACGAGGCATGACCGCTGTTCATAGCGTGTCCACGCATGTGAATAGCGTCCATGCACGCGGTCCCGGCCCGGCCGAAGGCCGGAGAACGCCCCGGCGAAAGCCAGAGAACAAGGAGACCGAGGATGCCCGCTCCCCGCACCGTTCTGCTCACCGGCGCCGCCGGCGGGCTCGGCACCCTGATGCGGGGCCTGCTGCCCGACTACGGCTACGAGCTGCGCCTCCTCGACATGCGGCCGGTCGAGGGCGAGCCGGACGCGATCGTCGCCGACCTCGCCGACCGGGACGCGCTGCGCGAGGCCGTACGGGGCGTCGACGCGATCATCCACCTCGCGGGCATCTCCCTGGAAGCCCCCTTCGAGAAAATCCTCAAGGCGAACATCGAGGGCACGTACCACCTGTACGAGGCCGCCCGCGAGGAGGGCGTCCGCCGGATCGTCTTCGCCTCCTCCAACCACGCCGTCGGCCACACCCCGCGCCCCGCCCCCGGCGAGCCGCCCGTCCCGGTCGAGACCCCGCGCCGCCCGGACACCTTCTACGGCCTGTCCAAGTCCTTCGGTGAGGACCTCGCCCAGCTCTACTGGGACAGGCACGGCCTGGAGACCGTCTCGGTGCGCATCGGCTCCTGCTTCCCGGAGCCGACCAGTGTGCGGATGCTCTCGCTGTGGATGAGCCCCGCCGACGGCGCGCGCCTGTTCCACGCGGCCCTGACCGCCGGGAACGTCGGCCACACCGTCGTCCACGGCGTCTCCGCCAACACCCGGCTGTGGCTGGATCTGACCAGTGCGCGGGCGCTCGGCTACGAGCCGCAGGACGACTCCGAGAGTTACGCCGGGAAGCTGATCGCCGAGCAGGGCGAGCTCGACCCGGAGAACAGGGCCCAGGCCTACATCGGCGGCGCCTTCGTGACGGACCCGCCCCTCTGGCCGTACTGACGCGGCGCCGCACGGAGGACAGGCCGCGGGGCCGCGCTCCCCGCACTCCCCGCGCTCCCCGCACTCCCCGCACTCCCCGCGCGCCTCGCGGCGGGAAATCGACGCTCGTACCGGCGGGCGGGCACCGAACGGGCCCGCCCGCCGCCGCATTCGAGCATCCGCGCCGCCCGCTCCCACGCCCCGGGTCGCTCCCGTGCAGGTCCGAGGCGGGCACCGCCCAAACCGAACGGGCGCAAACGGGCAGGAACGAACATATAACAAGCCTGGTCAGAACCATGCACCCGCTGTAGAACATCCTGCAAGGGCCGCACCGGGCCCGAACGGGCAGCGAGATCAGGAAGCAGGTGGTCGACCCATGAGCCACGGGACGGCCGAGAAGCGCCAGCGCGAGATCGTGCGGTTGGCGCGTGCCACCGGCTCGGTCGACGTCACCGCGCTCGCCACCGACCTGGGCGTGGCCAAGGAGACCGTACGACGGGATCTGCGCGCCCTGGAGGACCACGGTCTGGTGCGCCGCACCCACGGCGGTGCCTACCCCGTGGAGAGCGCCGGCTTCGAGACGACCCTCGCCTTCCGCGCCACCAGCCACGTACCCGAGAAGCGCCGGGTGTCGGCCGCCGCCGCCGGACTGCTCGGGGACGCCGAGACGGTCTTCGTCGACGAGGGCTTCACCCCGCAGCTCATCGCCGAGGCCCTGCCCCGGGACCGGCCGCTGACCGTGGTCACCGCCTCCCTGCCGGTCGCGGGCGCGCTCGCCGGGACCGGCACCGTCTCCGTGCTGCTGCTCGGTGGCCGGGTCCGCTCCGGCACCCTCGCCACCGTGGACCACTGGACGACGAGGATGCTCTCCGGTTTCGTCATCGACCTGGCGTTCATCGGCGCCAACGGCATCTCCCGCGAACACGGTCTGACCACGCCCGACCCGGCGGTCGGCGAGGTCAAGGCGCAGGCGGTCCGGTCCGCGCGGCGCGTGGTGTTCGCCGGCGTCCACACCAAGTTCGGGGCGGTCAGCTTCTGCCGGTTCGCCGAGGTCGGCTCGCTGGAGGCGATCGTCACGAGCACGCTGCTCCCGGCCGCCGAGGCCCACCGCTATTCCCTGCTCGGACCACAGGTCGTCCGGGTCTGACGGCCGCGCCGCCCGGTTCCCCGAAGAACCTCACCTTCCACCGCCCCACCCCGCCCCGTAGGGCGCCCTCCTTCCTCACAAGTGCCCATAAGTACTGACAACTTCTGGAGTACCCCATGCGAACCCAGAGCCGACGCTCGCCACGGACCCTCTTCGCCGTGGCAGCGATAGGGACGCTGATCACTCCGCTCGCCGCCTGCTCGGGCGCCGGCGGGGCCGGAGGATCCTCCGGCGGCAGCTCCATCAACGTCCTGATGGTGAACAACCCGCAGATGGTGGAGTTGCAGAAGCTGACCGCCGCCCACTTCACCAAGGACACCGGCATCAAGGTGAACTTCACCGTCCTGCCGGAGAACGACGTCCGCGACAAGATCAGCCAGGACTTCGCCAACCAGGCCGGGCAGTACGACGTCGCCACCCTGAGCAACTACGAGATCCCGATCTACGCCAAGAACGGGTGGCTGCACTCCCTGGACTCCTACGTCGAGAAGGACACCGCCTTCGACCAGGACGACATCCTCCCCCCGATGACCCGGGCGCTCACCGCGGCGGACGGCAAGCTGTACGGCGAGCCGTTCTACGGCGAGTCCTCCTTCCTGATGTACCGCAAGGACGTCCTGGAGAAGGAGGGCCTGACCATGCCGGACAAGCCCACCTGGAAGCAGGTCGCCGACCTGGCCGCCGAGGTCGACGGCGCCGAGCCCGGCATGAAGGGCATCTGCCTGCGCGGACTGCCCGGCTGGGGCGAGGTCATGGCGCCGCTGACCACGGTGGTCAACACCTACGGCGGCACCTGGTTCGACAAGGACTGGACGGCACGGCTGGACTCCAAGGAGTTCAAGGAGGCCACGCGGTTCTACGTCGACCTGGTCCGCGAGCACGGCCAGGCCGGCGCCGCCCAGTCCGGCTACGCGGAGTGCCTGAACAACATGACCCAGGGCAAGACGGCCATGTGGTACGACGCCACCGCCGGAGCCGGCTCCCTGGAGGCCGACGGCTCCCCGGTCAAGGGCAGGATCGGATATGTCCCGGCGCCGGTCGAGAAGACCGACAGCTCGGGCTGGCTCTACACCTGGGCGTGGGGCATCCAGAAGGCGTCCAAGAACACCGAGAGCGCCTGGAAGTTCATCTCCTGGGCCTCCGGCAAGGACTACGAGAAGCTCGTCGGCGAGAAGGTCGGCTGGTCCAACGTGCCGGCCGGCAAGCGCGCCTCGACCTATGACATCCCGCAGTACCGCGAGGAGGCCGCCGCGTTCGCGGACGTCACCCGGGACGCCATCGCGAACGCCAAGCCCGAGGACCCGGGCGTGCAGCCCCGGCCCGCGCCCGGCATCCAGTTCGTCGGCATCCCCGAGTTCACCGACCTGGGCACCAAGGTCTCCCAGGAGATCAGCTCCGCCATCGCCGGACGCCAGTCGGTGGACAGCGCGCTGAAGAAGGCCCAGAAGCTCGCCGAGGCCGTCGCCGCGAAGTACGAGGAATCATGACCTTGACGACCCCGGCCCGGGCCGCCGCCGTCTCCGGACGGCCGGCGGCCCGGCGTCCGAACCGCATGCGCGCCTGGGCCACCCGGGCGCCCCTGCTGCCGGCGCTGGTCTTCATGATCGTCGTCACCCAGCTGCCCTTCGTGGCCACCCTGGTGCTCTCGTTCCTCGACTGGAACGCGCTCTACCCCGACGACCGCCGCTTCGCCGGATTCGCCAACTACGGCGAGGTGCTGAGCAGCCCCGACCTGCGCGGGTCGGTGTGGACGACCATCCTGCTGACCGTCACCGTGGTGCTGGTCAGCCTGCTGCTCGGCCTGCTGCTGGCGCTGCTGCTGGACCGCCGCTTCCGCGGCCGGGCCGCCGTGCGCACCCTGCTCATCGCCCCGTTCCTGCTGGTGCCGATCGCCGCCGCGCTGATGTGGAAGCACTTGCTGTTCAACCCGGAGTACGGGCTGTTCAACGGCATCCTGCACGCCATCGGCGGGGACGGGGCGGTCCAGCCGGACTGGATCTCCGAGATGCCGCTGCTGGCGGTGGAGGCCGCGCTGATCTGGCAGTGGACCCCGTTCATGATGCTGATCCTGCTGGCCGGACTGCAGAGCCGCGACCCACAACTGGTCGAGGCGGCCAGGATGGACGGGGCGAGCGACTGGCAGGTGTTCGCGCACATCACGCTGCCGCATCTGCGCCGCTACCTCGAACTCGGCGTGCTGCTCGGCTCGGTCTACATCGTGCAGAACTTCGACGCGGTGTTCACCCTCACCTCCGGTGGTCTGGGCACCGCGAACCTGCCGTACACGATCTACCAGACCTTCTACCAGGCGCACGAGAACGGCCTCGCCTCCGCGGCCGGCGTCATCGTCGTGATCGGCTCGATCATCCTGGCGACCTTCGCGCTGCGCGTGGTGTCGTCGCTGTTCCGTGAGGAGGTGTCCCGCTGATGGCCACCGTCGCCACCACCGCCCCGCGGCAGAGCCGGCCGCACGGCAGGTTCCGGGGGGCCGCCCTGGGCGTCGTCGCCTGGCTGGCCGGACTCGTGTTCGTGCTGCCCATCCTCTGGATGGTGCTGACGTCCTTCCACTCCGAGGCGGACGCGGCGACCAACCCGCCGTCCGTGGCCGCCGCGCTGACGCTGGACGGCTACCGCGAGTTCTTCGGGCTGACCGGCGGTGCCAGCCCCTGGCCCTCGCTGATCAACTCCATGACCGCCTCGCTGGTCTCCACCCTGCTGACCCTCCTCCTCGCGCTGCCCGCCGCGTACGCGCTGTCCATCCGGCCGGTGAAGAAGTGGACCGACGTCCTGTTCTTCTTCCTGTCCACCAAGATGCTTCCCCTGGTGGCCGCTCTGCTGCCGATCTACCTGTTCGCGAAGAACACCGGCCTGCTCGACAACATCTGGGCGCTGGTCATCCTCTACACGGCCATGAACCTGCCGATCGCGGTCTGGATGATGCAGTCGTTCCTGTCCGAGGTCCCGGTCGCGATCATCGAGGCCGCCCGGATCGACGGCGCCCGGCTGCCGACCGTGCTGGGCCGCGTGGTCGCCCCGATCGCCCTGCCCGGCATCGCGGCGACCGCCCTGATCTGCTTCATCTTCAGCTGGAACGAGCTGATGTTCGCACGGGTCCTCACGGGCGTGGTCGCCGAGACCGCCCCCGTCTTCCTCACCACCTTCATCACCAGCCAGGGCCTGTTCCTGGCCAAGGTGTGCGCCGCGTCGCTCGTCATCTCCCTGCCGGTGCTCGCCGCGGGGTTCGCCGCCCAGGACAAACTCGTCCAGGGCCTGTCGTTGGGAGCCGTCAAATGAAGGCCGCCGTCATCGAGTCCGTGGGCCGCGCCGTCGTCGCCGAGGTCCCGGACCCGACGCCAGGGCCGCGCGAGGTCGTCGTCGAGGTCGCGGCCTGCGGGCTGTGCGGCACCGATCTGCACATCCTGCAGGGCGAGTTCGCTCCCGAGCTGCCCATCGTGCCGGGCCACGAGTTCGCGGGCGAGGTGGTCGGCGTCGGCACCCGGGTCACGGAGGTGTCGGTCGGCGACCGGGTCGCGGTGGACCCCTCCCTGTACTGCTACGAGTGCCGCTACTGCCGTACCGGCCACAACAACATGTGCGAACGCTGGGGGGCGATCGGCGTCACCGCGGCCGGCGGCGCGGCGCAGTACGCGGTGGCGCCGGTGGCGAACTGCGTCAGGCTCCCCGAGCACGTCCGCACCCAGGACGCGGCCCTGATCGAGCCCCTGTCCTGCGCGGTCCGCGGCTACGACGTGCTGCGGTCGCGCCTCGGCTCCCACGTGCTGATCTACGGGTCGGGGACCATGGGCCTGATGATGCTGGAACTGGCCAAGCGCACGGGTGCGGCGAGCGTGGACATGGTGGACGTGAATCCGGCCCGCCTGGAGACGGCCGTCCGGCTGGGCGTCTCCTCCTCCGCCACGAACGCGGACGAGCTGGACCGCCCGCAGGGCTGGGACCTGGTCGTCGACGCCACGGGCAACGCGGCGGCGATCCAGGACGGCCTGGACCGGGTGGCCAAGGCGGGAACGTTCCTGCAGTTCGGGGTGGCCGACTACGCGACGCGCGTGACGATCGACCCGTACCGCATCTACAACCATGAGATCACCATCACCGGCTCGATGGCGGTGCTGCACAGCTTCGAGCGGGCGGCGGAGCTGTTCGCGAACGGGGTGCTGGACCCGGAGGTGCTCATCAGCGACCGGATTCCGCTGGAGCGCTACCCCCAGGCGCTGGAGCAGTTCGCCTCGGGGGTGGGACGGAAGATCGTCGTGGTCCCCTAGAGGACCGGCCGGGGGGTGTCACCCGTTCGGCAGGTAAGGGAACGGTAAAGCGTTCTCGCTCGTTACCTCCCACATGACAGTTATGACCCCCGGCTCGAACATCCCTCTGGCCGCCGCGCGCGTGACGGTGGACGTCGCCGCTCCGGTGCGGCTCGACGTGTCGGGCCTGCTGCTCACGGGCGCGGGCAAGGTGCGCTCGGACGACGACTTCATCTTCTACAACCAGCCGTCCGGGCCGGGCGTGACGTACCGCTCGGGCGGCGGTACGACGCCCGACGCGATCACCGTGGACACCACCACCGTGCCGGCGGACATCGAGAAGATCGTGGTCACCGCCAGCCCGGACGCCGCCGGGCAGACGTTCCAGGGCATCGAGCCCACGGCCACCCTGCGCAACGCGGACGACGGCTCGGTGCTGGCCACGTTCACCCCGCCGCGGCTCGGCACCGAGACGGCGCTGGTGGTGATGGAGATCTATCTCCGGGGCGGCCAGTGGAAGGCGCGGGCCGTCGGCCAGGGGTACGCCAACGGGCTCGCGGGCATCGCGACCGACTTCGGCGTGACGGTGGAGGAGCCGGCGCCCGCCCCGGCCGCTCCGGCCCAGCCGGTCGCCCCGCCGCACCCGGGCACCCCGCCGCAGCCCATGGCTCCGCCGCCGCCCGCCATGCAG
>NZ_QFDQ01000143.1 GCF_003270085.1 Streptomyces triticisoli | reverse complement strand
CGGCCGGCTGCGGGGCGGGCGCCGCCGGCGCGGTGGCGGTGAGCGGCATGCCGCCGCCGACGGCCGGGGCGGCGGCATGAACGGCCGGTACCTGCAGGCCGGACCCGTTGGTCTCGCTCACCAGCCGGTCCACCGCCGCCGTACCCGAGCTGTAGCCGGTCCCGGTGCCCGGCTCGGGTACGGCGGCTCCCCTCCTGGTCCCGTAGAGCACCTGTTCCAGGGCGGACACCAGGCGACGCACGTCCACCTCGGGGCGCACCACGAGTCGCAGGAAGCGGCTGGAGGAACCGATCTTGTTGCCGCACTCGCGGACCAGGATCCGGTGCTCGCTGAGCAGCCGGTCGCGGACCACGGTGCCCTCGGCGCCCACGGGCAGGCGCACGAAGAGGAAGTTGCCCTGGGACGGGTAGACCGTCAGACCGGGCAGCGCGGAGAGGTGGCCGGCCATCTCCAGGCGGTCACGGCGCACCTGCCGAAGGCTCTGCTGGTATTCCGCGCCGTGCTCCTTCAGCATGAACACCACGTGCTCGGCGAAGGAGTTGAGGTTCCACTTCGGCAGCATCGAGCGGACCTTGCCCGCGAGCGCGGGGTTGGCGACCAGGTAGCCGAAGCGGATGCCGTGCAGGCCGAAGTTCTTGCCCAGGCTGCGCAGCACGACCACGTTGGGGCGCAGCATCGCCTCCTGGACCACGCTCGGCTCGGCCTCGGCGTCGGCGAACTCCAGGAAGGACTCGTCGATCACCACCAGGTCCAGGTCGGCCATGGAGTCCATGAACTGCACCAGGGCCTGCCGGTGCTGGAAGCCGCCGTCGGGGTTGTTGGGGTTGCAGACCACGGCCACCCTGGTGCCCCGCGCCCGGATGAACTCGGCGTACTGCGCCAGGTCCAGGACGAAGCCGTTGGACTCCTGCAGCGGGAACATGTCGACCCGCTTGCCGGTCTCCATGGGCTGGTCGGTCCAGCGGCCGAAGGTGGGGACGGGGACGGCGAGGGACTCGCGCACGAGCAGGTGGTCGATCCAGGTGATGAGCTCGGTCGATCCGTTGCCCATCGCCACGCACTGCGGGGGCAGTTGGAGCAGGTCGCACAGCTCGGCCGTGATCGTGTCGGCGCCGGACGGGTAGTACGTGATGATCTCCCGCAGCTGCGCCGCCATGTCCTGGAACATCTCGGGCGTGGGGAAGTACGGATTGCACGGGATGCAGAAGTCCACCGGCCCGGCCCCGTCGCCGCCCTCCCGCGTCAGCGCCGCCATCGACGGACTGTGGGCCGCGGTGCTGCGGAACAGCGAGGTGACGTTGTCGGCCATGGGACCTCCGTGTGGGGCGGGCCCGGTGGGGACGGCCGGGCCCGTCGTCTCTGGGTGGCCCGCGCGGGGGAGCACGGGCCACCCGTGGATACGGAGACGGACGCGATGTCGTTCAACTCATGTGTGAGAACTGTGACTTCGGGGTAGGCGGGACCCTCACGGCTCTCACAGCCCTCACACGCCGAACGAGTGGACCGTCGTCGTCCGGTACGTCCGCCCCGGCCGCAGCACGGTCGACGGGAAGTCCGCGTGGTTCGGCGAGTCCGGGAAGTGCTGGGTCTCCAGGCAGAGGGCGTCGCCCTGGCGGTAGGTGCGGCCGCCGGTGCCGGTGAGGGTGCCGTCGAGGAAGTTGCCGGAGTAGAACTGCAGGCCCGGCTGGTCGGTGGCGATCCTCAGGGTGCGGCCCGAGCGGGGGTCGCGCAGGGTGGCGATGTGCTCGGGCCGGGCGGTGACGCCCTTGTCCAGCACCCAGTTGTGGTCGTAGCCCTTGGCCCGCACCTGCTGCGGATGACCGGCCCGGATGTCCCGGCCGATCGCCTTGGCGCGGCGGAAGTCGAAGGGGGTGCCCGCGACCTTCGCCAGTTCGCCGGTGGGGATCAGGCCCGGGTCGGTGGGGGTGTAGCGGGAAGCGGCGATCGTCAGCTCGTGGTCCTCGATCGTGCCGCTGCCCTCGCCGGCGAGGTTCCAGTAGACATGGCTGGTGAGGTTGACGACGGTGGCCCGGTCGGTGGTGGCCTCGTAGTCGACGCGCCACTCGCCGCGCCGGGTGAGGGTGTACGTCACCTTCGCCCGCAGCGTGCCCGGGTAGCCCATCTCGCCGTCGGCGCTGGTGTGGTGCAGGCGCAGGCCGACGTCGGAGCCCTCGGCGAACGGCTCGACGTCCCACACCTGTTTGTCGAAGCCCTTCGCCCCGCCGTGCAGGCTGTTGTCGCCGTCGTTGACGGACAGCTGGTACGTCCTGCCGTCCAGGGTGAAGCGGCCCTCGCCGATCCGGTTGCCGTACCGGCCGATCAGGGCGCCGAAGTACGGGCTGGACGCCACGTAGTCGTCGAGGGTGGCCAGGCCCAGGGCGACGTTCGCGTGGCGGCCCCGCCGGTCGGGGATCTCCAGGGACTGGACCACGCCGCCGTAGGAGAGGACCTTCAGCCGGGTGCCGCCGTTCTCCAGCGACCAGCGGTGGACCTTCGTGCCGTCGGCGAGTCTGCCGAACAGCTCCTTCGCCGGTTTCCCGCGCTCCGAGGGCGGGGATGCCTGCGCCGTGCCCCCGAGCGTGCTCGCCGCGATGCCCGCTGCCGCGGCGCCCGCGATGACCGTGCGTCTGTTCAGTTGCATAAGGCTCCCCTGAAGGACGGGCCCCGCCGTGTCCGGGCGGGGCCGGAGCTGACTTACGAACCGGACTTGCGCTTGTTCCACACGTCGAACCCGACCGCCGCCAACAATGCCAGGCCCTTGATGACCTGTTGCCAGTCGGTGCCGACGCTGAGCAGGTTCATGCCATTGTTCAGTACGCCGAGGACGAGACCGCCGATGATCGCGCCGAGGACGGTGCCGACACCGCCGCTCATGGACGCGCCACCGATGAACGCCGAGGCGATCGCCTCGAGTTCGTAGTTGACGCCCGCCTTCGGAGAGGCCGCGTTCAGGCGGGCGGCCACCACCAGACCCGCCAGGGCCGCGAGCACGCCCATGTTCAGGAACACCTGGAAGGTGACCCGCTTGTCCTTGACGCCGGACAGCTTCGCGGCCGGCAGGTTGCCGCCGATCGCGTAGATGTGGCGGCCGAAGACGGCGTTGCGCATCACATAGCCGTAGCCGACCACCAGCACGCCGAGCACGATCAGCACGATCGGCGCGCCCTTGTAGCTGGCGAGCAGCAGCGTGACGGCGAGGACCGCGGCGACGAGCGCGACGAGCTTGAGCGCGAACAGCCGTGCGGGCAGCACCTCCAGGGAGAACTCCTGCTGCCGGCGCCGGTCGCGCACCTCCTGCCACACCACGGCGGCGATCAGGACGGCACCGAGGAGCAGGGTGAGGTTGTGGTAGTTGGTGTTCGGACCGGCCTCCGGCAGGAAGCCGTTGCCGATCTTCTGCAGCCCGCCCGGGAACGGGCCGAGGGTCTGGCCCTTGAGTAGGATCTCCGTCAGACCGCGGAAGAGCAGCATCCCGGCGAGGGTGACGATGAACGACGGGATGCCCAGATAGGCGATCATGAACCCCTGCAGGGAGCCCGCCGCCGCCCCAACCAGCAGGCACAGCGCCACGGCCGCCGGCCACGGCACATGGTGACTGACCGTCAGCGCCGCCGCCACCGCGCCGACGAAGGCGGTCAGCGAGCCGACCGACAGATCGATGTGACCGGCGATGATCACCATCATCATGCCGATCGCGAGGATCAGGATGTAGCTGTTCTGCAGCACCAGGTTGGACACGTTGCGCGGCAGCAGCAGATCCCCGCCGGTCCAGATCTGGAACAGGGCGACGATCAGGCCGAGCGCGAGCAGCATGCCGTACTGCCGCATGTTGCGACGCAGGCCGTTCAGCACGAGCCGGCGCAGACCGCCGCCGGCGGCCCCTCCGCCGCGGCCCGGCGGCGCGGGGGCCGGGTTCCTGGCGGTCACGTCCGCACTCATCGCGTCACCTCTTCGTCCTGCGCGCCCCTCATGCCCTGTGTGCCCCGTGTGCCCTCTGTGTCCTGCATGTTCTTCGTGTTTTTCGTCATGTGACGCATCAACACTTCCTGGGTGGCCTCGGCCCGCGGCACCTCACCGGTCAGCCGCCCGGCGGCCATCGTGTAGATGCGGTCGCACATGCCGAGCAGTTCCGGCAGTTCGGAGGAGATGAAGACGACCGCCTTGCCCTGGGCGGCCAGTTGGTCGATGACCGTGTAGATCTCGTACTTGGCGCCCACGTCGATGCCGCGCGTGGGCTCGTCCAGGATCAGCACGTCCGGACCCGCGAAGATCCACTTGCTGAGGACGACCTTCTGCTGGTTGCCGCCGGACAGCCTGCCCACCGGCTCGAAGACGGTCGGTGCCTTGATGTTCATGGATTTCCGGAAGCCCTCGGAGACCTGCCGCTCCTCGTGCTCGTCGACCACACCCCGCCGGGCCACCTTCTTCAGGGCGGTCAGCGAGATGTTGCGGTTGATGGTGTCGATGAGGTTCAGGCCGTAGTGCTTGCGGTCCTCGGTGACGTACGCGATGCCGTGCCCGACCGCCTCCGCGACGGTCCTGGTACGGATCTCCCGGCCGTCCTTGAGGACGGTGCCGGCCGCGTACCGGCCGTAGGCGCGGCCGAAGACGTTCATCGCCAGCTCGGTGCGGCCGGCGCCCATCAGGCCCGCGATGCCGACGATCTCCCCGCGCCGCACCCGCAGCGACACGTCGTCGACGACCTTGCGCCGCCGGTCGATCGGATGGAACACGGTCCAGCCGCGGATCTCCAGAGCCGGGGCCGCGCCCTCCTCCGTCTCGTGCGGGGTGCGCTCGGGGAAGCGGTGGTCGAGGTCGCGGCCCACCATGCCGGCGATGATCCGCTCCTCCGTGGTCCCGGCCGCCCTCACGTCCAGGGTCTCGATGGTGCGGCCGTCGCGCAGGATAGTCACCGAGTCGGCGACCCCGCGGATCTCGTTGAGTTTGTGGGAGATGATGATCGAGGTGATGCCCTGCTTCTTCAACTCCAGGATGAGATCGAGGAGTTTGCCGCTGTCCTCGTCGTTCAGGGCGGCCGTCGGCTCGTCCAGGATGAGCAGCTTCACGGACTTCGACAGCGCCTTGGCGATCTCCACCAACTGCTGCTTGCCCACGCCGATGTCGGCGACCCGGGTCTCGGGGTGCTCGTCGAGACCGACGCGGCGCAGCAGTTCGGTGGCGTGCCGGAGGGTGTCGTTCCAGTTGATGAACCCGCGCGTGGCGTGCTCGTTGCCCAGGAAGATGTTCTCCGCGACGGACAGGTACGGCACCAGCGCCAGCTCCTGGTGGATGATGACGATGCCGCGCTGCTCGCTGGCCCGGATGTCCCTGAACCGGCAGGGCTCCTGCTCGAAGAGGATCTCGCCCTCGTAGGTGCCGTGCGGATGGACACCGGAGAGCACCTTCATCAGGGTGGACTTGCCGGCGCCGTTCTCCCCGCAGATGGCGTGGACCTCGCCCTGACGAACCGTCAGCGTGACGTCCGACAGCGCCTTGACACCGGGAAAGGTCTTGACGATCGAGCGCATTTCCAGGACGGGTCCCGCCATGGCCGTGCCTTTCGGTCAGTCGGTCGGTCGGTGGTCGGTGGATACGGCGGCTGCCTGCCGAGTCACTTCTTCAGCTCGGCCTCGGTGTAGTAGCCGCCCTTCACCAGGACCTCCTCGTAGTTGCTCTTGTCGACGCTCACCGGCTGCAGCAGGTAGGCGGGGACGGTCTTCGCACCGTTGTCGTACGTCTTGACGTCGTTGACCTCGGGCTTCCTGTCGTTCAGGACGTCGTCGACCATCGCCGAGGCGACCTCGGCGAGCTTGCGGGTGTCCTTGTAGACGGTCTGCGTCTGCTCGCCCGCGATGATCGACTTCACCGAGGCCAGCTCGGCGTCCTGGCCGGTGAGCACCGGCAGTGGCTTGGACGCGGAGCCGTAGCCGTCCGACTTCAGCGCGGACAGGACGCCGATGGAGATGCCGTCGTACGGCGAGAGGACCGCGTCGACCCGGCCGCTCTTGTAGGAGGAGGTGAGGAGGTCGTCCATGCGGCGCTGGGCGGTGGCGCCGTCCCAGCGCAGGGTGGTGACCTGGTTGAGCTGCGTCTGGCCGGACCTGACCACCAGCTTCCCGCTGTCCAGGTACGGCTTGAGGACGCTCATCGCGCCGTTGAAGAAGTACTTGGTGTTGTTGTCGTCGTTGGAGCCGGCGAACAGCTCGATGTTGAAGGGGCCCTTGCCGTCCTTCAGGCCCAGCTTGTCGACGATGTAGTCGGCCTGCAGCTCGCCGACCTTCTCGTTGTCGAAGGAGGCGTAGTGGCCGACGTTCTCCGAGCCGAGGATCAGCCGGTCGTAGGCGATCACCGGGATGTTCGCGTCGGCCGCCTCCTGGAGCACGTTGTTCAGCGACTTGTTGTCGATGGCCGCGATGATCAGGCCCTTGACGCCCTGCGTGATCAGGTTCTCGATCTGGGAGACCTGGGTGTCCGGGTCGTCCTCGCCGAAGACCAGCTTGGTCTTGTAGCCCTTGGCCTCGAGATCCTTGACAACGTTGTTGCCGTCGGAGATCCAGCGCTCGGAGGACTTCGTCGGCATCGCGATGCCGATGGTGGCGCCCTTGGCGCCGCCCGCCTTCTCCTTGCTGCCGCCCTCGCTGTTCTGCCCGCAGGCGGACAGGGTGAGGGCGAGACAGGCGGCCGCGGCTGTCGTGAGGAGGGCTGCTCTGCGGTTGCGCATGGTCATCATCCTTGATGTGGGTGCGGAGTCGGTCCGGCAGTGCGGGCGGTGCGGGGCGGGTCGGCAGTGCGGGTGCGGGGCGAAAGGGGGCGGATGCGGCGCCGAGGTGGTGTGGGGGAGCGGGACGCGCGCGTGGAGCAGTGGTGGGCCGAGAACGAGTGTGTTGGATTGTGCGCGGCTGTGTCGACTTCTGTGAAGCGTTTTTTCCGGAACGTTATGCCGGTGTTTCGAACCGGCGCAGCTCACCCGGCAGACGCGAGCCCAGCGGCGCCATGTCACCGGCCGCTCCGTGGCGCTCGAGCAGGTCCAGTGCGAGCCGGCCGCGCCGCACCCGTTCCCGGGCAGTGGCCAGGGTGACCTCGCGCATCTGGTGTCCGTACGGGTAGATGCCGGGCGCCTTGGCCAGGCCGAACTTCAGGTACAGCGGTGCGCCGCGCCGGATCAGCTCGGCGACCTCGTACATCCGCACATAGCCGCCGAGGTCGTCGGGGGCCTCGATGTACATGTCCATGGGGGCGGCCGACACCCGCCGGATCTCGGTGAGATGATCGGGCGTCAGGTCACTGGGGACGTTGATGGAGTCGGCGCCCAGGCGCTCGTAGACGGCGTACGACGCCGGGTTGACCGGGCCGATCAGCGCGGACACCTTCAGGGTGGTGCCGGCCGGGAGGATGCCCGCCGCGCGCGCCCGGTGCAGCGTCCACAGCACGCCCTCGTCGGCGACGAGCAGGCATCCCACGCCCAACTCCGTTGCCCGTACGGCGTCCTCGACGCACCCGGCGACCGCGTCGTGACCGCGGGCGCGCAGGCCCGCGCCGCGTGAGTCGGAGCGCACCGAGCCGCCGGTGTCCCAGGTGCCTCGCGGACCGGTGAACAGGCAGAGTTCGATGTCCCGTTCGCCGGTCGCCTCGACCATCTCGGTGATCTCGGCGTCGGTCAGCATCCACACGCCGCTGCCCTGGCTGATCCGGTGGACCGGCACGTCGAGCCGTGCGGACTCCTTCAGGACCACTGCCAGCGCCTCGGGGCCCTCGCACGAGGGGATCTCGGTGCGCCAGCGGCCGCCGCCCGGGAAGGAGTGGGGCGAGGCGTCGGCGGGGTCGAGGGCGGGGGCGCCCAGGCCGAGCGCGGTGAGCGCGTGCTCACCGGGCCTGCGGGCTGCCGTGGTGGAGGCGTCGGTCACAAGCTGTCCTTTGCGTTCGGTGTCTCGGACAAGGTTCGCGGCTCCGGGTGGGGAAAGGGCCCGGGGCCGCAGGGGGGTACGTCACGGCCGGAGCAGGACCTTGCCCACTTTCGGATCACCGGCTCCCACCAGGTCGACGGCGCGCGAGAACTCGGTGAGCGGGAGCTCGTGGGTGACGAGCGGAAGCGGATCGAGCAGTCCCGCCGCGAACACCCGCACCGTGTGCGCCCAGGCGTCCGGCGGCGCCCCGAAGACGGTGTGCACCTCCAGCTGCCGTACGACGAGATCGGTCGGGTCCAGACCCTCGGCGCCCGGCGCCGGGATGCCCGTCAGGACCAGCCGCCCGCCGCGCCGGAGCAGGGCGGCGGCGGTGCGGGCGGCGTCCGCGGAGCCGGCGGTCTCGACGACGACGTCGAAGCCGGCCGGGAGGGCCTGGTCCCTGGTACGGAAGTCGGTGGCGCCGAACCGCCGGGACAGCGCCTCGCGGTCGCGCCGCGCGCCGACGACCAGCAGCTCGGCCGGCGAGGTCGCCCGCAGGAACTGCACGGCGAACATCCCGAGCGTGCCCGTGCCGACCACCGCGACCCGCTCGCCCGGCCGGGCGTCCGCCTTCAGCGCGGCGGCCGCGATGCAGGCGGCGGGCTCCAGCAGGGCGGCGGCGGTGAGGTCGGCGTCCTCGGGCAGGACGTGCAGCAGCCGGGCCGGGAGCGTGAGCGTGGCGGCCATCGCGCCGGGCTGGGTGAAGCCGGTCTCCTCGTACCCCGCCGTGCACAGGGTGGTCTCGCCGGCGTGGCAGCGGTCGCACACCTGGCAGTTGCGGAAGCCCTCGCCGACCACCTTGCGCCCGACGAGACCGTCGGGCACCCCGGCGCCGACGCGCCGGACCGTCCCGGACCACTCGTGGCCCGGTGTGAGCGGGTAACGGACGTACCCCTCGGGCCGGTTGCCCTGGTACACCTCGCGGTCGCTGCCGCAGATGCCGACGGCGTGCACGGCGACCAGCGCCTCGCCCGGACCGGGGTCGCGCGGCGTGTGCGGTGCGAGCCGGTGCAGGCCGGGGGCCTCGACGACGACGGCGGTGGCCGTGGCGGCAGTGGCCGTGGCGGCGGTGGAGATGGCGTCGGTGGTCACTTGGTCCCCTTGGGCCTGCGCTGCTCCCAGCCCTCGGCCCACAGGTCGAACCGGGCCTGCTGCTGAGGGAATTCGGCCGCGGCGTCGACGTCGAGCTCGACGCCGAGACCGGGTGCGTGGGAGAGATGGAAGCAGCCGTCCTCGGGGTTCACCTGCGGGGCGCCCTCGACCACCTTCTTGATCTCCGCGTCCGCGAAGTCGTTGAAGTGCTCCAGGATCTTGAAGTTCGGTGAGGTGAAGCCGACTTGGAGGGAGGCGGCGGTGAGCACGGACCCGCCGACGTTGTGCGGGGCGAGGAGCATGTAGTGCGTCTCGGCGGTCGCGGCCAGCTTCCGGGTCTCCCAGATGCCGCCGATGTGACCGACATCGGGCTGGATGATGTCGACGGCCTGGCTCTCGAACAGTTCGCGGAACTCGATCCGGTCGTGGATGCGCTCACCGGTGGCCACCGGGATGTCGACCTTGGCGGCGATCTTCTCCAGTGCCTTCAGATTCTCCGGCGGGCACGGCTCCTCCAGCCAGGCCGGCTTGAACGGCGCCATCTCCCTGGCCAGCCGGACGGCGGTGGCGGGGGAGAAGCGGCCGTGCATCTCCAGCATCAGCTCGGCGTCCGGGCCGATGGCGTCCCGTACGGCCTCGATGAGCGAGACGGCGTACAGGGTCTGCCGGTGGTCGAGTTCGAAGTGCCCGGTGCCGAAGGGGTCGATCTTCAACGCCCGGTACCCGCGCTCCATGACCGCCCGCGCGGCCTTGTGGTACGCCTCCGGGGTGCGCTCGGTGGTGTACCACCCGTTGGCGTAGGCCTTCACCTTGTCGGTGACCCTGCCGCCGAGCAACTGCCACACCGGTACGCCGAGGGCCTTGCCCTTGATGTCCCAGCAGGCCATCTCCACGACCGCGATGCCGGACATCACGATCTCACCCGCGCGGCCGTAGTCGCCGTACTTCATCCGGCGCACCAGGTCCTCGACGGCGAACGGGTCGGAGCCGAGGACGTGGTTGGCCTCGGCCTCCCGCAGATAGCCGGTCAGCGCGTCGGTGCGGCCCAGCATCCGGGTCTCGCCGACCCCCGTGATGCCCTCGTCGGTGTGCACCTGGACGTAGGTCAGGTTGCGCCACGGCGTCCCGACCACGTGAGTGCTGATTCCGGTGATGCGCACGGCGGTTGCCCCTCAGCTGTGGATGGCTGTTCGATATTTCGTCATGCGTTCGAAATGCTGGCGCGACAGTAAGGAGGGGCTGCGGGGGGTGTCAATGGGTCCAACAGGTAACGGTTTCGGCAAGTCTCTCGATAACTCTTGCGATCCCCCACAGAACCTTCACAGAGAATCCTGGGAACGACCCCGCCCGGAACTTAGTCTTCCCGCGTCATGAACTACTGCCACCCGTGCCAGCGGCACCTCAACGGCGCCTTGGCCTGTCCGGGGTGCGGCGCTCCCGCGGAGACGTACGCCGCGCCGGTGGCCGTTGAACCCGCGGTGGCTGCCGAAGTACCGCCGGAGAGCGGCGAGTCGGAGGACGAGGCGGAGCGGGCCGATCCGGACGGAGTCGAAGGCGGAGCCAGGGCCGGGGCCGTGACGGCAAGCCGTCGCGACCGCAAGGCCGCGGCCCACCGCCGGCGCCGCCGCCGTACCCTCTTCGTCGTCACCGGCTTCGTGCTGGCCGCGGGCGGCCTGAGCCTCGCCGAACTCGGCGTCGACGCCTCGGTCCTGCCGGGCTTCTCCACCCCCGGACCGGCTGCGGAGGAGGACGACGGACAGAGCGGTGACGGCGAGCCGGCCTCGGACCCGGAGGAGACGGCCGGCCCGGCGAACGCCACGCCCGGTGCCGCCACGAGCACGGCCTCACCGGATGCCTCGGAGTCCGCGTCCCCGTCCGCGTCGGCGGACGACGAGGAACCCGAACCGGACCCGACGGAGACGGAGGGCCCGCAGCAGCCGCCGCAGGCGACGGAGGAGGGTGGTGCGGGCGGCGCGGGCGGGGACACCGGCGCCGACGGGGGCACGGGCGCCTCGAACCCCCCACCCCCGGAGGCTTCCCGGCCGGCGGACCCCCCGTCGGCCGATCCGACACCACCGCACCCCGACCCGGCCCCGACACCGACGCGCAAGTGCGACCGGTTCCTGTGGTGGTGTACCTGACCCGCGTCGGCCCCAGCGGGCGTCGACAGATGTCGGCCGGCGTCAGCCGGTCAAGCGCCCCTCGGTCAGGACGCTCCCGCCATCCGCCGCAGCAAATCCCGCAGGGCCAGTCGCTCCCCCTCCGACAGCGCGGCCAACGGCTCCCGCGCGAAGCGCAGCCCCTCCCGCAGCTCCCGGGCCACCCGCCGCCCCTCCTCCGTCGCCGCCGCCAGCTTCACCCGCCGGTCGGCGGGATCGGGCCGCCGCTCCACCAGCCCCCGCACCTCCAGCCGGTCCACGATCCCGGTGACGTTCGACGGCTCGCACTTCAGCTTCTGCGCCAGCTTCCGCATCGGCAGCGGTTCCAGCGACAGCAGGCTCAGCAGCCGCGCTTGCGCGCCGGTCAGGGCGTGCGCCCCGGCGGTGTCCTCGTAGTCCTCGTGGAACCGGGCCACGACATCCCCGATGAGCTCGATGACCTCCAGGGTCAGCGCGTCGGGACGGCGGGTGTTCGGTGCGGTGGCCATGGCGCCCAGGGTACCCGCTTGCTTGACAGTCTGAAATATTCAGGCAGATAATTATTTCAGATCCTGAAGCAAGTGAGACGAGCGAAGCGAATGAAGCGAACGAAGCAGACGGAAGGCGCTGTCATGATCAACCGCGAATGGCACCTGCTCAGCCGCCCGGTCGGCTGGCCGAAGCCCGAGGACTTCGCCCTGGTCGAGACGGAGGCCCCGCAGCCGCGCGAGGGCCAGGTCCTCGTACGCAACGAGTACCTCTCCGTCGATCCCTACATGCGCGGAAGGATGAGCGCCGCCCGGTCGTACGTGGCCCCCTACGAGCTGGGCAAGGCCATGCAGGGCGGCGCGGTCGGCGAGGTCGTCGTCTCGAACGCCGAGGGCATCGCCGTGGGCGACCACGTCCTGCACTTCGGCGGCTGGCGGGAGTACGCCGCCGTGGACGCGCGGAACGCCGTCAAGGTCGACCCGGAGGCCGCGCCCCTGTCGACGTACCTCGGCGTACTCGGCATGACCGGACTCACCGCCTACGCGGGCCTGCTGCGCACCGCCTCCTTCAAGGAGGGCGACATCGTGTTCGTCTCCGGCGCGGCCGGCGCGGTCGGCAGCCAGGTGGGCCAGCTGGCCAAACTGAAGGGCGCCGCGCGGGTGATCGGCTCGGCCGGCTCCGACGAGAAGGTCAAACTGCTGCTGGAGGAGTACGGCTTCGACGCCGCCTTCAACTACAGGAACGGCCCCGTGGGCGAGCAGCTGCGCGCCGCCGCCCCCGACGGCATCGACGTCTACTTCGACAACGTCGGCGGCGACCACCTGGAGGCCGCCATCGGCGCCCTCAACCAGGGCGGCCGCATCGCCGTCTGCGGCATGATCTCGGTCTACAACAACACCGAGCCCGCCCCCGGCCCGAGGAACCTCGCCCGCCTCATCCAGACCCGCGGCCGCATCGAGGGCTTCCTCGTCGGCGACCACTACGACCTGCAGCCCCAGTTCGTACACGAGGTCGGCCCCTGGGTCCGCGACGGCCGCCTGAAGTACCGCGAGACGGTCGCCGAGGGCATCGAGAACACCCTGGAGGCCTTCCTCGGCGTACTGCGCGGCGACAACGTCGGCAAGATGATCGTCAGGCTCTGACTCCGCGGGCGACTCCGCTGATGTCCTGGCCGATGAGGCGGCGGATCGCAGGGGCCGGCTGTCGCCGGCTTGGTGTCAGAGACATGAACCGCCGATGCCGGATCGGGCGGTGATGCTTGGCTGTGCGTTGAGCAGCTTGGTTGCCAACGTGATCGGCAGGTGCTTCTTGACGATGAACGAGGCGGTATCGGTGTCCAGGACGACGCAGCGCATCACGGCCCCGACAGCGGCGCCACCCTCCGCCGCTGGGTCCCGCGCCTGCGGGCATCCGATCCGGCCCGGCATCGTGACCGTCATGGCCGAAGGCATGGTGAGGGTCCGCCGCTCCGCGTTCGACCAGGTCGGCGGCTGGCCCGGTTCCTTCTTCCTCTACCACGAGGGAGTCGACCTGGCCCGGCGCCTGTGGAACCGCGGCCACCGCGGCTCCTACGTGCCCAGCGTGATCGTGCACCACCCCGCCACCCACCCATCCCGCCATGCGGCCTTCCACCGGCTCAACGCCCGCAACCGGGTCTGGCTCGCCCGCCGGCGCCTGCCCCGTCTCCTGATCCCCGTCAATCTCGCTGTCCGGGCCGCTGTCACGGAGGGCCTTCGTGGGACGTGCGGGGCACGGGAGCCGATGAGCTGGAACACGGTCGCCCGCCTGACCCGTGCCGGCCGACCTCCCGCCTTCTGAATCACCACACGGTCCTGAGACCAGCCGCATACGCGACAGGCGTGAGCGACCTTCCCGAACGGCTTCGTGCCACCGGCCGACTCCGGGCGGTTCTGACCGACGGACAACGTCGTAATCACGGCAGGTGCCGGGACGCCGAGGTCGTGGCTCGGACGCGGCGTTCAACTCGGCTGTGCGTCATGCCGTGAGTGGGGCGGCCCGATTCTGGGCCACCCCATCACGTTCGGCGATCGTGTCAGCCGTGTCCGTGTCCGTGCCCGTGGCCGTGCCTGTGGTGGCGGTCCCTGTCCTTCCCGTGCCCGTGGTGGTGCCGGGGCCCGTCCTCGCCCCCGTTCCAACGATGGTGGTCATTCGAGGCGTACGCACCGGCCGCCGCCGGCGCGGCGGCGCTGGCAGCTCCAGCACCACCTAGCACCACGGCGACTGCCACGCCGAGCGCGGCGGCAAAGCGGGAAACACGCATAGCGATCTCCTGTCACAGCAGACGCCTGGGCGCCTGGATCGATTGGACACGGCAACAGTTGCCCCAAGCGGGCACCGGAAGCCGCGGGCGCGCCCACAAAGACCCTCAATGAGGTGGAATTTCCAGAAGGCCCTCGAACTGGCGGGTGTGCAGAGAGATCACCCGCCACGTGTGCGTCCAGCAACCCCGCGCCGGCCTCACTGGCTCCCGACCTTCCCTGGCCGGACTGGACCCGGAGTCCGACCCGCACGATCACCAGTTGGCGGCCGCGGCCCGGAGGGCGCACGAGCGCTGCCCGATCCGGCCGGCTCGAAGCCCTGATGCGTAACCGGTTCAAGAGCCTGCAGTACCGGCCCGCCGCGCTCGATGGCTTCATGACCGAGACCGGACTCGACCTGTCACCGCCCTGACTCCCAAGCGCCGAAGTCAGCAACGAACTACCGGTAGGTGGACCGGGTGGTCAGGCCGCTGCCAGCGAGGGCCGGAAGGAGAGGCCCACGTGACCTGCGCAGCTATGTTCGACTGGCTCCCAAACCCCTGAAGTTGTGATGATGGTCACATCGCCGTCATGGGTTTAGCTGGTCCCGTATGAGGCCGTCTATAGCCGTAGCTGATCTTTTCTCTCCGGGTACCTTCCGTGTCAGCCGATCACTTTGATCAGCAGAGACGGAGTCCAGAATGCGCAAATACAGGCCCGCTTCAGGCGGGCGGAGGCGAACCTCGAAGCGACATCGAGGCAGAGCCGTCCTCACCGGGCAGAACCTACGGCGGATAGCCGTTGGGTTGGCCATGTTGCTTGCTGCGGAGGCAGCGGTGACGAGCGCGACCACCGGACAAGCGGTTGCGTTGCCTTCGCAGACGCCGACTACGAAGACCCAAACGACCTTCGGACCGGCGCAGGCTGCCGACGAGGCATCGGCGATGTTGATGGCCCGGTTGCAGGACCGGCGGATCGAGATCGTCGATGCACGCACGGAGGAGAGTACCAGCTGGGCAAACCCGGACGGGACGGTGACGGTGGAGTCCTTCACCGGGCCGATCCGGGTGCAGGACTCCCAAGGCACGTGGCAGCCGGTGGATGTGTCGCTGTCCGTGGTGGACGGCAAGGTGGTGCCGAAGTCGGCCGCCGCGCAGATCGCCTTCTCCGCAGGCGGCAGCACGGCGCCGCTGGCGCAGGTCACCCGCGGGGAGAAGACCTTCGGCGTCTCGTGGCCCGGCACACTGCCCGCGCCGGTGCTCAAGGGCAGCACGGCCACCTACCCGAACGCGGTGCCCGGCGGGGACGTGGTGGTTACCGCGTTGCCGCAGGGATTCTCCCACTCGGTGGTTCTGCGTGAGCGGCCCAGCGGCCCGGTGGAGTTCCGTCTGCCGGTGACGGCCAAAGGCCTGAAGCTTGCCGAGACGGCGGACAAACGGCTGCGGTGGGAAGACTCCAGAGGCAAGCAGGTGGCCGCTGCGCCGCCGCCAGTGATGTGGGGCGCCGCCGAGGACGCGAAGTCCCGGGAGCCGAAGCACACCGCGAACGTCAGCACCGTGGTCGAGACAGCCGCGAACGGCAGGCAGACGCTGGTCCTCAAGCCCAGCGACACGTTCCTGTCCGACCCGGACGTCACCTATCCGGTGGTGGTCGACCCGACCAACACCCTCGCGGGACCGACCACGGACACCTGGGTCCAGTACGACGACTACCCGACCAGTCAGCGAGGTTCGACGGAGCTGAAGGCCGGCACCTATGACGGTGTGCAAAAGGCCCGCTCCTTCCTGAAGTTCGACGTGGCGAAGTACGCGGGCAAAAAGATCGTCGACACCGATCTGCGGCTGTACTCCTACTATTCTTCCACCTGTTCGACCGCCGGCTCAGGGGTGCAGGTACGCAGGATCACCACGAACTGGGATCCGGCGGCGATCACCTGGTCCGCGCAGCCGTCAACCACGACCACGGGTGCGGTCACCTCGACCGCGGCCAAGGGCTACGACTCCAAGTGCCCGGCGGGTCACGTCAACTGGGATGTGGACGCGATCGTGCAGGCGTGGGCGGACGGCCAGCCCAACTACGGCATCCGCCTGGCGGCGGTCAGTGAGACCGATGTGCTCACGTGGCGCCGGTACCGATCGGCGAACTACGTCTCCGGCTCCCACGACCCCACCTACGAGCCGTCGCTGACGGTGACCTACAACTCCTACCCGGCCAAGCCGACCTCGGCGGCGATCTCCCCCAGCGTGGTGAACGCCTACAACGGCAAACGGTACGTCACCTCGCTCACCCCGCAGCTGTCGGCCAAGGTCTCCGATGCGGACGGCGGCACGGTCAGGGCCCAGTTCGAAATCACCCCGGACCCGGCCCACAACGACACCACGTACACCTACACCGGTCTCAGCGGTGCCGTGGCCTCCGGCTCCGCCGCATCGCTGACGATCCCGTCGGCCAGCGCCTTCCCGGCCGGCTCGCACCTGCGCTACCGGGTCCGGGGCTACGACGGCTCGTTGTACGGATCGTGGACCGGCTACACGACGTTCGTCCTCAACACCGCCAAGCCGGCGGCTCCGTCGATCACCTGCACCCCCTACACCAAGGACACCTGGACGGCCAGGGACGACGACGGTGCGCAGTGCACCTTCGACACCTCCTCCACGGACGGGCAGGGCTACTACTGGGGGCTGGACGACCCGAACACCCCGAACCGGATCGACGACACCGCCAGCGGCACAGGAGGTGCCCCGCTGACGGTGACGGTCAAGCCGACCGAGGGCTGGCACACCCTGTACGCCAAGACCGTCGACTCCGGCGGCAACCTGTCCACGGCGACCACGCAGTACTCCTTCGGGGTGGGTGCGGACGGTGCGGCGCTGCTCGCCCCCGGCGATGGCGACCGCCCGGCCCGCCGCACCGTCCTGGCGGCGACGGGCAGGCCCACCTACACCGGGGTGACCTATCAGTACCGCCGCGGCGAGACCGACACCTGGCACACCGTGCCGCTCGCCGACGTCACCAAGAATGCCGACGGATCGGCGATCACCGCCTGGCCACTCGCGGCACCCGGCGGCCAGCCGCCGGCGCTGACCTGGAACATCACCACCACGCTCGCCGAGGACGGCCCCATCGACATCAGGGCCGCGTTCACCGACGGCACCACCACGGGCTACTCCCAGTCCGTCACCGTCACCGTGGACCGCCAGGCCGGCGAGGCCCCCATGCAGTCTGTAGGCCCGGGAGAGGTGAACCTGCTGACTGGCGACTACACACTCTCCGAGAGCGACGCCTCGGCCTTTGGGCTGAACGTGACGCGCACCGCATCATCTCGCCAGTCCACCACGGACGAGTCACAGGAGGGGCAGGCCGCGGTCTTCGGCCCTGGCTGGATCTCCAGCGTCACTGCGGAGTCGACCGGCTCGGACTGGTCAAGCATCCGCAAGACCTCCGCCACCTCCGTGGAACTCGTCGACTCGCAGGGAGCCGGAATCGGGTTCACGGCCACCAGCACGGGCGGCTGGAAACCTGAGCCGGGCGCCGAATACCTCACCTTGACCGGCTCGCTCAGCGGATCATTCACCGTGAAAGACACCGGAGGCGCGACAATCACGTTCCAGAAGGTTGACTCGGCCGCAACCACCTGGCAGGCCGCCACCTCCTACCTCGCCGTGGGCGACAGCACCACCGTGGTGTCCGAAGCTGTGACTGTCGGCAGCCAGACCCTGGCCCGCCCCAAATACGTCATCGCCCCGGTCCCTGGGATATCCGCCGACACCTGCGCGACAAGTCCTTCGGCCAAGGGCTGCCGGGTCCTGCAGTTCGTCTACGCGACCGCCACCACTGGCACCGACACCACATACGGTGACGTGGCCGGCCAGGTGAAGGAGCTCCGGCTGTGGGCTACTGCATCCGGCGCGGCCAGCGCCACGTCGAAGACCGTGCAGATGTACCTCTACGACGGGAGCGGGCGACTGCGCCAGACCTGGCACCCCCAGATCAGCCCGTCTCTGAAGACCGAGTACAGCTATGACAGCGTCGGCCGTGTCACCAAACTCACCTCGGCGGGCGAACTGCCCTGGACCTTCACCTACGGCAAGGCCGGCAACGCCGCCACCGCCGGTGATGGCATGCTGCTCAAAGTGTCCCGCCCAGGGCTGAAGCAGGGCACCGCGGACATCACGGAGGGCACCGCTGCCACCAGCGTCGTCTACGACGTCGCCCTCACCGGCACGAACGCCCCCTACCAGATGGGGGCTACCGATGTCGCGGCCTGGGGCCAATCGGATGTACCAACCGATGCCAGCGCGATACTGCCTGCCGACGCCACACCCACCTCTCATGACGGGCGCAGCCTTTCGGCCACGGCCTACAAGCGTGCGGCAATCAGCTATCTCGACGCATCCGGACGGGAAGTCAACACCACAGCTCCCGGAGGAGGCGTCACGACCGCCGAGTACGACCACCTCGGGAACACCGTCAGGGAGTTGACCGCGCGCAACCGCGAGCTGGCCCTGGCGTCCAACGGCAGCGGACTCGACACGCTCACCCGACTGGGCATCGATGGCGCAAGCACCGCAGAGCGAGCACACCTCCTGTCCACCACATACGTGTACTCCAGTGATGGTCAGCGCGTGACCGATACCTACGACCCGCTGCATCTCACGACGCTCACCAGCGCCCTGAAGGCCGGCTCCGGCGGCACCGATCTGCCTGCCGGCACCGAGATACCCGCCCGCCAGCACACGGTCACAACCTTTGACGAGGGCCGCCCCAGCGACGGCACCGCGAAGGTCAGTGGGATGGCCACCACTGTCGCCATCGGTGCATATGTGGAGGGCTATCCCGCCGACGCGGACCGCGTCACCACCAAGACCAGCTACGACTGGGCCAAGGGCCTGCCGACCAGCACCATCGAAGACGCCGGCGGCAAGAACCTGACCAAGACGACCACGTATGACGCGCAAGGCCGGGTAATCAAGACCACCCTGCCCAAGTCGAACGGCTCGGATGCCGGGGCAACGACCACCACCTACTGGTCAGCGAGCGGCACCGGCGCCTGCAACGGCCGCGCGGAGTGGGCCGGCCAGGTCTGCTCCACCGGCCCGGCCGGCGCCATCACCGGCGGCGGCACCAACCCCAGCCAGCTGCCCACCAAGACCTACGAGTGGGACTGGTGGGGCCAGCCGTCGAAGGTGACCGAAACCGCCAACGGCGTCACCCGCACCACCCTCATCTCCACCGACTCCGCCGGCCGTATCACCAAGACCAGCATCACCGGCGGCGTCGGCACAGCCGTGCCGGACAGCACCACTACCTACAACCCGGACAACGGCCAGGTCGACACCCAGACGGCAAACGGGCAGACCATCACCACCACGTACGACAAGCTCGGCCGGGTCATGAGTTACAACGACGGCGCGGGCAACACCACCAAGACCGAATACGACCTGCTCGACCGCCCGGTCAAGGTCACCGACTCGGCCCCCTCCACCACCACATACACCTACGACACCACCAAGGAGCCCCGCGGCCTGCCCACCTCCATGACCGACTCGGTCGCAGGCACCTTCACCGCTTCCTACGGCCCGGAGGGCGAGCTCGTCGCCGAGCAGCTCCCCGGCGGGCACACTCTCAACCACACCTTCGACAACGTCGGTCAGCAGACATCCACGATCTACAGCCGCGACACGGACAACACCGTCCTCCTCGCCGATTCAGCCGACTACTCCATCCACGGCCGTATCGTTCACCACACCGGCACCGCCGGCGACACGGTCGAGCAGACATACACCTACGACAATCCCGGCAGGCTCGTCCGAACCGATGACACGGCCGCGGACGGCACCTGCACCCGCCGCAGCTACACCTTCGACAACAACACCAACCGCACCTCCCTGACCACCTCCACCAGCGCGCCCGGCGACGGCTGCACCGATACCGACGCCACCGCTACCACCCACACCTACGACAGCGCCGACCGGCTCATCGCCACCGGCATCACATACGACGCCTTCGGCCGCACCACCACGCAGCCGAACGGCGCCAGCATCGACTACTACGCCAACGACCTGGTCCGCCGGCAGACCGCCGACTCCCGACGCCAGACGTGGAACCTCGACGCCGCAGGGCGACTCGCCAACTCCACCACGGAAACGCAAGGGACCGACGGAACCTGGACCCAGACCAGGCATACGGTGAACCACTACGCCTCGGACGGCGACAGCCCGTCGTGGATCGCCGAGGCACCCCAGGGCACCATCGCCCGAAACGTCCAGGGCTTGACCGGGGAAATGGAGGCCATCACGACCGCGACCGGCGACACCACGCTGCAGCTCGCCAACATCCACGGCGATGTCTCCGTGCAGCTACCCCTCGACAGCACCAAGGCCCCCGTTGTGCTCCGCCAAGACGAGTACGGCAACGCTGTTACCGACAACCCGGGCACGCGCTACGGCTGGCTGGGCGCCCATCAGCGCTCAAGCGACTCGCTCACAGGAGCAGTCCTGATGGGTGTGCGTCTGTACGACCCCAGCCTGGGCCGATTCCTCTCCATCGACCCGGTCCCCGGCGGAAGCGCCAACGCCTACGACTACGCTTCCGCCGACCCGGTGAACAGGGTCGACCTCGACGGCCGCTGGCACAAGTGGTGGACCGGATACCGCTATTGGGGCAAGGTCAAGTGGCATCTGTGGGGCTTCTGGAAGAGCTGCTGGTGCCGCAGCGCCGGGTGGCACATGGGTGCCAGCGTCCGCCTCTACTTCAACAAGTGGGCCACCCGGTGGCTCGCCGACGAAGGACCCTACGCGCTGGCCGCCTGGGGCGGGCTCTTCACCATGGCAGCGTCATGGGCAGGCGGGACGTACGGCGCTGCCGTTGCCGCGCTCCTGGTCACCTATACCGCCTTCGTCATCTGGTGGGCGAAGCGCGCTGTCAAGAGAAAGAAGTGTCTCAGAGTGTATGCCGCATGGAAGTACCGCGGACTGTGGTGGTACCCCAAGACCTACCCCACCTATTACCGGTGCTGACTGCCGCTGTATAGACCCATGATTCAGTCGATTGGCCGGGCGGACATACCGCCCGGCCGATCGATCCAGTCCCTCCACCAAGCCCATCGCCTCCGGACGAGGAGATCGATAACATGTCGAACCGCGTTTTCACGTCCATCATCCTCTTCCTTTTGGGTCTCCTTCAGGCTGGCTTCTACGTGAATCTTTGGATCGAAGACGGTGAGCGGGCATTCCCCTTTATTGAATCCGCGGCGATGTTCGTCGCTCTCGCCTGGCTGACCTTGATGTTCCACCTCTTCAGAACAGGCCAGCTTGGGCAGCGACGCAGGTCCGAGGGACCACCGGAGCCAGCCGCAGCGCCGATCGTTCCGGATGCGCCGGGAGACACCCACCAGGAATCCACCGACAGCACTGGTGGACGGAGGAGCTCCGACCCCGAACAGCCACCGAGCCCCACGGACAACGCCTAAGCGCGAGCGAGACGTAACTGTTCATCGCATCAGGACCTTGATGACATGTGAGCGGCTCTCGACTTTCGAGGTTCAGGATGGACGACAGAACGGGACGCCGACAGGGACGGTGACGCGCCAACTATCCCCATTGCGCACGTCTCCATGCGCGGGATGCCGCAGCAACGGCGCCACCGCCTTCGGCGCCCCCAGGGAGCCGGAATGATTTCTAATAAGCGATTGGAACGAGATGCGCCGACTCTCGGCACTGATAGTCGTATGTGCCTGCTTGCTGACGGGGTGTACCAGCTCAAGCTCCTCCGACGAGCGGCCCGACTGGCATCGGCCATTGCCGGCGCCGTCGGCGGCGGCTGCACGGCGACCAGATGTGCCGCCTGTCGTGCACACCGACGACGCGCTGCCCACGGTCAGCGGGCGGACCGGTGAGCGCGCAGCGATCTCCGTGCCCAGGACCCGTCCGTCCGGCGAGTTCGTCATCACCGAGCGGGCCGCGGGACACGGCGCGACCGCGCGAAAGGGCGACATCGCTGTCGTGGCCTACACCGCGGCAATCTGGCGCAGCGGCAAAGCGCTGCCCTGCCCGTACGACGAAGGAACTGGGCCGCAGCTCATCCCGGTGGGGCGTGGGGCGACCCTGCCCGCGCTCGACCTGGCCGTGCAGGGGCGGCGTGCAGGCAGCCGCATGTTGGTCGTCGCCCCGCCGGCGGCGGCCTACGGTGTCAGTGGCAATCCGCGGCTCGGTGTCACGGGCGATGACACCCTCGTCTTCGTGGTCGACCTCCTGCAGATCATCCCAGCCCACGCCACGGTCGACGGTGACCAAACACCGATCCCAGCCTCCCTGCCGCAGGCCCGCGTGGATCGTCGCTCGGCCATCGGCACCATCTCGGTCCCGGATCGGGATGCCCCCGCCAAGCTGCTCCAGCGCATCCTCGTCGAGGGCCGCGGCCGCGTTGTGCGGTCCGGCCAGCAGGTCGTGCTGCAGCAGTCCACGGCTGTCTGGCAGTCCGCCCGCGGCAAGCACGAGGCGGATCTCGTGATGAGTTCGCAGGCCGACGGTGGGCCGGCGCCGGTGGTCATCGGCCGAGGCAACGTCATCCAGGGCTGGGACGAGGCCGTCGTGGGGCAGCGCGTCGGGACCCGGCTGCTTCTCGTGATCCCCGCTGACAAGGCGTTTGGCGCCCGCGGCCCCAAGGGCATCCCGGACGGCGCCACCTTGGTCAGCGTGATCGACGTACTCGCTGCCGTATAACGCCCCCTGGCGTCGCGGGCCGATGGCCCGCGCGTTTACGAGCGTCCGGTGACGATGGCGGGCTCAAGCGATCGACTCGCCCGGCAGGATGGGGTGTTGATCGCGGTCGCGTTGCCGGACAGTCATCTCCGGGGCGTCCGGGACGTAGACGGTGGCGGACCAGGTCTTCACATGGGTGAAGCCCGCCACCCAGCAGCGGTTCGGAGCGCCGGCGACGAAGTCGCGGTCGACCAGGTCGGGGCCCGCTCGACCCGCCCGCCGGGGATCGTGGTGATGGCGCGCTTGCCGCGCACCGCGCCCTGGGTGCCGAGTTCGCGCATCAGGCACTCGACGGTGCAGCGGGCCACCGCATGTTCCTGCCGGTTCAGCTCGCGCCAGATCTTCCGGGCGCCGTAGACGCGGTGGTTGGACGTGTGGACCTCCTGGGTCCGTTCCTTGAGCTCCTCATCGCGCATGGAACGGGCTCAGGGCACTCCGGAGTCTCCATTCGAGCCGGGGCGGTTCACAACTGCCCCTCGTAGTCCGGCCGCTGCGACGCCACGAACGCGGCGAACTCCTCGCGCACCGGCTCGTAGCCGTCGGCGACGGTGCCGTGGATCTCCTGAGTCATCCGCTCTCCTCGGCCTGGCCGCTGCTCACCGGTGACACAGTGGTTCCCACAGACCGGTACGGCGGCGCATGCCCGTTCGACTCGACAGTGGCCGGTGCGAGGGGCGGGCAGGGGCCCTCGTAAAGTTTTCCCATGCGTGATCTCGGGGCGGGTTTCGGGTACCTCCTGAAGGGCCAGCGGTGGATGGCGCGGCACAGGAGGTCGTACGGCTTCGGGCTGCTGCCCGGGCTGATCACCCTCGTCCTGTACGCCGCGGCGCTGATCGTGCTCGCCCTGTGGGGCGAGGACGCCGTCGGCTGGGCGACCCCCTTCGCCGACGACTGGCCGAGCCCCTGGCTCGGACTCTTCCGCGGCCTGCTGACCGCCGTGCTGTTCGCTCTGGTCCTGCTGCTCGCCGTGGTCACCTTCACCGCGGTGACCCTCCTGATCGGCCAGCCCTTCTACGAGAGCCTGTCCGAGCAGGTCGACCGGGACGTGTCCGCCGACGGCACGGCGCCCGAGTCCGGTCTGCCGCTCTGGCGCGATCTGTGGATCTCGGGCCGGGACAGCCTCCGCATCCTGGTCCGGGCCGCGCTGTGGGGTGTGCTGCTCTTCGGGCTCGGGTTCCTGCCCTTCGTCGGTCAGACGGCCGTACCGGTGATCGGGTTCTTGGTCACCGGGTTCTTCCTCACCGAGGAGCTGGCCGCAGTCGCCCTTCAGCGCCGGGGCGTCGGGCTCCGCGCCCGCCTGAAGCTGCTGCGCTCCCGCAAGCTGCTGGTCTGGGGCTTCGGCACACCGCTCGGCCTGGCCTTCCTGGTGCCGTTCGTGGCGGTGTTCCTCATGCCGGGCGCGGTCGCGGGCGCCACCCTGCTCGCCCGTGACCTGCTGGGGGAGGAGACGGAGGACACAGCCGTCGCGGAGTCCGTTGAAAGCCGCAAGACTTTGTGAAGGTTCGTACGAGGTTGCGGCGGGGTGATGGATCGCCGACCGCGGCGTCACCACGGCGGTTAACGTCAAACCGGGAAAGTTCTGCCCACGAGCAGCCCCGGTCCGGGACCTGACCCCGGACCGGGGCTCGTGCGCCCGCACGTCTGTACGTCTGTACGCCTGTACGCCCGTGCGGTCAGCGCGCCGAGAAGCCGTACATCGTCTCCGAGTGGAAGACCCCGCCCGGGCGGAGCTCGGTGCTCGGGAACTCCGGGCGGTTGGGGGAGTCCGGGAAGTGCTGGGTCTCCAGGGCGATCCCGTCGCCCGGCGCGAAGGGGGCGCCGATGTGGTCGGCGGTGTAGAGCTGGAGGCCCGGCTCGGTCGTCGACACCGTCAGGACGCGGCCGGACGCCGGGTCGTGCAGCTCGGCCACCTCCACCGGGGTGTCCGTGACGCCCTTGTCCAGGACCAGGTTGTGGTCGTACCCCGAGCCCACCTCGCGCGTACGGCGGAAGTCGAAGCGGGTGCCCGTCACCTCCGTCAGGTCGCCGGTCGGGATCAGGTCGGCGTCGACCGGGGTGTAGTGGGAGGCCGCCAGCCGCAGTTCGTGGCCGCCGGTGTTCCCGGAGCCGCTGAGGTTCCAGTACGAGTGGTTGGTGAGGTTGACGACCGTCGGCGCGTCCGTGACCGCCGTGTACGCGATGTGCAGGGCGCCCGACGCGTCCAGGGTGTACGTCGCCGTGACCTCCAGCCGGCCCGGGAAGCCCTCCTCGCCGTGCGGGCTGACCCGGGTGAGGCGTATGCCGTGCTCGACGGGCGCCACCTCCCACAGCCGCTTGTCGAAGCCCCGGGCGCCGCCGTGCAGCGAGTTCGGCCCCTCGTTCTGTTCGAGCGCGTACGTCCGCCGGTCCAGCGGGAAGCGGCCGCGGGCGATCCGGTTGGCGTACCGCCCGATCAGCGCGCCCAGGAACGGCTCGGGACGGGCCAGATAGCCGTCCAGGCCCGGGAAGCCCAGCACCACGTCCGCCGTGCGCCCCTCCCGGTCCGGCACCTCCACCGACTGCACGATCCCGCCGTACGACAGCACCCGCACCCGCACCCCGGCCCGCTCCAGCGTCCAGCGGTGCACGGCAGTGCCGTCGGAAAGTGTGCCGAAAAGTTCACCCATGTGGAAAACCCTAGATCACGTCCGTCCTCACGGGCTCTTCGCGGTGACCGTCCGGTAGGCGATCTCGGCCAGCCGCGCCTGCCCGTTCCGGCTCGGGTGGAACCAGTCCCAGCGGCTCAGCTGCTCGGTGCCGAACCGGTAGTCGAAGACCGCGTTGTTGTCGAAGCGGCAGAGACGGTCCTTCGCGCAGACCTCCTTGAGCACCGTGTTGTACGCCTTCACCCGCGCCTGCACCGTGTCGCGCCGCTTGACGGCCGCCGCGTCCAGCGAGTCCGCGTCGCCCAGCATCGACGGGCAGAGGCCGAGCTTCCAGATCTGCTTGCCCAGCGCGTTCGTACGGCCCTCGGACCACAGCCGCTTCAGGTCCGGCACGCTGGCGACGTACACCTGCGTCTTCGGCAGCGCCCGGCGCAGGGTGTCCATCGCGGCCTGGAACTCGGCCCGGAAGTCCGCCACCGGGGTCATCGCGGCCGGCGACTTCCGGCAGGCGTCGTTTGCGCCGGCCATCACCGCCACCAGCTGCGGCTTCTTCCGCACGGCCCGCGCCATCTGGTCGTTCAGATCGGCCATCCGGGACCCGGTCACCGCGTAGTTCCAGCTGCGCCGGGCCGCCCCGCTCGCCCCCAGCAGCCGCACCGCCAGGCTGTTGACCGAGGCGTCGCTGCCCGTCGCCCACGACGCCTCCGGGCAGTCCGTCAGCACCATGCACGCGTCGAAGCCGCGGGTGATGGAGTCGCCGATCGCGGCGATCGAGTCCGGGCTGCGATTCCATTCGGGTGACGGCGTGGCGGACGGACGGGACGCTCTGTCGCCGGTGCCCACCCCGGAGACGTGGTCACCGACGGAGCAGCCCGCGGTGGCCAGCACGGCCGCCGCCACCACGGCGTGAGCGGCCCGGATACGGCGACGTCGCTTCCGCATGCCCTGGGGCTCCCCTCAATCGTCGAACAGTGCTCCCCTCCATGAGAACGCGCGGGGGTTCCCGCCCCCACCCGAGTGGGCGGCTCGTACCCGTACAAGCGTCCCCCCGGGTGAATGAGGGGTGTTTCCTGCCGCCGGGACCGACGGTACGTCACACTCCTTGCGCTCTCGCACGGTAGCCTCGCCATCAACGTGGCCTTCAGCGCCACCGCTGTCCACCTGCCCGCCCCCTGTCCCGCTCTGCCCGGAGGTCCCGGTGACGACACGTGGAGTTCTGTACGTGCACTCCGCGCCGCGCGCGCTGTGCCCGCACGTCGAGTGGGCCATCGCCGGCGTGCTCGGCACGCGCGTCAGCCTGGACTGGATCCGGCAGCCCGCCTCACCCGGCACCTGGCGCTCGGAGTTCTCCTGGCAGGGGCAGGCCGGCACCGCCTCCAAGCTCGCCTCCGCGCTGCGCGGCTGGCAGCTGCTGCGCTTCGAGGTCACCGCCGAGCCCTGCCCGACCGCCGAGGGCGAGCGCTACAGCTGCACCCCCGACCTCGGCATCTTCCACGCCGTCACCGGCATCCACGGCGACATCCTCATCCCCGAGGACCGCCTGCGCGCCGCCCTCCTCCGCTCCCAGCAGGGCGAGACCGACCTGGAGGCGGAGATCGCCAAGCTCCTGGGCAAGCCGTGGGACGACGAACTGGAGCCGTTCCGCTACGCGGGTGAAGGCGCCCCGGTCCGCTGGCTCCACCAGGTGGTCTGACGGCGCGGCCTGACGGCGTGCTCCGACAGCGTGCCCTGACAGGGTCTCAACACGCTTCTCAAGCAGGAGGGCCCCCACCGGTCGGTGGGGGCCCTGCACGTGCGTACGGCGGCTGCTCAGACCGTCCGGAACGCCAGCACCACGTTGTGCCCGCCGAAGCCGAACGAGTCGTTCAGCGCGGCGATGCGGCCCTCCACGGGCAGCTTGCGCGCCTCCCCGCGGACCACGTCCGCGTACGCCTCGGCCTCGGGGTCGATGTTGTCGATGTTGATCGTCGGCGGAGCCACCCGGTGGTACAGCGCCAGCACCGTCGCCACCGACTCCACCCCGCCCGCGCCACCGAGCAGGTGACCGATCATCGACTTGGTCGCGGAGACCGCGATGTGGTCGGCGTGGTCGCCGAAGACCTTGCGCAGCGCCTTCAGCTCGGCGATGTCACCGGCCGGCGTCGAGGTGGCGTGCGCGTTGACGTGCACGATCTCGGCCGGGTCCAGGTCGGTGCGGTCCAGCAGGTGCTGCAGGGCGTGCGAGATGCCGCGGCCCTCCGGCTCCGGCTGGACGATGTCGTGGGAGTCGGCGGAGATGCCCTGTCCGACCGCCTCCGCGTAGACGCGGGCGCCGCGCCCGGCGGCGTGCTCGGCGGACTCCAGGACGAGCACACCCGCGCCCTCGCCGAGGACGAAGCCGTCCCGGTCGACGTCGTAGGGGCGCGAGGCGCCCTCGGGGTTCTCGTTGTTCTTGGACATCGCCATCATGTTGCCGAACGCGGCGATCGGCAGCGGGTGGATCGCAGCCTCCGTACCGCCGGCGACGACGACGTCGGCGCGGCCGGTGCGGATCATCTCGATGGCGTAGCCGATGGCCTCGGCGCCCGAGGCGCAGGCGGAGACCGGCGTGTGCACACCCGCGCGGGCGCCCACGAGCAGGCCCACGTTGGCCGAGGGGCCGTTCGGCATCAGCATGGGGACGGTGTGCGGGGAGACACGGCGTACGCCCTTCTCCTTCAGCACGTCGTACTGGTCCAGCAGCGTCGTCACACCGCCGATGCCGGAGGCGACGACCGCGCCGAGCCGGTCCGGGTCCACGGGGGCGTCCTCGCCCGCCTTGCCGGTGAAGCCGGCGTCCTTCCAGGCCTCCTGGGCGGCGATCAGCGCGAACTGCGCGGAGCGGTCCAGACGGCGGGCCTGCGGCCGCGGAAGGATCTCGGACGGCTCCACGGCCACCGGGGCCGCGATACGGACGGCCTGGTCGGCCGCCCAGTCCTCGGTCAGGGGCTTCACACCGGACTTGCCGGCGACCAGCCCCTCCCAGGTAGAGGCTGCGTCGCCACCCAGCGGTGTGGTTGCGCCGATACCGGTGACGACCACGGTGCGATTGGTCGGGCTCACGGGAATTCTTTCTCCAACGGATTCGAGGAGGACAACCCCCGCTCACGCGGGGACAGCGGCGCCACCGCCGGGTGGCGGGGCAGTCAGCCCAAGGCTGTGATCGGTCGATCAGCCCTGGTGCTTGAGGATGTACTCGGTCGCGTCGCCGACCGTCTTGAGGTTCTTGACGTCCTCGTCGGGGATCTTGACGTCGAAGCGCTCTTCGGCGGCGACGACGACCTCGACCATGGACAGCGAGTCGACGTCCAGGTCGTCGGTGAAGGACTTGTCCAGCTGGACGTCCTCGACCGGGATCCCGGCGATCTCGTTCACGATCTCGGCAAGACCGGCGACGATCTCTTCCTGAGTGGCGGCCATGTCGGCGCTCCTTCGTAACTGTTCCAGAGGGTGTGGCGCCCACCGCGGCAGCGGCAGGTGGTGCGGCTCCCGTGCCGGAAACATGATCCGGCACGGAGTGCCTAGGGGAGAGTAACGACCGTTGCGGCGTAGACGAGACCCGCCCCGAAGCCGATGACGAGCGCGGTGTCGCCGCTCTTCGCCTCGCCGGTCGCCAGAAGCCGCTCCATCGCGAGCGGAATCGAGGCGGCCGAGGTGTTGCCGGTGGTGCGGATGTCACGGGCGACCGTGACGTGCTCCGGCAGTTTGAGGGTCTTCACCATCGAGTCGATGATCCGCACATTGGCCTGGTGCGGGATGAAGACGTCCAGGTCGTCCGAGCTGATCCCGGCCGCGTCCAGCGCCTGCTGGGCGACCTTCGCCATCTCGAACACGGCCCAGCGGAACACCGCCTGGCCCTCCTGCGTGATCGCAGGGAACTTGATGTTGCCCTCGCTGTCCACGGGCAGCTCGGACACGTCGCCCGTGTGGAAACGGTCCCAGGACACGGTCTGCTTGATCGTCTGGGCCTTGTCGCCCTCCGAGCCCCACACGGTCGGGCCGATCGCGGGCTCCTGCGAGGGGCCGACGACGACCGCGCCGGCGCCGTCGCCGAACAGGAAGGCCGTGGCCCGGTCCTCCAGGTCGGTCAGGTCGGACAGGCGCTCCACGCCGATGACGAGCACGTACTCGGCGGAACCCTCCACCACCATGCCCTTGGCCAGGGTGAGACCGTAGCCGAAGCCGGCGCAGCCCGCCGAGATGTCGAAGGCGGCCGCCTTGTTCGTGCCCAGCCGGTCGGCGATCTCGGTGGCGATGGCCGGGGTCTGGCTGAAGTGCGAGACGGTCGAGACGACCACGGCGCCGATCTGCGAGGCGTCGATCCCGGCGCCCGCGATCGCCTTGCCGGAGGCCTCGACCGACATCGCCGCGACGGTCTCCTCGGGCGACGCCCAGTGCCGGGTCTCGATGCCCGAGCGCGAGCGGATCCACTCGTCGGACGAGTCGATCCGCTCGAGGATCACCTCGTTGGGCACCACCCGCGTGGGCCGGTAACCGCCCACGCCGAGGATGCGCGCGTACGGGGCTCCCTTGGCGGGCTTGATCTTCGGCATGATCGTCGGCTCCTCAGGGTCGTCAGGCGTGCTCGGAGATGAGTTCGCGGGCCGCGTCGAGGTCGTCGGGGGTCTTCAGCGCCAGCGTCTTCACGCCGGGCAGCGCGCGCTTGGCCAGACCGGTCAGCGTGCCGCCGGGGCACACCTCGATCAGGGCGGTGGCGCCGAGCTCCTTGAAGGTCTCCATGCACAGGTCCCAGCGGACCGGGTTGGCGACCTGGCCGACCAGCCGCTCGACGACCTCGGCACCGCTGTGCACGGCCCGGCCGTCCTTGTTGGAGACGTAGGCGACCTTCGGGTCGGCGGGCGTGAGCGCCTTGGCGGCCTCGGCCAGCTTGTCGACCGCGGGGGCCATGTGGTGCGTGTGGAAGGCACCGGCCACCTTCAGCGGGACGACCTTGCGTACGCCCTCGGGCTTGTCCTCGTTCAGCGCGGCGAGCTGCTCCAGGGTGCCGGCGGCCACGATCTGGCCCGCGCCGTTGACGTTCGCCGGGGTCAGGCCCAGCTTCTCCAGGTGCGCGACGGACACCTCCGGGTCGCCGCCGAGCAGCGCCGACATACCCGTGTCGGTGATCGCGGCGGCCTCGGCCATCGCCAGACCCCGCTTGCGGACCAGGGTCAGCGCGGCGGTGTCGTCCAGGACGCCCGCGAACGCGGCGGCGGTGATCTCGCCGACACTGTGGCCCGCGACCACGCCCGCGCCGGTGTCACCCAGTGCCGCGGCCGACAGCAGCCCGGCGGCCACCAGCAGCGGCTGGGCCACCGCGGTGTCGCGGATCGCGTCCGCGTCGGCCTGCGTCCCGTAGTGGACGAGGTCCAGTCCGATGGCGTCCGACCAGGCGGTCACACGGTCGGCGGCACCGGGCAGTTCGAGCCAGGGGGTCAGGAAGCCGGGCGTCTGGGCGCCCTGGCCGGGAGCGACGAGTACGAGCACTCTCACACTCTCTCTTGGGGACGGCCGGGGCCGCCCGTGGGGACAGGGACGAAGAACACGGAGGGGTTTTGTGGACCCCCGACAAAATCCTAGGCCTGGGGATCTCCATCGGTCAGACGCCCCAGGATCAGCGCGATCCGTAGCGTGAACGCGGATCGTACATCGGAGGGTGACCAGCCGGTGACGTCTGTCACACGTCGGAGCCGGTAGCGCACGGTGTTCGGGTGAACGAAGAGCATCCTCGCCGCGCCTTCGAGGCTGCTCGCCTGCTCCAGATAGACGCTGAGGGTTTCCAGCAGGGCGGAGCCGGCCTCCTCCAGCGGTCTGTAGATCTCCTCCACCAACTGCTCGCGCGCGCCCGGGTCACCGGCGATGGCGCGCTCCGGCAGCAGATCGTCGGCCAGCACCGGACGCGGCGCGTCCTGCCAGGCGAAACACGCCTTCAGCCCGGCCGCGGCGGCCTGTGCGGACCGGGTGGCGGCGAGCAGATCGGGCACGACCGGCCCGGCGACGACGGGCCCGGCGGCGTAGGGCCCGATCAGCGACTTGGCCACGCCGAGCGGATTGTCACTGCCCCCCGCGATCACCACGAGCCGGTCCCCGAGCACCCCGGTCAGCACCTGCAGCTTGGCATGCCGGGCCGCCCGCCGAATGGCCTCCACGGTCAGCTCGGAGTCCCCGTCGGGCGCCGTGCCCAGCACCACGCACACATGCTCGGGCGAGTTCCACCCCAGGGCGGAGGCCCGGGACACCGCGCCCTCGTCCGCCTCCCCGCTGAGCACGGCGTTGACGACCAGCGACTCCAGCCGGGCGTCCCAGGCGCCGCGTGCCTCGGCGGCCTGGGCGTACACCTGGGCGGTGGCGAAGGCGATCTCGCGGGCGTACACGAGCAGCGCCTCGCGCAGCACGCTCTCGTCCCCCGGCGCCGCCACCTCGTCGATGGCGGACTCCATGACCTCGATCGTGGTGCGCACCATCTCCACGGTCTGCCGCAGCGTGATCGCCCGGGTCAGCTCGCGCGGGGCGGTCCCGAACACATCGGTGGAAATCGCCTGGGGTGCGTCAGGGCGCCGGAACCACTCGGTGAAGGCCGCGATGCCCGCCTGGGCGACCAGGCCGATCCAGGAACGGTTCTCCGGGGGCATCGCCCGGTACCACGGCAGCGTCTCGTCCATCCGCGCGATCGCCTGCGCGGCCAGCGACCCGGACGACTTCTCCAGCCGTTTCAGGGTCGCGGCATGCGGATGGAGGCCGTGCGCTGCGGCTTCGGTCATGCGAGATACGGATTCGGGCACGGGGACAAGCCTGCCTCATCCGGACGGACGAGCGTGCCGCCGGGTCGGACCGAGGTCCGGGGCCAGGGCTACGGTGGTCCCCGTGACGATGGAAGTACGGCGCGCGGCGGAGCGCTACCGGGGCGGCGAGGAGGCGGCCGGCATCACCACCCGGCACGCCTTCTCCTTCGGCCCGCACTACGACCCGGACAACCTCCGCTTCGGCGCCCTGATCGCCTGCAACGAGGAGCACCTGGCCCCCGGCGCCGGCTTCGACGAGCACCCGCACAGCCACACGGAGATCATCACCTGGGTCGTCGAGGGCGAACTGACCCACCGCGACTCCACGGGCCACGAGACGCTGGTCCGCCCCGGCGACCTCCAGCACCTGAGTGCGGCGGCCGGCGTCCGCCACGTGGAACGCAACGACGGCGACGCACCCCTGACCTTCGTCCAGATGTGGCTGACCCCACTCACGCCCGGCGACGCCCCCCGCTACGAGCTCGTCCACGACACCACCTCGTACGCCGTCCCGGAGGCCGGCGCCACGCTCCACGTCCGCCGCCCGGCGGCGGGGGAGCGGACGGCGGTGCCGGCCGCGGCGTACGTGTACGTCCATGTCGTACGGGGCGAAGTACGGCTGGGCGAGGACCGGTTGGGGCCAGCGGACGCGGCGCGGATCACGGATGCCGCCGGGGGCCTGGAAGCGGTGGGAATGACGGACGCGGAGCTGCTGATGTGGGAGATGGCCGGCCGGTGAGGCACCCGCGTGCCCGCACGTCGGCGTGCGGGCGGCGGGATCAGGCGGCGGCCGCCTCGGCGCTCAGCGCCACCACGATCTCCTCGTCCTCGAAGTCTCCGGTGGGCGTGAAACCGAGCGCCGCGTAGAGAGCGGCGGCGGGCGTGTTCTCCGGGTGGTACGAGAGCCGGATCTCCCGGCAGGACGGCAGCGCGGCGAGGCGCCGCAGCAGGGCGCGCATCGTGGCACGGCCCACCCCCTTGCCCTGCTCCTCGGCGTTGACGACCATGCCGCCGACCCAGTGGGTCCCGTCCTCCTCGTCGTACGCCCACATGACATGGCCCACGACCTTGTCACCCGCCCGGACCGCAAGGGAGTTCCAGAGCCCCCCGCGCATGGAGAGCAGCAGGTAGCGCGCGCCGAGGGCGGCCACGAACCGGCGCTGGTCGTCGGTGGGGGCCACATCGGCGACGTCGCGCCAGTTCTCGTCCGTGATGTCCTCGAGCACCACGGGCCGATCCTGGCGGTCGGTGATTTCCTTCGTCATCGATCCCGTTCTTTCGTTTTCGTCACAGTGCCGACACCCACATCGCGGGGTAAGGCAACGACCTTGACCGGCTCCCTGTGACACGCTGTGAAGCATGGGGTGGATTTTCAAGCTGCACGGTAGTGCCGCGACAGGGCTGGGGCGCCCTGCTGTTGGTCTTCAGCACGGCACGAGAAGGGAACCCGCAGTCGGCTGAGGTAAGGGACGGCCGTTATTCCGCTCTCGACACGACGCCCCGCGCGCGGCACGGTCGAGATCTCCAGAGCCGCCACCAGGATGTCCGGGACAGCGATCAGCGCAGCATGCTCGCCACCCGGGCTTGCTCTTCCTCGGTGCTGCCCATGTCGTTCCGGCAGCCGGAGAACCGCGCCGAGCAGACCAAGCCGTTGTCCCGTCCGTGGGCCCAGCAGGCGTGTCCGTGACACCTCCCCTGTGACGTCAGGTCCGTCTCGAGGCACCCGGAGTGGCCCCTGTGTCACACCCGCTCCTGGCTGTCGGCGCCGCGAGGGAGGTTGCCCGGTGAGTGGGCGGGCGCGTTGACTGTTGCAGGCCGTCGACGAACGCCTGCCCACCGGGCAACTGCTTCTTTCGGCACGAGGTCGCCGAGAAGGTACGCGAAGAGGACGTCGCGCGGGAACGCGCCGCGATGGTGCCCCGGATTCTCGGCCGGCGTGGCATCCCAGCGATCGGTTCACGCCGCGCCTGCGGAGGACCTGTTCGCGGAGGGCGGCGGCGAGTCGGTCCGAGGGCGGCCGGTGGTGGGCCGGCCGGTGGTGGGCCGGCCGGCGGTGTCAGCGCAGTTCTGTCAGTACCGCGTCCGTGAAAGCCGGCCACGCCTCGATCGCCCAGGGGCCGAAGGCGCGGTCGGTCAGGGCCACGCAGGCCACCCCCGCGTCCGGGTCGGTCCACAGGAACGTGCCGGACTGGCCGAAGTGGCCGAAGGTGCGGGGAGAGGAGGAAGTGCCGGTCCAGTGGGGGGTCTTGGAGCCGCGGATCTCGAAGCCCAGGCCCCAGTCGTTGGGGTTCTGGTGGCCGTAGCCCGGCAGGACGCCCTTGGTGCCGGGGTACTGGACCGTCATCGCCTCGGCGACCGTGCGGGGGTCCAGCAGGCGCGGGGCCTGGATCTCGGCGGCGAAGCGGAGCAGGTCGTCGACCGTCGAGACCGCGTCCTTGGCCGGGGAGCCGTCCAGGGTCGTCTGCGTCATGCCCAGGGGGGCCAGCACCGCCTGGCGCAGGTACTCCGTGAACGGGATGTCCGTCGCCTTCGTCACGTGGTCGCCGAGCTGCTCGAAGCCCGCGTTGGAGTACAGCCGCCGTTCGCCGGGCGGGGCCATCACCCGGTGCTCGTCGAAGGCCAGGCCCGAGGTGTGGGCGAGCAGGTGGCGGACGGTCGCGCCGGGTGGGCCGGCCGGCTCGTCCAGCTCGATCGCGCCCTCCTCGTACGCCACGAGCACCGCGTAGGCAGCCAGCGGCTTGGTGACCGAGGCCAGCGGGAAGCGCTGAGCGGTCGGGCCGTGGGTGCCCAGGACCGTGCCGTCCGCGCGGACCACGCCCGCCGCGGCGGTGGGGACCGGCCAGTTCTCGATCGAGGTCAGGCTCTTCAACGACATGACATCGAGCCTAAGCGCTCAAAGCCACAGCTCCAGCAACGGGTCGGGCTTGGGCCGGAAGCCGAGGGAGGTGTACAGCGGCGCGCCCTCGGCGGACGTGGTGAGCTGCACCCGGTCGGCGCCGCGCTTGCGGAACCAGTCGAGCAGTATCTCCATGCACGCACGCGCGTACCCGCGGCGGCGGGCATCCGGATCCGTCGCGACGCTGAAGACGTGGCCGACGGTGCCGAGCGGGTTGCGCGCCCGGCCGATCCGGTACTCGATCGTGCCCGCCACCAGCGCGGCCAGCGCCCCCGGCCGCTCCGGGTGGTCCACGACGTACGCCACGAAGTCCCCGTCCGGGTCGGCCAGCTTCTCGCGCAGGACCGGCAGGGACATTGCGTGCCACTCGGTGGAGGGGTCGGCGCCGTGGACCGAGTCGATCATCACCTGGCGCAGTCGCAGCACTTCCGCGGCGTCGGCGGGCTCAGCACGTCGTACGAGACTCATGCCCCGCACGCTAGCCACCGCACCCGCCCCGTGTCCCCCGCTTTTTCCGGCCGCCCTGGCGGGTTCCACTTGCTTGGAGTGGGCTCCAAGGCCATAGCGTGGAGGCCATGACGGTGACGCAGACCACGCCCGTGACCACCGAGGAGACCGAGCAGGCCCCCACCCGTACCGACCTCTGTGCCGCCGGACCCCGGCGGCACCCGCGCCCCGACGGGCAGGACAGGTACACCATCAGCGAGGTCGTCGCCTTCACCGGGCTGACGGCCCACACCCTGCGCTGGTACGAGCGGATCGGCCTGATGGCCCACGTCGACCGCTCGCACACCGGCCAGCGCCGCTACACCAACCGCGACCTGGACTGGCTCGACCTCGTCGGCAAGCTGCGCCTGACCGGCATGCCGGTCGCGGACATGGTCAGGTACGCGGAGCTGGTGCGCGCGGGCGAGAACACGTACGGCGAGCGGCACGCGCTGCTCGAGGCGACCCGCCGGGACGTCCTGGACCGGATCGCCGAACTCCGGGACACGCTCGCGGTACTGGACCGGAAGATCAGCTTCTATGCGGACGCCGGGCCTCAGCAGCCCCACTAGGTCCCATCCGTCCAGGGTTACAGCTCGGCGAGCAGTTGTGCCTTCTTCACCGAGAACTCCTCGTCCGTCACCAGCCCCGCCTGGTGGAGTTCCCCCAGGTGGCGGATGCGGTCCGCGATGTCCGCGGGGTCGCGGCGAGGGGCCGGGACGGTGACCGGGGTCGGGGGGCTCGCCGACCGGACCGCGGCCAGTACGGCCGCCGCGAACGGCAGGGACTCGTGGACCGGGCCGTAGCCGAGGCCGAACACCACCGCGGCCGGATCCTGGTCCGGCTGCGGCGGTCGTACGGCTGTGGCGTCCGGCTCGCGCGGCAGCAGCCGCAGATGGCCCTCGAAGAGTTCGGGTGAGCGCCACTCCACCCCGCCCAGGTCGGCGACGGGATAACTCCGGTCGCCGGCCTTCCACTTGGCCGAGGACGCCCCCGTCCACGACCACCGGAAGCGCACCGCGCTGCCGTCGAAGGACGCCTTCCCGTCGTACGCCTTGAACTGGAGCGGCGCCGCGGGCGGCGCCACCAGGTGGCGGTCGGCCGGGCCGCTCTCGGTGAGGCGCGGGCGCAGTTCGTCGGCGTAGTACTCGGCGAGCGTCTCCCGCTCGGCCGGCAGCACCAGCCGGTACGGGTCGCAGCCCTCCTTCAGCTGTCCGTCGGCCGCGTCCATCAGCGGGTCGGCGCCGGGCCTGGGCTCGGCGCGCAGGACCACCGTGCCGCGTCTGCCCGCGGCGAGCGTCACGTCCTCGAGCGCCGTCAGTGGAATCCGGCGGGCACCGAGTGTCTGGAAGAGCCTAGGTGTTCGAATCCCCCGTTCGTAGCGGATGAGCACGGAGTCGGACTCGAACTCCCAGACAGCGTGAAATCCGGCCAGTACGTCACCCATGCGGCTCATCGTAGGGGGCACGGGCTTCTCCGTCCCTCCCCGCGCAGACCGCACTTCCTGCTGTCTCTACGCGCGTCCGGCCGTCGTCGTACCGGACAAATCCGCCCGGCACCTGTCGTCGTCATGGGCGCAGCGCACCGAGTCGTACGCGCCGACCCCGATTCCGGCGAAGTTGGTCAGGCTGTCGGTGCCCGGCTCGAAGTAGCCGGCGTGGCCCTTCGCACTCCGTGCCGACAGCACGCGCGCCCCGAACGCCGGGGAGACCGGGTCGGCGCCGTGGCCGAGGCCGCCGAGCTCCAGGTACGGCACGTCCTGGATCCAGTCGGTGGCGTCCCGCATCGCCCACACCCTGGCGGAGGTGCGCAGGTGGGAGACCTTGGCCGCCCGCATGCCAGGGCTGGCGGCCACCGCTACGTCGGACACCCGGTCCGGCAGCCCGCGCGCGGCGACGCCGCACACCACCGAACCGTAGCTGTGGCAGAACAGCGAGACGGGCGAGGTGCCGGGCAGTCCTCGCAGCAGCCTGTTCAGCCGGACGGCGCCCTCCTCGGCGCGCATCGCCGTGGCCGCGTCCACGCCGAGCCCGCTGGGCGCGGTGTAGTCGGCCCAGGCGATCACGGCCGTACGGGTGCCGGGGGCCGCCGTGCGCTCGGCCGCGTACAGCGACTTCGCCATGCCGTGCGGAGCCGAGTACGGGCGGTGGGTCCTCCGGAAGGTGAACAGGTCGGTGTCGACACCGGGGACGACGACGGAGATCCGCTCCGCCCTGCGCAGGTCGCCGAAGACCTCGGCGACGCGGCCGGTGCCGCCGGGGTCGAAGGCGAGGATCTGCCGGCCCTTCGCCATCAGCGCCGTGTAGCGGTTCACACGGCGGCCGGCGTCCTGCTGCCCGGCCGGGGTGAGCCGGCTGTCGTGCATGCGTCTCAGCTCGACCTTGCGCGCCTGGCGGAGCGCGATGCGGTTGGCCTGGTAGCGCAGCTTGACCGGGGCGCCGTTCATGTTGCCGACCGCGAGCGGATAGCGGTGGGCGAGCCGGCTGCGGTCCTGCGCGGTGAGCGAGGCGAAGAAGCGGCTCAGCAGGGCGGGGGCCGCGTCCGGGGCGGGCAGCCGGTGTTTGTGCAGGCGGCCGTGGTCCCAGGCGGACAGGGACGCCTGCAGGGCGGTGGTCCCGCGGTGGCCGCGCATGGCGGTCCAGCCGGTGGTGGCCAGCATCACGAAGACCACGGCCAGCGCGAGCAGGGCGCGCCAGGCGTTGAGGTGTGGGGAGGTGTCGAAGGAAGTCACTGGGAGGACACACTAGGAGAACGAGACGGTCTCGCGTTAACCGAGTGACAGGGATCACGTTTCAAGTGGCGTGAGGGTTAATGCAGTCCGTACGCCTGTTCAAGTCCGCTCAGGCGTGCGGCAGTTCGGCAGCGGTGGCGTGTGTCCGGCTCAACGCCGGAGGGTCGTACGCCAGTTCCCGGTCAGCGCGGGTCCCACCTGATCGAGGTACGCGGCGGTGAGTTCCCGCATCGCCTCCAGGCCGGCGTCCTCGACCGCGCTCCACTGACGGCTCGTCACCCGCATCACCGCGCCGAAGACGGCCACCGCCAGCCGCGGCCGCGGATCGGCGTCCACGTCCAGGCCCTCGCGCTCGGCGAGCAGACGCGCGATCTGCTCCTCGGTCTCCGCCGAGCGGCGCAGCTGCGCGGCCAGCAGGACCGGCGTCGACTCGATCACCCGGAACATGCGCAGATACAGCTCCACGGGCACGACGGTCCCGACGGCGTCACTGATCGTGTCCCAGCCCTCCAGCACCGCCCGGCGCAGCGCCTCCAGCGGGGGCTCCCCGGGCGGGCGGGCGCGCAGCGAGTCGACGAAGTGCGCCTCCACCATCTCCTGCACGGCGAGGGCGACGTCCTCCTTGCCGCCGAAGTAGCGGAAGAAGGTGCGCTGGGAGACGTCGACGGCCTCGGCGATCTCGTCGACCGTCGTGTTCTCGTACCCCTGGGTGGTGAACAGTTCGAGCGCGGACCGCAGCAGCGCGTACCTGGTGCGTCGCTTCTTGCGCTCGCGCAGCCCCGGCCGTGACACCGCCCGCACCGCCTGTGGGGCCGTCCCGGTGGTCCCCGCCGTCTCCATGGAGCTCTCCGGACCCTCTTCTCGCGCTGTCCCGCACTGTGAACTGTTTCCCCAGCTCAGAGTATAGGGAACGACACGACAGTGACTGACGGGTGAACCCCTTTGTCAATTGTCAGTGGCTGTCATTAGCCTCGAACCCATGACTAGTCAGACCGCCATCGAATCGACCGGGCCGGGGGAGAACGCCTCGACGGCCCCGTCGGAGCCCGCGCCGTCCAAGGGGCTGCGCGGGCACCCGTGGGTCACCCTGATCACCGTCGCCGTAGGGGTCATGATGGTGGCCCTCGACGGCACCATCGTGGCCATCGCCAACCCGGCCATCGCCAAGGACCTGGGCGCCAGCCTCGCCGACGTCCAGTGGATCACCAACTCCTACTTCCTCGCCCTCGCGGTCTCCCTCATCACCGCGGGCAAGCTCGGTGACCGCTTCGGGCACCGGCAGACCTTCCTCATCGGCGTGACCGGCTTCGCCGCCGCCTCCGGGGCGATCGGGCTGTCCAGCACCATCGCCATGGTCATCGTCTTCCGGGTCCTCCAGGGCCTGTTCGGCGCGCTGCTGATGCCGGCCGCGCTCGGTCTGCTGCGGGCCACCTTCCCGGCCGAGAAGCTCAACATGGCCATCGGCATCTGGGGCATGGTCATCGGCGCCTCCACCGCCGGCGGCCCGATCCTCGGCGGCTTCCTCGTCGAGCACGTCAACTGGCAGTCGGTGTTCTTCATCAACGTGCCCGTCGGCGTCCTCGCCCTGGTCCTGGGCCTGCTGATCCTGCTCGACCACCGCGCCGAGAACGCGCCGCGCTCCTTCGACGTCCTCGGCATCGTTCTGCTCTCGGCCTCCATGTTCTGCCTGGTCTGGGCCCTGATCAAGGCAGGGGACTGGGGCTGGGGCGACGGCTCGACGTGGGCGTTCATCGTCGCGTCCCTCATCGGTTTCGGCGCCTTCGCCTTCTGGGAGACCAAGGTGAAGGAGCCGTTGATCCCGCTGGCGCTGTTCCGCTCGGTGCCGCTGTCCGCGGGCGTGGTCCTCATGGTCCTGATGGCCATCGCGTTCATGGGCGGCCTGTTCTTCGTGACCTTCTACCTGCAGAGCGTGCACGGGATGAGCCCGATCGAAGCGGGCATGCACCTCCTTCCGCTCACCGGCGCGATGATCGTCGCCTCCCCGCTCGCGGGCTTCATGATCACCAAGCTGGGCCCGCGCGTTCCGCTGGCCGGCGGCATGGCCGCCACCGCGCTGGCCATGTACGGCCTGTCCACGCTGGAGACGGACACCGGCAGCGCCACCATGTCGCTCTGGTTCGCTCTGCTCGGCCTCGGCCTCGCCCCCGTCATGGTCGGCGCCACCGAGGTCATCGTCGGCAACGCGCCGCTGGAGCTGTCCGGCGTGGCCGGCGGGCTGCAGCAGTCCGCCATGCAGATCGGCGGCAGCCTCGGTACGGCCGTGCTGGGCGCCGTGATGGCTTCCAAGGTGAACAACGACCTGCCCGGCAACTGGAAGGACGCAGGGCTCCCGGACATCCCCCCCGCCCAGATGGGCCAGGCCTCCGAGCTGGTCCAGATCGGCGTGGCGCCGGTGCCGCGGGGAACGCCCGAGGCGATCGCCGCGAAGATCACCTCCGTCGCGCACGACACCTTCATCTCCGGCATGAGCCTCGCCTCCCTCGTCGCCGCCGGAATCGCGGCCGTGGCCGTCCTGGTCGCGCTGCTCACCAAGCGCGGGGAGAACGCGGAGGCGGGAGCGGGGGTCGGCCACATCTGACCGGCGCGGTTCGCCCATCAGGGTGACCGAGTCGAAGATCCCTCGCCTTCGGTGCACGCCGCGGGTGACAGTGGGTCAAGTCCTCCGCAGGGAATGGAGGACGAACGGCTGCGGCGCGCTGCTGGAGGGGGGCAGCGCGCGGGCGGCTTCGGCGGACGGAACCGGGGTACCCGCAACCGTGAACCCCAAGGTGACTTCAACTCGATGATGGGTTCAGGGAGTTGATGATGGCGGGCTTCGGACGCGGAACGCGCGGGTACCCCCGGTCACGTGGCCGGACGTGGTTACGGACCGGGCCGGACCGTGCGACGCTCGGGATCATCGGGACCATCTGTGCGGTCGCCGGATTCTTCGTGCTGAGCATCGTCCTCGGGCCGGTGGCGGTCGTCTGCGGATGGCTGGCGATGGGGCGCAGCTGGGCGGGCAGCCGATCCCTCCCGGCCCTGGTCGCCCTGGTCCTGGGCGCCATCGACACCCTTCTGGGCATCGTCGCGCTGGCCGGGGCGGCAAGCATGTAGCTGCGGGCAGTCGTGCCTCCCCCAGTGCTGAACGCCTGGGGGCTCCAGGGCGCTGGGGGCCCCGCTCATGGGGGTCCCCCCCGCTCGAGCGAAGCCGAGAGTGGGGGAGAAGCCGAGAGCTTGGGGGGAGGCGCCCCGCAAGCACGGGCAAGCCCACCCTCCAGGGCGACTCGGTGCGCCATGCACCCACTGCGGAGGGCGGCGGAGTCGTGGACCCCGCCGCCCTCCGGGCATCCCTACGCGTCCCCGCCCGCCGTGCCCGGGTCGGCTGCCGTCACGTCGAGGAGCTGGTAGCGGTCGATGGCCTGCTTCAGTACCGAGCGGTCGACCCTGCCCTCGCGCGCCAGTTCCGTCAGTACGGCCACCACGATCGACTGCGCGTCGATGTGGAAGAACCGCCGGGCCGCGCCCCGGGTGTCGGCGAAGCCGAAGCCGTCGGCGCCCAGCGACTGGTACGTCCCCGGCACCCACCGGGAGATCTGGTCCGGCACCGACCGCATCCAGTCGGAGACGGCCACGAACGGCCCCTCCGCCCCGCTCAGCTTCCGCGTCACCCACGGCACCCGCTGCTCCTCCTCCGGGTGCAGCAGGTTGTGCTCCTCGCACGCCACGGCCTCACGGCGCAGCTCGTTCCAGGAGGTCGCCGACCAGACGTCGGCCCTGACGTTCCACTCCTGGGCGAGGATCTTCTGCGCCTGGAGCGCCCACGGGACCGCCACGCCCGACGCCATGATCTGCGCCGGGATCTCGCCCGCGGTGCCCTCGCCGATCCGGTGGATGCCCTTGAGGATGCCCTCGACGTCCACGTTCGCCGGCTCGGCCGGCTGCTGGATCGGCTCGTTGTAGACGGTGAGGTAGTAGAAGACGTCCTCGCCGTGCGGGTGCTGCTCGTCGCCGCCGTACATCCGGCGCAGGCCGTCCTGCACGATGTGCGCGATCTCGTACGCGTACGCCGGGTCGTACGCCACGCACGCCGGGTTGGTCGAGGCGAGCAGGTGCGAGTGGCCGTCGGCGTGCTGCAGACCCTCACCGGTCAAGGTCGTACGGCCGGCGGTCGCGCCCAGCACGAAACCGCGCGCCAGCTGGTCGGCCATCTGCCAGAACTGGTCGCCGGTGCGCTGGAAACCGAACATCGAGTAGAAGACGTACACCGGGATCAGCGGCTCGCCGTGCGTGGCGTACGCGGAGCCCGCCGCGATCAGCGAGGCCGTGCAGCCCGCCTCGGAGATGCCGTCGTGCAGCATCTGCCCGGTCGGCGACTCCTTGTAGGCGAGCAGCAGCTCGCGGTCGACCGCCTCGTACTGCTGGCCCAGCGGGTTGTAGATCTTCGCGCTCGGGAAGAAGGAGTCCATGCCGAAGGTGCGGTACTCGTCGGGCGCGATCAGCACGAACCGCCTGCCGATCTCCTTGTCCCGCATGAGGTCCTTCAGCAGCCGGACGAAGGCCATGGTGGTGGCGATGGCCTGCTGGCCCGAGCCCTTCTTCACGGACGCATAGGTCTTGTCGTCCGGCAGCCGCAGCGGCTCGGCGCGCACGATCCGGGTCGGCACGTAGCCGCCGCAGCCCTTGCGGCGGTCGTGCATGTACTGCATCTCGTCGCTGTCGCGGCCCGGGTGGTAGTACGGCGGCGGGCCGGACTCCAGCTCCTTGTCGGAGATCGGCAGGTGCAGGCGGTCGCGGAAGTGCTTGAGGTCCTCGACCGTCAGCTTCTTCATCTGGTGGGTGGCGTTGCGGCCCTCGAAGTTCGGGCCGAGCGTCCAGCCCTTGATCGTCTTGGCCAGGATGACCGTCGGCTGGCCCTTGTGCTCCAGGGCCGCCTTGTACGCCGCGTAGATCTTGCGGTGGTCGTGACCGCCGCGGCCCAGCATCAGGATCTGGTGGTCGGTCATGTTCTCGACCATCTTGCGCAGCCGGTGGTCGTCGCCGAAGAAGTGGTCGCGGATGTACGCGCCGGACTCGGTGGCGTAGGTCTGGAACTGGCCGTCCGGCGTGATGTTCATCTTGTTGACCAGCACACCGTCGCGGTCCTGCGCCAGCAGCGGGTCCCAGGTGCGGTCCCAGATCAGCTTGATCACGTTCCAGCCGGCGCCGCGGAAGACCGACTCCAGCTCCTGGATGATCTTGCCGTTGCCGCGCACCGGACCGTCCAGGCGCTGCAGGTTGCAGTTGACCACGAAGGTCAGGTTGTCCAGGCCCTCGCGGGCGGCGATGGACAGCTGGCCGATCGACTCCGGCTCGTCCATCTCGCCGTCGCCGAGGAACGCCCACACGTGCGAGTCGGAGGTGTCCGCGATCCCGCGCGCGTGCATGTAGCGGTTCATCCGGGCCTGGTAGATCGCGCTGATCGGGCCGAGGCCCATGGAGACGGTCGGGAACTCCCAGAAGTCCGGCATCAGACGCGGGTGCGGGTAGCTGGACAGCCCGTAGGGCGCCTTGGACTTCTCCTGGCGGAAGCCGTCCAGGTGCTGTTCGGTGAGCCGGTCCAGCAGGTAAGCGCGCGCGTAGATGCCCGGGGAGGCGTGCCCCTGGAAGAAGACCTGGTCGCCGCCGCGGCCGTCGTCCTTGCCGCGGAAGAAGTGGTTGAAGCCGACGTCGTAGAGGGAGGCGGAGGAGGCGAAGGTGGCGATGTGGCCGCCGACGCCGATGCCCGGGCGCTGGGCGCGGGAGACCATCACCGCGGCGTTCCAGCGGGTGGCGTTGAGGATCTTGCGCTCGATCTCCTCATTGCCGGGGAAGAACGGCTCGCTCTTGGTGGGGATGGTGTTGACGTAGTCCGAGCTGCGCATCTCGGGCACGGCCACGCGCTTCTCGCGGGCGCGCTCGATCAGCCGGAGCATGAGGTAGCGGGCCCGCTCCCGGCCCCGCTCCTGGACGGCGGCGTCGAGCGAGTCGAGCCACTCCTGGGTCTCCTCGGGATCGAAGTCAGGGACCTGACTCGGAAGGCCGCCAATGATGATCGGGTTTCGATCGGATCCGGAAGCCACGCTGTTCCTTACCTGTCAGAGGGCTGACATATCTGGGGCGTTTCTGGGCTCGTTCTGGAGTTTCCCTGGGTTCCAGTCGGTTTGTCTGCCTGTGTCTGCACCGTTCCCCATCGTGTACCTCGTGGGAGCCAAACGTCATCTCTACCCCGGGGTAACAAGGGCATCCCCCCGCGTCTCCTGCACGTAGGCTGTCCGTAGGCGGTTCCCCAACACGCAAACCGGACGGAAGGGTGTGGTGTGTGTCGGGGCCGACCGCGATACCGTGTCAGGAGTTGCGGCGACACCGCCAGGATCGTCACCGTTTCGGCGGTCTGAACCGCCGGGTACTTGCGCGATCCGGCCCGCCCGTGTGGACTACGGCCAATGCCCCGCGTACGCGCGTGGCCAGAAGACCTATAACGCAACACCATCAGGAGGCAACCCGTGAGCGCGACCGCGGACCACGCGGAGGAGCGGACTAACCCGGCCGCCAGGCTGGGATTCCAGCCCGGGCAGGTGGTCCAGGAGATCGGCTACGACGACGACGTCGACCAGGAGCTCCGCGAGGCCATCGAGGAGGCGATCGGCAGCGAGCTCGTGGACGAGGACTACGACGACGTGGCCGACGCCGTGGTGCTGTGGTTCCGCGACGAGGACGGCGACCTGACGGATGCGCTGGTGGACGCCACCACGTACATCGAAGAGGGCGGCGCGATCCTGCTCCTCACGCCGAAGACCGGCCGTGCGGGGTACGTGGAGCCGAGCGACATCTCTGAAGCCGCGACCACGGCGGGTCTGTCGGCGAGCAAGAGTGCGAGTGTGGGGAAGGACTGGAGCGGCAGCCGTCTGGCGACGCCGAAGGCGGCGAAGTCCAGGCGGTGACCGTCCCCGGGGCTGCCGCCCCAGGACCTCCGCTCCGGCCTGAACGGCCTCGTCCCCACCGCCGGACGGGCTGGGTTACGCCCAGCCCGTCCGGCGGCTTGCGGTGATCACTGCGTAGGGTGGTCTCACCCGAACAGTCCCACCGAAGGGAAGCAGGACGATGGCGATCCAGGTCGGCGACAAGGCACCCGACTTCGAGCTCAAGGACAACCACGGCCGCACCGTGAAGCTGTCCGACTTCCGCGGCGAGAAGAACGTGGTGCTGCTCTTCTACCCGTTCGCCTTCACCGGCGTGTGCACCGGCGAGCTGTGCGCGCTGCGCGACAACCTGCCGAAGTTCGTCAACGACGACACCCAGCTGCTCGCCGTCTCCAACGACTCCATCCACACCCTGCGCGTCTTCGCCGAGCAGGAGGGCCTGGAGTACCCGCTGCTGAGCGACTTCTGGCCGCACGGCAACACTTCGCGCGCCTACGGCGTCTTCGACGAGGACAAGGGCTGCGCCGTGCGCGGCACCTTCATCATCGACAAGGAGGGCGTCGTGCGGTGGACCGTGGTCAACGGCCTGCCGGACGCGCGTGACCTGAACGAGTACGTGAAGGCGCTCGACACCCTGTGACCCCGTGGCCCGGGGACCCGACACCGGTGACTCATCGGCTTCAGGGCCTGCATGGGCCGGGAACCCGTCACTAGGATCGAGTCGTTGATCCCATATCCGATGCACGAAGGGGCTCCCGGCCCCCGGACACCAATGGAGGACTCGTGGGAGTCAGCCTCAGCAAGGGCGGCAACGTATCGCTGACGAAGGAGGCCCCGGGCCTGACCGCGGTCCTCGTCGGCCTGGGATGGGACGCCCGCACCACGACCGGCACCGACTTCGACCTCGACGCCAGCGCATTGCTGCTGAACAACTCCGGCAAGGTCGCCAGCGACCAGCACTTCGTCTTCTTCAACAACCTCAAGAGCCCGGACGGCTCGGTGGAGCACACCGGTGACAACCTCACCGGTGAGGGCGAGGGCGACGACGAGGTGATCAAGGTGAACCTCGCCGGTGTCCCGGCCGACGTCGACAAGATCGTCTTCCCGGTGTCGATCTACGACGCCGAGAGCCGCCAGCAGTCCTTCGGCCAGGTCCGCAACGCCTACATCCGCGTGGTGAACCAGGCCGGCGGCGCGGAGATCGCCCGCTACGACCTGAGCGAGGACGCCTCCACCGAGACCGCCATGGTCTTCGGCGAGCTCTACCGCCACGGCGCGGAGTGGAAGTTCCGCGCCATCGGCCAGGGGTACGCCTCGGGCCTGCGCGGCATCGCCCAGGACTTCGGCGTGAACGTCTGAGCACAGATCTGACACGACCGCGATCCAGACCGTCCGGCGCCGCGCGTTTCAGCGCGGCGCCGGACGTGCAGGACAACCACACAGGCACCACCTCGGGGAGGACCAGATCATGGGCGTCACACTCGCCAAGGGAGGCAACGTCTCCCTCTCCAAGGCCGCACCCAACCTGACCAACGTCCTGGTGGGGCTCGGCTGGGACGCGCGCTCCACCACCGGAGCCGACTTCGACCTCGACGCCAGCGCCCTGCTGTGCGCCGGCAACAACCGGGTGCTGGGCGACGAGTGGTTCGTGTTCTACAACCAGCTCAAGAGCCCGGACGGCTCGGTGGAGCACACCGGTGACAACCTCACCGGTGAGGGCGAGGGCGACGACGAGTCGATCCTCGTGAACCTCGGCAAGGTGCCGCCCCAGTGCGAGAAGATCGTCTTCCCCGTCTCGATCCACATGGCCGACGAGCGCGGCCAGACCTTCGGCCAGGTCTCCAACGCCTTCATCCGCGTCGTCAACCAGGCCGACGGCCAGGAACTCGCGCGCTACGACCTGAGCGAGGACGCCTCCACGGAAACGGCCATGATTTTCGGCGAGCTCTACCGTTACCAGGGCGAATGGAAGTTCCGGGCCGTGGGGCAGGGGTACGTGTCAGGGCTGCGGGGCATCGCTCTAGACTTCGGAGTCAACGTTTCGTAAAGCCACGTGCGGCGCGGGGGAGACCCGTAGAAATCCCGTACAGATACGGATTGGGTAGCCAGTGCTTCTGAAAACCTTCGGCTGGTCGTTCGCGGTGACCGCGCTCGGCCTGGTCGCAGCGTTCTTCTACGGGGGGTGGACCGCTTTCGGGATCGTGGCGATCCTGTCCATCCTCGAGATCTCGTTGTCCTTCGACAACGCGGTCGTCAACGCCGGGGTCCTGAAGAAGATGAATGCCTTCTGGCAGAAGATCTTCCTCACGATCGGCATTCTCATCGCGGTCTTCGGCATGCGGCTGGTCTTCCCCGTCGTGATCGTCGCCCTCAGCGCCAAGATGGGGCCCATCGAGGCCGTCGACCTCGCGCTCACCAACAAGGACCGCTACCAGGAACTGGTGACCGACGCCCACCCGGCGATCGCCGCCTTCGGTGGCATGTTCCTGCTGATGATCTTCCTGGACTTCATCTTCGAGGAACGGGACATCAAGTGGCTGCACTGGATCGAGCGGCCGCTGGCCAGACTGGGCAAGGTCGACATGCTGTCGGTCTGCATCGCCCTGATCGTCCTGCTGATCAGCTCCTTCACCGTCGCCACCCACGCCTACCAGCACGGCGGCGGCCACGTCGACAAGGCGGAGACGGTGCTGATCGCCGGCATCGCCGGTCTGATCACGTACCTGATCGTCGGCGGCCTCTCCGGCTACTTCGAGGACAAGCTCGAGGACGAGGAGGAACGCGAGCACGAGGAGGAGGAAGCGGCCACGCGCACCGGCAAGAAGCGCTCGGCCGTCGCCCTGGCGGGCAAGGCCGCGTTCTTCATGTTCCTCTACCTCGAGGTGCTGGACGCGTCCTTCTCCTTCGACGGCGTGATCGGCGCCTTCGCCATCACCAACGACATCATCATGATGGCCCTCGGCCTCGGCATCGGCGCCATGTACGTCCGTTCGCTCACGGTCTACCTGGTCCGCCAGGGCACCCTCGACGACTACGTCTACCTGGAGCACGGCGCGCACTACGCGATCGGCGCACTGGCCGTGATCCTCATGGTCACCATCCAGTACGAGGTCAACGAGATCATCACCGGTCTGGTCGGCGTGGTCCTGATCGCCTGGTCCTTCTGGTCCTCCGTACGCCGCAACCGCGACCTCGCGGCAGCGGAGGAAGTGGCGGGCTCGGGCGAGAAGGCCGGGGTCTCGTCGCAGGTGTGACAACCCCGGGGGTGTGACGGCCCTCCGGGTGAGGAACGCTTCTGTGCGGGGCGGCCTGCGCGGACGACGGCGATGGAGCCGGGGCCCGAGGGCCGCCCCGTGGCGTACTCGCGTACGTGCGTGCGGGGCCGGTGTGCGGTGAACTGGGGGCGGTACGGGACATGGGGCTCTTCGACGGTCTGCTGGGCGGGCGCGCGGCCGAGTTCGACTCGGGCAACGCGGCGTCCAACGCGATCGAGCTGACCAAACGGCACCGCCAGGTGTCGCTGACCAAGCAGGGCGCGGCCACCGGGCATCTGCGGATCAACCTGACCTGGCGGATGCGGACCTCCGACTTCGGCGGTTCCACCCGGCAGAGCCTGCTGCGGCACCCCCTCAGGGCGCTCAAGCCGCCGGAGGTGCTCGGGCACAGCCAGAGCATGGTCAACGTCGACCTCGACCTCGGCTGCATGTACGAGCTGACCGACGGCACCAAGGGCGTCGTCCAGCCGCTCGGCAACTTCCTCGGCGACGTGAACGCACCGCCGTACGTCAAACTCAGCGGCGACGACCGGTTCGGGTCGGGGTCCGGTGAGACCATCTACGTCAACCTCGACCACCGGGACGCCATCAAACGGCTGCTGGTCTTCGTCTACATCTACGACCGGACACCGGCCTTCGACCGAACCCAGGCGATCGTCACGATGTACCCGAGCAACGGCCCCCGCATCGAGATCGGCCTCGACGAACGCCATCCCCAGGCCCGCTCCTGCGCGGTCGTCCTCATCGAGAACGTCAAGGGCGAGCTGACCGTCCGCCGCGAGGTCAGGTACGTCTACGGCTTCCAGTCGGAACTGGACCGCCTGTACGGCTGGGGACTGCAGTGGGGCAGGGGCTACAAGTCCAAGGCCGACCGTTAGCCCCCTGAGCCGCTCGTTCTACCGCCCGATGAACTGCGGCCCCTGCGGCGGCAGCCGGAACTGAGGGTCCGGCACGGGCGGATACCCGTACCCGGCGGCAGCCACCGCCGGCTGCGGCGGCTGCTGCGGGTACCCGTACGCCGGCTGACTCGCCGGATACGGGTACCCGTACGCCGCAGAGGTCGCCGAAGGAACCGGCACCGGCTGCTCAGGAGGCAGCGGCTGTGCCGCCGCGCCCGGCGGCACCCCCTCCGCCTCCTCCGCCTCCTCCGACTGCTCCGCCTCCTCCGACTCGTCCACCGAGATACCGAAGTCGGTCGCAAGACCTCTCAGACCGTTGGAGTAGCCCTCACCCAGCGCCCGGAACTTCCAGTCCTCCCCCCGCCGGTACAGCTCGCCGCAGATCAGCGCGGTCTCCTGACCGGTCTCCGGCTTGATGTCGAAGTACGCCAGCGGCTCCCCGTCAGTGACCGTCGCGTCGTACAGCAGGATGCGCAGCGCGCGTACGCGGTCGAAGGTGACGCCGTCCGCCGAAGCGACCAGCAGGATCCGTGTGACCTCCGGGTCGACGCCGGCGAGGTCGGTCTGGACGCTGTCCGTCAGGCCGTCGGCGACCCGCTTCTTGCCGAGCCGCCACACCGTCCCGGAAGGGTGCCGGGGCTGGTTGTAGAAGACGAAGTCCTCGTCGGAGCGCACCCGGCCGTCGGGGCCGAGGAGCAGTGCCGAGGCGTCCACGTCCGGGGTCTCCTGCCCGGGCGTCCAGCGCACCACGGCCCGTACCGTGGTGGCGTCCAGCGGGATGTTCGACCCCTTCAGCATCGCGTGCGTCATGCGGTCATCCTGCCTTCTCCGTCCTGGTCACGACAACGCGGGGCGCGTACACGGCCGGGTCACGGGGAATTCACCCCCGGTGGGAACCTTTGACATGAGTTCGTACGTACTATTACCGGCCACCTTTTGACGGTTTTCGCAGGCCGCCAGTGTCACCACGGGGGGAACATCATGCGTCATTTCGGGCATCTCGCCCCTGAGGTGCGGCAGCGCCTCTTCCACCAGGAACCGTGCGAGTTCACCGCCGACTCACCGGCCCGGCTGCTCTCCGCGGCCCTGGGGGCCACGCTCTACAGCCCGGCCACCCGGCCGCGGCTGGCCGGTGACATCGTCAAGCAGGCCGGGCGCGGTGTGGTCTCGATGGTGCTGTGCCTGGAGGACTCGATCGACGACGCGGACGTGGAGTACGGCGAGGAGAACCTGGTCCGGCAGTTCACCGAGCTGGCCGAGGGGCCCGCGGCCGAGCCTCCCCTGCTGTTCGTCCGGGTCCGCTTCCCCGAGCAGATACCGGACCTGGTGCGGCGGCTCGGGCCCGCGGTGCGGCTGCTGTCCGGTTTCGTGCTGCCGAAGTTCACCGGGGAGCGGGGACTTTCGTTCCTGGAGGCGCTGCAGGCCGCCGAGGCGGCGAGCGGGCGGCGGCTGTTCGCCATGCCGGTCCTGGAATCGCCCGAGCTGCTGTACCGGGAGTCGCGGGTGGAGACCCTGGAGGGGATCTTCCGCGCGGTCGACAAGTACCGGGACCGGGTGCTCGCGCTGCGGCTCGGCGTGACGGACTTCTGCTCCTCCTACGGGCTGCGCAGAGCCCCCGACATGACGGCCTACGACGTCCAGGTCGTCGCCTCCGTGATCGCCGACGTGGTGAACATGCTGGGGCGGGCCGACGGCACCGGGTTCACGGTGACCGGGCCGGTGTGGGAGTACTTCCGGATGCAGGAGCGCATGTTCAAGCCGCAGTTGCGGCAGAGCCCCTTCCTGGAGGTGCAGGCGGCCGAACTGCGCGCGACACTGATCGAGCACGCGATGGACGGGCTGCTGCGGGAGATCTCCCTGGACCACGCCAACGGGCTGCTCGGCAAGACCTGCATCCACCCCTCCCACGTCCTGCCGGTGCACGCGCTGTCGGTGGTCAGCCACGAGGAGTTCAGCGACGCGGCGGACATCCTGCGGCCGGAGCGTGACGGCGGGGGCGTGCTGAGGTCGGCGTACACGAACAAGATGAACGAGGTGAAGCCGCACCGCGCGTGGGCCGAGCGGACCCTGCTGCGCGCCGAGGTCTTCGGCGTCGCCCGGGAGGACGTCGGCTTCGTGGAACTGCTCGCCGCCGCCATTCCCGACCGACCGTACTGACGGCACTGACCGCACCGCTCATCACGAGGGCTCGTGACAAGGAACGTATGAACAAGGCATTGAACCCTCTCCCGGCTGAAGCGGGGAGATTCCTGGCTCACGTAGCCTGCGGGCCCAGCGGACCTGCAGGTCTTGCACGATCAACACCAGCCGGGGTGGAACCAGCCCGGTTTGGCACCGCAAGCAAAGGAGTTGCCGTGCCGGCTTGGTTCTCGCTCAGCACGCCGACGAGCGTACCAACCTGTCCAATTCTTCCCCGCAAGCGGGCGGTACCCCCACCCCGCTCTGAAGCGCGGGACATTCTTGGAGGTCCCCGGTGAACGACGGGGTCTGGTCCGGCACCTGGGTCGCCGAGCGGCTCGGGGTCGAACTCCGGGGCGACGACGAGCTGACGGGCCTGCTGGGGCTCGCGCTGCGCCGCAACCCCAAGCGGGCGCATCTGCTGGTGTCCAACGTGCTGGGCAAGCACGTACCGCAGTCGCCGTCGGTGGTGTACGGCCACGGCTTCGCCCTGGGCCGCCGGGTACGGGACCTGCTGGGGTCCGAGGAGGCGGAGGCGGCCGTGGTCCTCGGCTACGCGGAGACCGCGACCGGCCTCGGCCACTCGGTCGCCGACGGTCTGGGCACCGCGCCGTACCTGCACTCCACGCGCCGCCCCGTCCCCGGCGTCGCCCCGGCGGGCGGCTTCGAGGAGTCCCACTCGCACGCCACCTCCCACCTCCTGCTGCCCGAGGACCCGGCCCTGCTGGCCTCCGACGGCCCGCTGGTCCTGGTGGACGACGAGTTCTCCACCGGCAACACGGTCCTGAACACCATCCGCGCCCTGCACGCCCGCTACCCGCGGGGGCGGTACGTCGTCGTGGCCCTGGTCGACATGCGCGCCCCCTCCGACGCCACCCGTCTGACCGCCTTCGCCCACGACATCGGAGCCCGCGTCGACCTGCTCACCACCGCCTCGGGCACGGTCCGCCTGCCGGCGGGGGTCCTGGAAAAGGGCCGGCAACTGGTCGCCCGTTACGAGACCGAACCGGCCGAGGCCCACCCAGGGGCGGTACCGGCCCAGGCCGGGCCGGAGGTGAATGCGCCCGGGGGCAGGGCGTCGACGACGGTCGGGCCCGCCGGGCCGGAACCGACCGGCTCGGCACGGCACGAGACCCAGCCGGAGAACCGGCCGGCCGAGGCCCGCACCGAGGCGGTACCGGCCCAGACCGGGCCGGGGGCGCGGGAGCCCGGGGACCGGGTGCCCGCGGCGGCCGGGTCCTTCCGGGCGGATGCGCCCGTCCGGGCAGAGCCGCCCGCA
>NZ_QFDQ01000142.1 GCF_003270085.1 Streptomyces triticisoli | reverse complement strand
CCGAGGTGGTGCTGGACACCGACGGCAGGACGGTACGCGTCGTGGTCACCGACAACGGCGTGGGCATCCCGCCCGGGGGCCGCTGCAGCGGCCTGGCCAACATGGCCGAGCGGGCCCGGAGACTGGGCGGTGACCTGGAGCTCACCACGCCCGAGGGCGGCGGCACCAGACTGGTCTGGCAGGCGCCGGTGAGCGACGCGCAGAACCCGCCCGGGAGCTGACCGGCTCCGAGCGGGTGCCTTCCCGCGGGGCCGGGGCCGTCGCGGGGGAATCCACGCCGTACGCCCCTGCCGGGCGGGACCTCGATCCCGTTGGTGCGGGGGACGGACCGGGGCGATCCTGGGAGCGGAATCCCTGAGAGAAGGCATGACCATGCACGCTCAGCTGGGCGACCGTCTGGTCGTCGAAAGCCCGGTCACCGGCGTCCCCCGGCGTGACGGCGAGATCGTCGGCCTGCACCACGGCGACGGAACACCCCCGTACGACGTGCGCTGGTCGGACACCGGCGAGGTCACGCTGGTCTTCCCCGGGCCGGACGCGCACGTCCACCACCTGGGACACGAACGGGCCCCGGCCGGGGGGACGGCCCCCGCCGAACCCGCCGCCCCCGCGGCGGGGCAGCCGGGAGACTTCGGACGGCGTCTGGCGGCGGCCCGCCTGCGCCGGGGACTCGGCCTGGAGGAGACGGCCGGCCGTGCCCGGATGTCGCCGCAGTACCTCGCCTACCTCGAACAGCGCCCGTCGGAGCCGGGCATCGCGACCGTCCTGCGTCTGGCCGACGCGCTGGGCACCACACTCGTCGCGCTGCGCGGCGGCGACCAGGAACTGCCGCCGGGACAGGGGCAGGCGCTGCTTCACCCGCGGTTGACGGACCTGAGCCAGGACGAGTGCCGGGCGCTGCTGTCCACGCACGGGGTGGGGCGCATCGCGTTGACCACCCGGGAAGGACCCGCCGTGCTCCCGGTCAACTACGAGGTGGTGGACGAGGCCGTCTTCTTCCGCACCGCGCCCGGCTCGGCCCTCGCCGGGGCCGTCGGCGACGAGGTCGCCTTCGAGGCCGACCACGTCGACGAGGCGATGAGCCGGGGATGGAGCGTGCTCGCGGTCGGGCGCGCCGAGACCGTCGACGACCCGGAGGCGGTCCGCCGGCTGGAGAACCGGGCCCACTCCGGGCCGTGGGCGGGCGGCGCGCGCACACTCTGGGTGAAGGTGTCTCCCACCCGCCTGACGGGACGCCGCATCACGGCGGCCGACCGGTGAGGGCGGGCAGCCGGTCGGGGCGGCTACCGGTGATCTTCGGCTGAGCGGGTGCTGAGCGGGTACTGGAGGGCCGAGGGACCTTCGGGGCCCGGTGTGGACTGTTCGGCCCGAGACGCCGCAGCGGCGACGGCAGTCGACTGGAGGAGCAGAGGACGGCCCATCGCCGTCCGGAGCCTTCGAGGAGATCCCGGGTGTGGTGGCGGTCCGTCCTCGTCCCGGCTTCGCCCACGGCGGCGCCGGCCTCGACGCGGAACCGCCGCGGACGAGTGCGTCACCCGTTGGGACGAGCGCAGGGAGGAAGCCGACATGAACATCGAGACCCGCTGCGGCCGCAGCATCAACGTCACCCGCTTCGCACCCCGGGGACTGCCGGCCTCCATGGGACGGGTCGTCCTGGAGACCTCCTGCACGCCCGAGGACAAGGGCGAGCTGTGGGCGTCGATGACGCCCGAGGAAGCCAGGAGCCTGGCGGCCCTGCTGCTCTTCCAGGCGGCGGCGGTGGAGTCCGCCCCCGACGGCGGGCCCGGACATGTCGAGGTGGTCCCGGTCGCCGGTGACGCCTACGAGATCCGGGTCCGCGACCACGTCCTCACCGTCGACCAGCCGCGCTCCGACGGAGGCAGGGACACCGCACCCACACCCGTGGAGCTGTTCGTGTCGTCCGTGGCCGCCTGTGCGGCCCACTACGCGGGACGCTTCCTCGACCGGCACGGCGTCAGCCGCGAAGGACTGCGCGTCCAGGGACGCTTCCGCATGGCCGACGACCGCCCGGCCCGGGTGTCCGAGATCTCCCTCACCGTCCGGGCCCCGGCCCTGCCCGAGGACCGTCTTCCCGCCCTGCGCGCCGTGGTCTCCCACTGCACGGTGAGCAACACGCTCGCACGGCCCCCCGAGACCCACCTGACGGTCGTGTGCGGGGCGGAAGCGGAACCGGCGACCCCGGCGGCCCGGGAGGGGAGCCCGGCATGAGCGCGTACGCGACCACCGTGGCCTCGTGAAAGCCCTCCGCCCCTCCCGCCAGGGCGACAGGGCTCCAGGTGCCGCGCAACCCGCCGGCCCGCCACCACCGCCCTCCGCACTCTCCGGCGAGCCGGTGCACGCCCGCGCCGTCACCGACGTCTTCGGGGCGCTGGGCAGCTCACCGCGCGGACTGCCCTCCGCCACCGCGCGGGCGCGGCTCCAGGAGCGGGGACCGAACGAGCTGCCCCCTGCCCGGGGCCCCACGGTATGGCGTCAGCTGGCGGGCCAGTTCACCGACCTGTTCGCGGTCGTGCTGATGGTCGCCTCGGCCATCACCTTCCTCGCCTACACACTGCAGCAGCCGCGGGAGACGGGCACGCTGCAGCTCGCCGTGGCGATCCTGTGCGTGGTGGTGCTGAACGCGTCCATCGGCTTCGCCCAGGAGTACTCCGCGGAGCGGACCGCCCAGACCCTGCAGGCGATGGTTCCGCACCGGTGCCGAGTGGTGCGCGACGCGGGCGTGGTGGAGCTGCCGGTGCGGGAACTGGTGCCGGGCGACCTGGTGGCGCTGGAGGCGGGCGACACCGTGCCCGCCGACTGCCGCGTGGTGGAGGCACACGACCTGACGGTCAGCAACGCGGCCATCACCGGAGAGAGCGAGCCGGTGCGCCGTACCGCCGAACCCGACACGGCCGAAGAGGCGCTGCGGGCCCGCAACTGCCTCTTCATGGGCACCGACGTGATCACCGGCACCGCCAGGGCGGTCGTCTTCGCCACCGGCCGGGCCACCGAGTTCGGCCGGATCTTCCGGCTCACCGCCGCGGCACCCCGGCAGAGGACCCCGCTGCAGCGGCAGGTGGCCTCGATGGCGCGCCGGGTCGCGGGCACCGCGCTCGCGGTGGGCGCCCTCCTGTTCGTCATCCGGCTGCCCAGCGGCCAGGGCCTGGTGCCGTCGTTCGTGTTCGCGCTGGGTGTGATGGTCGCGCTCGTGCCCGAGGGCCTGCCGGCCACCCTCTCGGTCTCCCTCGCCCTCGGCGTGCGCCGTATGGCCCGCCACCACGCCCTGGTGAAGAAGCTGCTCGCCGTGGAGGCACTGGGCTCCACCACGGTGGTGTGCACCGACAAGACCGGCACGCTGACCCAGGCCGAGATGACCGTGGTACGGGTCTGGGCCTGGGACCAGGAGCACACCGTCACCGGGGTGGGCTACGAGCCGAACGGCGAGGTGACCGATCCCGCACCGGTGCGGGAACTGCTCCGGTCGGCCGCCCTGTGCTGCGACGCCCGGCTCGTCCCGCCCGACGGTGGAGGACGGTGGCGGGTGCTGGGCGACACCACCGAGGGCGCGCTGCTGGTGGTGGCCGCCAAGGCCGGGCTGGACATGGCGGCCGAGGAGGCCGCGGCACCCCGGATCGCCGAGCACCCCTTCGACTCCGTACGCAAGCTGATGAGCACCGTGCACGACGAGGGCGGGGCCCGGAGAGTGCGGGTGAAGGGCGCCCCGTCGGAGGTGCTGGACCGCTGCACCCGCCTGGACCGCGGCGGCACCGTCGCCGTCCTCGCCGACGAGGAGCGCAAGCGGATCGAGGCCGAGGCCGACGAGCTCGCGACCGAGGGCCTGCGGGTGCTCGCCGTCGCCGGACGGGACACCACGGGCTCCTCGGGGAACCGCGACGCGGACGAGTCGGACCTCACCCTGCTCGGTCTCGTCGGCATGCAGGACCCGCCCCGGCCGGAGGTCCACGCGGCCGTCGAGTCCTGCCACCGGGCGGGCATCCGGATCGTGATGGTCACCGGCGACCACCCGTTGACGGCCGAGGCCGTGGCCCGTCGCGTCGGCATCGTCCGGTCGGCCGCACCGGCCGTGGTGACCGGAGCGGCGCTGGACGCCATGGACGAGGCGGCGCTGGACCGGCTGCTGGCCGCCGGGGGAGAACTGCTGCTGTGCCGGGTGAGCCCGGAGCACAAGATGCGGGTGGTCACCGCCTTCCAGCGGCGCGGCGAGGTCGTCGCCGTCACCGGGGACGGCGCGAACGACGCCCCCGCCCTCAAGCACGCGGACATCGGCGTCGCGATGGGCGCCTCCGGCACCGATGTGGCCCGCGAGGCCGCGGAGATGGTGCTGCTGGACGACTCCTTCGGCTCCATCGCGGTGGCGGTGCGCCTGGGCCGGACCGTCTACCAGAACATCCGCAAGTTCCTCGTCTACCTGTTCAGCCACAACATCGGCGAGCTGGCGCCCATCCTCGCCGCCACCTTCGCCGGGTTCCCGCTGGTGCCGATCACCGCGGTGCAGGTCCTCGCCATCGACCTCGGCTCCGACGTGCTGCCCGCCCTCGCCCTCGGGGCCGAGCCCCCGGAGTCCGACGTGATGGACCGGCCGCCGCGGCCGCGGACCGAGCGCCTGTTCTCCCGGGCCGTCGTGCGCCGGATCGCCTTCCTGGGCGGCATCCAGGCGCTGGGCGTCTGCGCGGTCTTCTTCTGGCACATCCACGCCTCGGGCATCCCCTACGCCGACTTCACCGCGGACAACCCCGTCTACCGGGAGGCGATCACCATGGTCCAGGCGGGCATCGTCGTCAGCCAGTTCTTCAACGCGCTGGCGGTGCGCACCGAGCGTGAAAGCGTGTTCAGGGCAGGCGTGTTCGGCAACCCATGGCTGATCGCCGCCGGGCTCTTCGGCCTGGCGCTGATGGCGGCCATCAGCTATCTGCCGCTGCTGCAGGGCGTGTTCCACACCGCCCCGCTCACGGCCGGCGACTGGGCCCTGCTGACCGCCGTCGGGGTTCTGCCCCTGGCCGCCGACGAGGTGCGCAAGTTCCTGCTGCGCAGGCGCACCGCACCACCGGAAGGAGAGCAGCGATGAGAGTCGTCGTCGCCGGGTGCGGGCGAGTGGGGTCGGTCCTGGCCGCCCAGCTGGCCGGAGAGAGGCATGACGTCCACGTGATCGACCGGGACCGGGGCGCCGGACGCCGTCTGCCGCGGGGGTTTCCCGGCGAGTTCCACCTCGGCAACGGCTTCAGCAGGCGCGTGCTGGAACAGGCGGGTGTCGCCCACAGCGACGCCGTCGTGGCCGTCACCTCCGGCGACAACAGCAACCTGGTCATCGCCCGGACCGCCAAGGAGACCTACCGTGTCCCCACCGTCCTCTCCCGCGTGCACGATCCGCGGCGCGCGGAACTGTACGAGGGCCTCGGCATCCCGACGGTCTCCGACGTCACCTGGTCGGTCAACCGCATCCACCAGATGCTGCTGCACCGCCACCTCGTCCCCGACGTGACCTTCGGCAACGGCGAGACGCTGCTCGTCCGCTCGGCGGTACCCGCGTACCTGGCGGGACGGAAGCTGTCCGAGTTCGAGGTCGACGGCGAGATCCGGGTGGTGGAGGTGACCCGCGACGGACGGTCCCTGGTACCCCGGCGGACCACCACCGCCGCGCCCGAGGACGTGGTCACCTTCGCCGTGGCCGCCCACTGCCTGCACCGACTCCGTGCCTTCCTCGACAAGGAGCTGGGGACATGAACGTGCTCATCGCCGGCGCGGGCAGGCTCGGCACACGCGTCGCCCAGGTGCTCACGGCCGCGGGCAACGAGGTCACCCTCGTCGACGTCGACGAGGACCGCGTCGAGGCGCTGCGCGGGCAGTGCGACGCCCGCCTGCTCGTCGGCGACGCCGGCGAGCAGGCGGTTCAGGCGAGGGCGGGTACGGCGCACGCCGACCTGGTGATCGCCGCCACCGGGCGGGACGAGGACAACCTCGTCATCAGCTACCTCGCCAAGCGGCGCTTCGCCGCGCCCCGCGTAGTGGCGCGGATCAACGACGACGAGAACGCCTGGCTGTTCGACCACCGCTGGGGCGTGGACATCGCGGTCCCGTCGGCCACACCCCTCGTCTCCCTGATAGAGGAGGCGACCGGCGCCGCGGACACGGTCGCGCTGCTGCGCCTCAGCACCGCGGGCGTCGGCATCATCGAGACCGCCATCACCGCCCGTTCCAAGGCGGCGGGCCGCCTCCTGGGTGACATCCGGCTGCCCGAGGGCACCCTGGTGGCGACCGTCGTACGGGACGGAAACCCCACCGCGCCCAGCCCCTCCACGCGTCTTCAGCCGGGCGACGAACTCCTGCTCGTCTCCCACAGTGCCGAGGAGCAGGAGATCCACGCGGCCTTTCAGTGACCTGACGTCCGACCCGACGTCCGTCCGACCCGCTGGGAGACGGCCCGGCGCGGGAGCGGACCGGGACGGGAGCGGACCGGGGCGGGTCAGTGTGCCTGGTCGCGGGCCTGCCGGACCACGACGACCGGGCAGGCCGCGTGCATGGCGCAGCGCTGGCTGACCGAGCCCAGCATCGCCCGGGCGAAGCCGCCACGGCCACGACTGCCGACGACGAGGACTTCCGCCCCCTGCGAGACACGGATCAGCACCTCCGACGGATCGCCCTCGACGAGGTGCTCCCGCAGGCCGGCCGGAGGCCCGTCCGCGAAAACGGCTCGCAGTTCCTCCGCGAAGCGCTCCCGGGCCTGCTCCAGATCGAACTCGGGGTCGATCGCCGGCCCGGTCCAGCCGATGTCCGACGGCGTGTCCCAGGCGTGAATCGCCTCGACGACACCGCCCACCATCTGCGCGTACCGTACCGCCCAGCGCAGCGCGGCGTACGACGACGGCGAACCGTCCACACCCACGACCACCCGCGGTTGCGGTTCAGAGGGTTGCATGGCCACCTCACTCAAGCATCGCTGTTCCCACGTCCACGCTGCCGGTGGTACTCCTCCTCGGCGCAGAAGTCCACCACGTGCCGGGCCGGGTCGTCTTGCGCCTTGACGGACCCGGCCCGCATGGGGACGGATTTGGGGCCGATCGGCCCCAGGGACGCCCCCGGACAGCCCATGGGCTCCCGGCCCGCGCCGCTGGATGCTCGACTCATCCGAAGGTGATGGAGGAGGGAACGGGCATGAAGCACAACAAGATCGGTTCGGTGATGACCGACGACGTCGTCCGGGCCGAGTACGGCACTCCGTTCAAGGAGGTCGTGCGCATGCTCGCCGACCACCGGATCAGCGGCCTTCCGGTGGTGGACGAGGACGAGCATGTCATCGGTGTGATCTCGGAGACGGACCTGGTGGCGCACCAGGCACAGGCGACGTCCCGGAGTGAGCCGGGCCGTGGCTTCCGCACCCTGCTGACGACGACCGCTCGGCGCCGGGCAGCGAAGGCGACGGCGCGCACGGCCGGCCGGCTGATGACCGAACCGCCCGTCACCGTGCACGCCGACGACACCATCGTGGAAGCCGCCCGGACCATGGCCGAACGCCAGGTGGAGCGGCTGCCGGTGATCGACGAGGAGGACCGGCTCGTCGGCATCGTCACCCGGCGCGACCTGCTGCGGGTCTTCCTGCGGCCCGACGCGGAGATCCGCGAGGAGGTCGTCCGCGAGGTACTGGTGAACACCTTGTGGCTGGCACCCCACAGCGTCACCGTCTCGGTGACCGAGGGCGTCGTCACGCTGGAAGGCCGTATGGAACGCAAGAGCGACACCGGGATCGCCGTGTCGATGACCCGGCAGATCGACGGCGTGGTCGACGTCGTCGACAAGCTCACCCACCGGCTCGACGACTCACGGATCCGGCTCGACAACGGCGCCGCGCGGGGCGTGGCCGACAACTGGCTGCGCGGACTGTGAGGACTCTGAGCGGGGCGGGAGGCGGTGACCCCGGGGCGGGCCGGGGCCCGGCCCGCTCAGGCCACGGTGACGCTGTCGTCGAGGTAGACGTCCTGAACGGCGTGCAGGAGTTCGATGCCCTCGTCGGTGGGCCGCTGAAAGGCCTTGCGGCCGGTGATGAGTCCCGTGCCGCCGGCCCGCTTGTTGATCACCGCTGTCCGTACGGCCTGCGCGAGGTCTCCCTGGCCGGCCGACGCGCCGCCGCTGTTGATGAGCCCGACCCGGCCCATGTAGCAGTTGGCGACCTGCCAGCGGGTGAGGTCGATCGGGTGATCGGTGGTGAGCCCGTCGTACAGGAGCCGGTCGGTTTTGCCGAAGCCCAGAGCGGGGTAGCCGCCGTTGTTCTCCGGCTGCTTCTGCTTGACGATGTCGGCCTCGATGGTCACGCCGAGGTGGTTGGCCTGCCCGGTGAGGTCGGCCGACACCGAGTAGTCGACCCCGTCCTTCTTGAACGCGGAGTTGCGCAGGTAGCACCACAGTACGGTGAACATGCCCAGTTCATGAGCGCGCGCGAAGACCTCGGAGGCTTCCTGCAACTGGCGGTCCGACTGCTCCGAGCCGAAGTAGACCGTCGCGCCGACCCCGGCCGCGCCCAGGTCGAAGCACTGCTCGACCGTGCCGAACATGATCTGGTCGTAGTGGTTCGGGTAGGTCAGCAGCTCGTTGTGGTTGAGCTTGACGATGAAGGGGATCCTGTGCGCGTACCGCCGCGACACGGCCCCGAGCACACCGAGCGTGCTGGCGACGGCGTTGCAGCCGCCCTCGACGGCGAGCTCGACGATGTTCCGGGGATCGAGGTAGCGGGGGTTCGCCGCGAACGCCGACGCCGCGGAGTGCTCGACGCCCTGGTCGACCGGCAGGATCGACACGTATCCCGTGCCGGCCAGACGGCCGTGGTCGAAGAGGGACTGCAGGTTGCGCAGCACTCGGGGCGAGCGGTCGGTAGCGGCCACGGTCCGGTCGACGAAGTCGTGACCCGGCAGCACCAGGTCCTCCTTGGGGATCCCCTGGGCGGTGTGGGCCAGCAGATCCTTGGCCTCGTCGCCCAGCAGGTCCTGGATGTCGGTCATCGGCTCGCCTCTCCAGGTGGTCCGGAATGCCGAGCAGTCCGGAATGCCGAAGGGTGAGACCCGGGTTCCCGCGACCGCCGGGCTCATGCGAGTCCGCCGGGCAGCCGGTTCGCTCGGCCGCTGCGGGGCCGCGGCGTTCCCTGTCGTGGAACAGTGGAAGAGAGAGGCACGGGGGGCACGGGGGCGAAGGAGGACACGATGACTCACCCTGTGCTGGCGGGTGTCGACGGGTCCGGACACAGTCTGGCGGCAGCCGGCTGGGCGGCGCGGGAGGCCGCGTCGCGCGGTGTTCCGCTACGTCTGCTGCACGCTGCTCCACCGCTTCCGGGCACGTCCGTACCGGCCCCGGCCGTGGACAGGCTGCACCACATGGGTGCGCGGATGCTCCAGCGGGTGGTCGCCGACCTCGGTGACCGCTGCCCGGATGTCGAGGTGCGGGGCGAGCAGTCCGACGACGCCCCGGCCGTGGCCCTTCTCGCCGCGGCCCGCGACGCCGGGCTCCTCGTCGTCGGCACCCGGGGGACGGGCGGTTTCGACGGTCTGGCGGTCGGACGGGTGGCCCTGCGGGTGGCGGCGGCAGCCCCCTGCCCTGTCGTGCTGGTTCCCGAACGGCCCGGCGCCTTCGGCGAAGGGACGCACACGGCACGCGAAGACGGCCAGGTCGTGGTGGGGTTCGACGCGCACCACCCGGTGGGTGAGGTGGCGGATTTCGCGTTCTCGGCCGCCGAGGCACGCGGAGCACGGCTGCGGGCGGTCCAGGCATGGGCACTTCCCGCCGAGGCCGTCTCTCCGCGGACCCTGGTGGTGACCGAGGAGGACCGCGCCACCTGGGAGGACCAGGAGGTCCTGCGGCTCTCCGACGCGCTGCGCCCCTGGCGCGAGAAGTACCCGCGGGTGGAGGTCCGCACCGACGTCATGCTGCTCCATCCGGCGGAAGCGCTCCTGAACACGTCCCGGGGTGCGGCTCTGCTCGTCGTCGGCCGCCGCACCGACCCGCGGGCTTCCGAGGGCCGGCTGGGCCCTGTCACGCACGCCGTACTGCACCACGCCCGCTGCCCGGTGGCGGTCGTACCGCACGCCGGGTGACAGTACGCCGGGTGACAGCGAGCGCCGGGTCCGGTCGGGCCGGTCGGGCCGGTCAGCCGAAGAACACCTCGAACTCGTCGTACAGCGACGGATCGACCAGCTTGGTCTTCCCTGTGGTCTCGGCCAGGGGGAGGCGGACGATCCGGGTGCCCTGCAGGGCGACCATGACGCCGAAGTCACCGTCCTTGACCGCGTCGATGGCGTGCAGCCCGAAGCGGGTGGCGAGCCAGCGGTCGAAGGCGCTCGGGGTGCCGCCGCGCTGGATGTGGCCCAGGACCGTGGTGCGGGCCTCCTTGCCGGTGCGTCCCGAGATCTCCTGGGCCAGCCATTCGCCGATGCCGGACAGTCGTACGTGCCCGAACTCGTCCAGCGACCGGTCCTTGAGGATCATCTGTCCCTCTTTGGGGACGGCGCCTTCGGCGACAACGACGATCGGCGCGTAGTTGATCTTGAATCGGCTCTTCACCTGCTCGCAGACCTGATCGATGTCGAACGGCCGCTCCGGGATGAGGATCACGTTGGCGCCGCCCGCGACGCCGGCGTGCAGCGCGATCCACCCGGAGTGCCGCCCCATCACCTCCACCACCAGGGTGCGCATGTGCGACTCGGCGGTGGTGTGGAGACGGTCGATGGCCTCGGTGGCGATGCCCACGGCGGTGTCGAAGCCGAAGGTGTAGTCGGTGCCGGAGACGTCGTTGTCGATGGTCTTCGGTACGCCGACCAGAGGGATCCCGTGCCCGTTCAGCTCGGTGGCCACCCCGAGCGTGTCCTCGCCGCCGATCACGACGAGCGCGTCGACGTCGTGCGCGGCGAGGGTGTCCCGCACACGTTGCAGTCCGTCCTCGTGTTTGAACGGGTGGGTACGGGAAGAGCCGAGGATGGTCCCGCCGCGGGGGAGGATCCCCCGCACGGCGGGGATGTCCAGAGGGACGACAGCGTCCTGGAGCAGACCGAGCCAGCCGTCCCGCACCCCGACGAAGTCGAAGGCGTGTTCCTGGACGCCTTTGCGGACGACGCTGCGGATCACAGCGTTCAGGCCGGGGCAGTCACCGCCGCCGGTCAGCACTCCGACCTTCATGTGCTTCCTCCCGTTCCGTTGGCCGGTCCGTCTGCTTGCGGCCTTCTCGGCGATCGAAAACGGCTGTCGGGGTACACCGGCCGCTTCCCTCCAGCCTCCCTCCGTTCGATCCGCAGTGGCCACTCGACGGCCATTCGACGGCCACTCGACGGGCATGAGGATCCAAGCGGTTCGCCCGCCGTGCCGTCCGGACATCGAAATCACCGGGTCCCGACGGTCCCCGGTCCGACGCGCAGGGCCGCCCTCGTGCGGCAGGCCCGCGGCGGAACCCGGCCGACTCGCCCTCACCGAACAGCAGCTGCGGCTGCATGAGGGGGTGTGGAGGGGTGTGGGCGTACCGCCGCGCCCCGCGGATCCGGAACCCGCCACCTGGGCGAGAGGGGTCCCGCCGGAGAAGGCCGAAGCGCTCCATCCGCGACGTGCTTCGCCGGAGGGCCGCGAAGCACAACGCCGGGACCGCCCGGCACGGTACGCGACGGGGGCCCGGCATGACGGGACGGGAAGGACCATCCGCTTCTCGCGGATCCTGATTGCGCGGTGCGCGGTGCTAGCCGTTGCTCCGCGTCCTCCTCAGTCCTTCCCGTCATCCACAGCACATCACATGGACCACTGCCCCACCAGGGCCGAACGGCCCTCATGCGGCCCTGGTGGGGAGTGAGACGGTGACAGGGAGTTCTCCTGCCGTGCGAGGTGGCAGCCGGGCGGAAGGCAGTGGGAAGGGTGGAGCTTCCCCTGGTCGTGGGCGTCGACGGATCCGATGCGAGCCCGACGGCGGTCGACCGGGCGACCGGGCGGTGGACGGGGCCGCCCGGCACGGTCTGCCGCCGCGGCTGGGGTACGCCTCCCGGTGGGAGCGCTACGAAGGTCCTGCGCCCACGGGCGGTGCGGAGCGCCCCGCGGGGCGGACAAGGACCGAGCATCCCGCGCGGTGTCCGGTGGCGATCGGGTCGGCGCGGGTGGGACGGCCGCGGATGCGACAGCAGAGCACGCCAGGAAATGGGTGATGACGATGTTTTGGTTTCCGCACGGCGGGCCCGGCTGGGGCTGGTTCGCCATGAGCCTGGGGACGCTGCTGTTCTGGGCGCTGCTGATCGCTGTCGGCGTGCTCCTCTTCCGCGCACTGAACCGCGGCTCCGGGCAACCGCCCGCGCACGGCGGCCCCGGACGCCCCACTCCCGAACAACTGCTGGCCGAACGCTTCGCCCGCGGGGAGATCGAGGAGGACGAGTACCGGCGCCGGCTGGACATCCTCCGGAAGGGTTCCGACTGGGCCGGGCGCTGAACCTCCGACCGTGGACACGGGTCGCGCCACCGGCATTCGTGCCGGTGGCGCGACCATGGGACGGGGCTGTCGACCCCGCGTCGTCTCACGCCCGAACGGGGCCGGCCATGTCGACGATGTCGTCGGCGGCCACGTCGTGCAGCCGGATGGCGAGGTCCTCCAGGGCCCGGCTCGCGGCCAGTTCGTCGCCGATCTCCGGTACCGGCCGGTCGATCGGGTTGCGCCGGGCCACGCCCCGGCCCGTGACCGCCGAAGTGTCGCGGGTGGTGAGCACGGCGCGTGCGTGTGTCTCGTCGCCGTCCTCGGTGATGTAGATCTGCACGGTCCAGTGCTTGGCTTCCATCGTGATCACTCCCGTACGAAGGTGTCCCGCTGCTTCCCACGGTGCGCGCGATCCGTGCGCGTCACCAGAGCCGAACGTCCCTGCCGGGCACCCCGGAAGCCTCTGACACGGTCGCAGTCCCCCGGATGATCGCCGCACACGGCCTTTGACGGTGCCCGCGAAGTGTGTGAGCTACGGCATTGCCGTGCGGGACACAAGCCGTCACGATGAGGAAATTCCGGACACCGATGGAAAGCAGTTCCTCATGGGCGATCATGTACACGTACGGCTCAGTCAGCAGCTGAGCGTGTCCGAAGAAGGAAAACTGGTCGAGCACTCCCGCTGCGGCTGCGGGGCCACCTGGACCAGGACGTACGAGGTCGCCGACGGGGAACAGGAACGCCCGACCTGGCAGTGACGCGGCGACGGAGGGTCCGGGCACATCCCTTCCTCCCACGGGGCTCCCGCCACGGGGCTCCTGCTATGGGCCTCCTACCACGCGTCACGGAGCGAGTGAGAAGTAGCTCTCCTCCTCCTGTGTGAAGTGCAGCCGCAGGACGGTGTGCAGGCCGTACAGGCAGGCGCGCAGGTCCTCGAGCTGCTCGGGAGCCAGTGCGCCCTGCGCGTCGGCGAGCGACAGGTGTGTGGCCACCCGCCGGGCGAGCCGTTCGATCTCCGCGTGGGCGCGGCTCATGGTCGCGGTCGCCTCGGGGCCGCCGAGAGTGGATTCGAGGGCCGGGTAGAGCTCGTGCTCCTCGGCGTACTCGTGCGGCAGCAGTTGTTCGGTGAGCAGCCGGTGGACCTCGCGGACCGACTCCAGGGCCTGCGCGCCGTCGCCGGGAGCCGAGAGCCGGGCCGCGGCGCCGCGTACGGCCTGCAGTACGTCCTGCAGGTCTTCGTGCTCGGCCGCGAAGCGATGGATCAGGGCCTCGGCGGCGGGGTCGAGGGCCGGCCGGGCCGCCTGGTCCACGCGCAGGGCGCGCAGCGCGTTGAGGATGACCGCCACGTCGATCCCCTCCTGCAGCAGGGCGCCGGCGGCGGGCGGCAGCAGTCCCACCGCGGCCACACCCATGGCCGCCAGGGACAGCAGCATGCCGCCGAGCGCACTTTGCACGGCGATGCGGCGCGCCCGCACGGCGATCGCCGTGGCGTCGGCCAGCCGGTCCACCCGGTCGGTGGTGAGGACGACGTCGGCGGCCTCGGAGGAGGCGGTGGAACCCCGCGCCCCCATCGCCACCCCGACGTCCGCGGCGGCGAGCGCGGGCGCGTCGTTCACGCCGTCGCCGACCATCACGGTGACCGCGTGCTCGCGTTCCGCGCGGACGGCGGCCACCTTGTCGGCGGGAGTGAGTTCGGCGCGTACGTCGTCGAGTCCGAGCACGGCGGCGATCTCGCGGGCGGGCTCGGGCCGGTCGCCGGTGAGCATCACGATCCGCCCGATGCCCGCCGTACGCAGCCGGCGCAGTGTCCGGGGCGCGTCGTGGCGCAGCGGATCGCGCAGCAGGACCGCGCCGACGGGGACGCCGTCGACGGTGGGCCAGGCGAGGGCGGCGCCGTCCAGCAGCGCCCGGTTCTCCGTCTCCCGGCCCCACTCCGGGACCGGTGTACCGGGGCTCAGCCGGCCGACGGCCGTCCTGCGGCCCTCGACGACGCCGTACGCCCCCCGGCCGGCCTCCTCCGCCACGTCCGTGGCCACCAAGGGTTCCAGCCCGCGCTCGCGCGCCGCGTCGACGATGGCATGGGCCAGGACGTGCGGCGAGTACTGGTCGACCGTGGCCGCCAGCCGCAGCACCTCGGCGGGCTTCCATCCGGGGGCCGCGGTCACGTCGAGGACGCGCGGGCGGCCGCCGGTGAGGGTGCCGGTCTTGTCCAGCAGCAGCGTCCGGGCCCGCCCGAGGCGTTCCAGCGCGCCCCCGTCACGGACCACCACGCCCAGCCGGGACGCCCGGGACAGCCCGGAGACGATCGCCACCGGGGCGGCGAGCAGCAGCGGGCAGGGCGTGGCGACCACCAGCACCGCCACCGCCCGCAGCGCGGACCCGCTGAGCAGCCAGGCCAGTCCCGCGACCGCCACCGACAGGGGCAGGAACCAGGCGGCGTAGCGGTCGGCCAGGCGGACCACCGGCGCCGACTCCGCGCCCGCCTGCCGGGCCAGCCGGACGATCTCGGCGTAGGTGCTGTCCTGCTCGGTCGCGGTCGCCCGCAGGTCGAAGGCACCGCCCGCGTTGACGACACCGCTGCGCACGGTCTGGCCGCGCACCCGTTCCACGGGCGCGGACTCCCCGGTGAGCACCGACTCGTCGAGCACGGCGGTGGCGTCCACCACCTGGCCGTCGACCGGGACGACCTCGCCGGCGCCGACGACGAGCAGGTCACCGACCGCGACTTCGGCGAGGGGCACGGAGCGGATCTCCGCGCCGGTGCGTCGGCGGGCGGTGCGGGGCGCGTGTTCGAGCAGTGCGCGCAGGTCGTGGGAGGCCCGCCGCTGGGCGGCGGCCTCCAGCGTGCGGCCGGTGGCCAGCATCAGGCCGATCAGAGCCCCGGCGAGGAACTCGCCGACCGCCAGGGTGCCGCCGAGCGCCAGGACCGCGATCAGGTCCACGCCGGCCCGCCCGTGGCGCAGCTCGGTCAGCACCCAGCCGACCGCGGGACCGATGGCGGCGATCGTGCCGAGCGCCCAGCACAGATCGGCCGCTGCGACGTCACCGAGCAGCCAGAGGATGCCCCCTGCCGTCAGGGCCGAGGCGGTGATGGCCAGCAGGGCGGGTTCGAGCCTGGAGGCCGCCGTCGGCGCCGCGGCCGGGCGGGGTACCGGCTCTTCCGGGGTGAAGCGATCCGAACGCTCGACGCGGTGCATGACAGTCCTCGGGGATGAGCCGACGCGCGCACCTGCGTCGCGCGGCGCGGCGGCGGGGCACCGCCGGTACCTGCGTCGGGCAGCAACCTGGGCCGGCAGCGAGTCCGGTGACGCACCCGCTGGGGCGGCCGGGCCCCGGGCCGGCCGCGCGAAGCTCCCTCCGCCTTCCCCCCAAGTGTTCGGCGACGGAGGCACCGCGGCCAGGGGCCGGACGGCCCGCACAAGGGGCCCCGGTCGGCCCCTGTGCGGGAGCCGGTCCCACGGATCGATCACAACTGGACACGTCCCCCGGCCTGGTGCGGCCCTGATCGTCCGCTCCGCATGACGCTGCTCGGCTGTTGCCGGGACGGGCGAGCACCTCGCTGTGGCGACGGTCACGAACGTCCTCGCAGCCTGTTGCGTAGGCTGGCGCCGCCCGTTCGTGGTGGGACAGCGCAGGGACCGGCAACGGCTCCGAGCCCCCCACAGCGGATTAAAACAGCCCTTGACCTGCAAGAACGCAGGCAGGGAGCCTGGTCTCGGGAGTAGTTCGATGCTGCGCACCATGTTCAAGTCCAAGATCTAGCGGTTGGGTGTTTCCGCAGGTCAGAGCCCTGATCGCCGCGTCCGGGTCAGCAAATGGTCAGCATCAGGCCGGACAGTGCCCGGCCTGCCGGCCCGCACCCGTGGCAGGGGTCTACCGCGCCGCCCGGCGCGCTGCTCGGAAGACTCGATGCGTGGCTCGACAGCTCGCCCGTGGCATGGGGTCCTTCTTCAAGAAGTGCGGTTGTTCCAGGCCGACTCGCTGCCCGCACCCGTACACGATTCGGTTCAGGGACGCTCTCGGCAAGCAGCGAGAAGAGACCGGCTTCAGCACGCAGGACGACGCGATCGAGCGCCTCACACAGATCTACGCGGAGAAAAAGAGGACGGCGCCGTCCGTTGCCGAGGCCCGCCGGGAACTCGGTCAGCAGACGGTCGCGGAATACGCGAAGCAGCGGCGGCCCCGGCAGCGCAGGGTGACGGAGTACTCCACGGGCCGGCACGTCGACAGCTCCATCAACGACCACATCATCCCCCGTCTCGGATCACGGAAGCTGAACTCGATCACGCCGATCGTGGTCGAGCGCTTCTTGGGCGAGTTGGAGGCGGACGGGGTCGGTCGCGGAAACCAGGTGAACACCTTCCGCACCCTCAGGGCCATCCTGCGGGACGCCTGGGGCAAGGTGAGCTTGCTCCGCTTTGACAGACACCCTTGGTGTGGTGGTCAGGCCGCGAGGATGGTTTCGTACTCGGCGGGACTGCGGTAGCCGAGGCTGCTGTGCAGCCTTCGTATGTTGTGCCAGCTCTCGATCCACTCGAAGATCGCAGTGCGGACAGCGGACCGGTTCGGCATCCATGGCCTGACCTGCTTCATTACCTCAGTGGTAATCGACCCTTCGTGCGGAACCGGGCAAGGTGGGAGCCACCGTGGCCCGGGCGGCGCACTCCGCCCGGACACTCCGCCCTGACCAGCGTTTTCAACCTCGACGGAGGCTGATCGGTATGTCCGCCACCACCCTGCTCGGCGCGCTCTCCCGCACCGACCGCCCGCAGACCATGCTGCGCCGCTTCCTCGCCCTCGACGCCGTCGTCACCGGTGCCAACGGACTGGTCTACCTGATCGACTCGAAGCCGGTCGGCAACCTGCTCGGCATCGGATCCGGTCTGCTGTTCGAACTCGGCGTCTTCCTGGTGCTGTACGCCGCGGGGGTCGGCTTCCTCGCCACGCGGAAGCAGCCGCCGGCCCTCGCCGTAAAGGCGGTCATCGACGCCAATGTGCTGTGGGCCGTGCTCAGCATCGTCGCGATGGTCGCCTGGTTCTCGCCGACGACCGCGGGTGCCGTCTGGATCCCCGTGCAGGCCATGACCGTCGCCGGTTTCGGTGTGCTCCAGTTCCTCTCGCTGCGTGCCACTACGGCTTGAGGGATTGCAGGTACTCGACTGTCGCCGAGTCGGCCGGGAGGAACGTCTCGATGGCCAGCTCGGCGACTGTCACGTCCATCGGAGTGTTGAAGGTTGAGATGGACGAGATGAAGGACAGGGTCCGGCCGTTGTGCTCGAGCTGGAGCGGGAGTGCGAAGTACGGAGTGGATTCCTTTGGGTGGCTGCTGTGGTTCCCGGTCTCCGGCAGCGGATAAGCGGCCACCTCGTCGTACAGCGCGCGCAGCGCCTCGGACCTGGCCAGTGCGATCTGACGCTCCATCTGGGCCAGCAGATGTCCGCGCCATTCCCGCAGATTGCGGATGTGCGGCGCCATTCCCTGCGGGTGCAGTGTGAGCCGCATGGCGTTCAGCGGCGGGGCAAGCAGATGCTCCGCCACCCCGTCCAGCATCATCATGATTCCTCGGTTGGCGGCGACGACGTTGTACGTCCCGTCGACGACCAGCGCCGGGTACGGTTCGTAGCCCTGCAGCAGCAGCTCGATGCCCCTGCGCAGTGAGCTGAGCGCCGGATCGTGCAGCGGGGTCTCGGCGTAACGCGGGGCGTAACCGGCCGCCAGCAGCAGGACGTTGCGCTCCCGGACCGGGACATCGAGATGTTCGGCCAACCGCAGGATCATCTCCTCGCTCGGACGGGACCGGCCCGTCTCGATGAAGCTGATGTGCCGGGCGGAGGAGTCGGCACGCAGCGCCAGCTCCAGCTGGCTGAGCCTCCGCTGCTCCCGCCAGCCACGGAGCAGCGGACCTATTGAATTGCCCAGAACGGCAGTTGACATGCCCTGACGGTACCCTCACCGCACGGAAGGCCCGAGGAAGTCCCGCCATGCCCGTAGGGACGCTGTCGCGGAAGGACATCGAGGAACCGGTTGCGCGAGCTGCCCGGACGGTCCCTGGAAGGGGACCGTATCGCCCGTGAGTACCGGCTCGGCACGCACTTCGCGGCAACTGTGATGGTCGCGCAGATCCAGGAAGAGCTGGACCATCACGCGGACCACGGTCTGATACACGTGGACGAGACCCGCTTCACCGGCCACGGTCAGGGCCGATCATGCCCGCACACGGCCGAGGACGTACGCAGGTGAAGGTTCACCTCCCGACTCTCGGTGCACGGGGAGGTGGCCGAGAGGCTGGCTGTGCAACTCAGTGCACCGCCCGACCCGAAGGCGCCGCGGTCCGATCCGGAGTACCGATTGGTGGCCCTTTGGAAACGGGGCTGATGTCCTGCCCGCCCGGGCACGTCCGGCGGAAAGGGCGTTAGGTCAGGCGTTGGGGCGCTTGCCGTGGTTCGCGCGCTTCTTCTTCCGGCCGCGCCGCTTGTTGCCTCTCCGCGCTCGGACACGGAAACTTCTCCCCATTGTTCGAATTGTTCATGACCTGGTCGGTCTAGTGTCCGGTCCTGCGGACCGCGAGAACGTTCATCAGGTCACGTGGAGTGGTGTATCGACGGCCACTCGGTGATCTCGTCTTGAGGCTGTGCGGTGAGTTCGGTGGGCAGGACGGTGTCGCCGGTTTCTGACTCGATCGGGTGGAGGCGGGCCTCGGCGAGCGGGTCGAGTCCCATGTAGCGGCGGCCCTCGGTCCACTCGTCGTTCTGCTCGGCCAGGACCGCGCCGACCAGGCGGATCACGGCGGTGCGGTCGGGGAAGATGCCGACCACGTCGGTGCGGCTGGGGGCACCTCCCGCGGCGTAGCCGTAGGGGAGGATCTCCTTGTTCAGCCTCTCCTGCGGGTTGTTCGACCAGATCTGCCGCCAGATCTCCCGCGGGAAGGCGGTGAAGGCCGGCAGGTCATGCTGGGCGGCGTCCAGGTGGGCTTTCGAAGAGCGTGCTCTTCGCCATGCTCCGCGACGGCACCTTCTACGAACCACGCACCTCCGAAGCAGCCGTCGCATGACCGACTCGGGCTTGGCGACGGACGTAGAAGCCCCCACCCGGCCATTACCTCTGACGTAATCGACCATGCTCCCCTGCTGCGGCAGCGTGGTGCACGTCAACGAGATCCCCGACGAGGGTTCCGGCACCCAGGCCCGAGGAGCAACCATGCCCATCAAGTCCGCCGACGCCACCGCGAGTTCCGTCACCGGCACCACCCGCCACGTCGTCCAGGAGTTCCTCGCCGCCCGGATGGCCGGGGACGTCGAGCGGCTCGTCGCACTCTTCGCGGACGACGTCGACTGGCTACTCGCCGAGAACCCCGCCGTCCCGTGGATCCGGCCGCGCTCCACCGGAGCCGAATGCGCCGCCCAGTTCACGGAGCTGGCCGAGCACACGGTGGCCGAGGATGCGCGGGCCTCCGTCGACACGTTCCTCGTCGACGGCACCGACGCCGTCCTGATGGGGCACCTCTCGGGGACCGTGCGCGCGACGGGGAAGTCCTTCGAGGGCCCCTTCGCGCTGCGCCTCACCGTCGAGGAGGGCCGGATCACCCGGCATCACCTCTACGAGAACAGCGTATCGATCGCCGAGGCGTGCACCCCTTCCTGAGTCCCGTCCTGAGTCCCGCCCCCCGAGTTGCGACCTGGCTGGTGCCGGGGCAGGCCCTCGCGGAGATGGTCCGCTCACCGAGCGGGTGGCGTAGCGCGGCCTTGGGAAAGACCCACACCCGAGCCCCCTTCGCCTGGCCCGCCACCGCACCAGTGTGCTGTCGCGATGCTCCGCGACAGCACCTTCTGCGACCCCAAAACGCCGCGCGCCGCTTGACGAAAGACATAGAGGCCCCCGCCCAACCCCGGCACCCCTGGGCGTCCCACCCTGCGAATGGGAGGACCAACCCGGAAAAGAACGTAGAGCCCTCTGAGCGTAGCGAGACGTCCCATAGCCGTGACCGACGGCTGTCGGGCTCAGCGGAGGTGCACCGCGACGTGGAGCCAGATCGAATCCCGGAGTGGCTCCCGTTCTCGGAGGGTGTCGGTGTCGATCCGGACGGCAAGGCCCTCTTGAGGGCGCGAAACTCGTCCTGCGATCTGGGTGAAAGCCGCGTACAGATGGGGCGCTCGAGGCGGTTCTCGACGCCCGCCTCAACGACGACGCAGGACCGACAATCGGGGGCGGTCATGTACCTTGCGCGCTGCGTGCTGAGATACCCCTCACGTACCTGATGCCCCGCCAGGTGAGTCGGCATCTGATCAGCGTCAGTCCCCGAACATTCCGAGACAGCTATCCGAACAGGCGCCTGGTCGGCGGCGTCACGACAGCTTGGTTCGCGCAGAAGCGCAGGCAGGGAGCCTTCTCGCCTGAGTGAACCGATGTTCCTCACAATCTTCGAGTCCAACGCGTGCCGTTGTACAGTGAAGAACGCCCTTGACCTGCAGCAAGTAGGCAGGGAGCCGTCTTTCAGGAGTTCAAGATGCTGCGCACTTTGATCAAGTCCAAGATTCACCGTGCCACCGTCACCCAGGCCGACCTGCACTACGTGGGATCGGTGACCATCGACGCGGATCTGCTCGACGCGGCCGATCTGCTGCCCGGTGAGCTCGTCCACATCGTCGACGTCACCAACGGGGCGCGGCTGGAGACGTACGTCATCGAGGGCGAGCGCGGGTCCGGGGTGATCGGTATCAACGGGGCCGCCGCGCACCTCGTCCACCCCGGTGACCTGGTGATCATCATCAGCTATGCCCAGGTGACCGACGCCGAGGCGCGGGCGCTTCGGCCGCGCGTCGTGCACGTGGACGCGGAGAACCGTATCGTGGCGCTCGGTGCCGATCCCTCCGCACCGGTGCCGGGGTCCGACCAGGAGCGGAGCCCGCAGGCCGTGCCGGCCTGAGCGGTCCGACCGACCGGGAGCGTGCTGATGAGCGACGTCGAGATCCGCGACGACCGGACGGAGGGCCGTCTCGAGGCGGTCGGCGGCGGTGAGGTGGTGGGCCGGGTCGAGTACTTCTTCCTCGACCGGCCCCGGCCCGCGCTGGTTCCCGTCCACACGGTCGTGGAGCCGGAGCACGAGGGACAGGGCATCGCGGGTTCGCTGGCCCGCGAGCTGTACGCCACCGCACGGCGCGAGGGCGTCGCCGTGACCCCGCTGTGCCCGTACGTCGTCAAGTGGGCCGAACGCCACCGCGACGAGGCCCCTGCGGCCGACGCCGAACTGCTGGGAGCCGCGCGGGAGTGGCTCGCCGCGCATCCCGGACGGTTCTGAGGACGCGGTGCTCGCCCTGCTGCACACCTCGCCGGTGCACGTCCCGGTCTTCGACGCGCTGCGCGACGAGGCCCATCCCGGCCTGGAGCTACGGCACTTCGTCGACGAGGAACTGCTCGGCCGGGCCCGCCGGGAAGGGCCGGCGGCGGTGGCGGACGGGGTGCGGGCGGTACTGCGCGGGGCCGTCGCCCAGGGCGCCCGGGCCGTCCTGTGCACCTGCTCCACCATCGGCGGCATCGCGGAGGCGGAGGCAGAAGCGGCGGGGCTCTCGGTGCCGGTGCTGCGGGTGGACCGTCCGACGGCGGCCGCCGCGGTCGTCGCCGGGCCGCGGGTGGTCGTCCTGGCGGCGCTGCGCAGCACCCTCGCGCCGACCACCGCGCTCGTCGGCGAGGAGGCCCGCCGCGCCCGGCGCTCCGTCACCGTCCGTTCCGTGTTCGTCGGCGCCGCCTGGCCGCGTTTCGAGGCCGGCGACGTCGAGGGGTATGCGCGGGAGGTGGCGGCCGCGGCGGACCGGGTCACGGACGCCGACGTGATCGTCCTGGCCCAGGTTTCCATGGCCCCGGCCCGCCGCCTGACCACGACCCCGGTCCCGGTTCTGTCCAGCCCGGCTTTGGGTCTCGCGGCAGCGGCACAGGCCGTACGGGCCGTGACGCCGGCGAGGTGAGCCCACCCGGGTCCTCGCCCTGGCGCCGTCGGGTGACTGGCGGCGCAGTGGGTATTCGGCCTCGGCGCGGTGTCCGTAGCCGATCCAGGCGCCGGTGCGGTCGGCCATTTCCAGGTGGCCGGCGCGGCAGCCGGCGTGGAAGTGGGTATTGAGGACGGCCTCGATGGTGAAGCCGTGGGCGTCGGCGTCGGCGAGGTATTCGGAGACGTCGCGGCGGGGGCCGACGACGACGGCCCTGCCGGTGGTCTCGTCGGTGATCATGTACGAGGCCTGGGAGAGGCAGTCGAGGTAGTACTGGGCGAAGAGCATGGTCGGGTGACCCCATGTCGGGCAGCAAAAGGTGGCTGCTGCAAGAGGGGCCGGTCGGTCAGAGGCGGCCGGTGAGCATGCCGTGCCAGTACTGTGCGACATCCCGTGAGTTCCCCTGAGCTCTGCTGACTCCCTGGGCCCGTGGCCGGGGGGTTCTTCCTCCTTCGTGTGCTCTGGTGGCCTGTGACGTAACTTCGGGATTTCTGAAGCGTTCTCATCTCGTCCGACCGATCTGTAGTCGGACCGAAGGCGAGGAGGCTCGGGTTGGCGGCGCTGGCAGTCGTACGGGACCTGCGTGAGCACTGGGCGCCCGCGTCGGCGGAGGAACTGGAGCGGTTCGAGACCGACGTGCTGTCAGGGTTCGTTCTCGCGCGGGCCTCGGCAGGGCTGGCGGACGGCACCATTCGCGGGGACGTCGGTCACCTGGATCAGATCAGGTCCTGGTTCGGCCGACCGTTGTGGGACATGGAGCCCGCCGACGCGGATGCGTACTTCGGGAAGGTACTGCGGCACTCGCCCAGCGGCACCCGGCTGGGCCGGTCACAGGCGCTGAGTACGTACTTCATGTTCCTGGAGCTGCGGCACAAGGTCGAGATCCACCGGATGACCGGCCGGGTGGTCGAGTGCCCGATCGACGAGATGAACCGGCCGCGCGGGGCCAAGGATGCACAGTTGCGGATCCCGCCGAGCGAGCCGGAGGTCGGGGCGCTGTTCACGGGCTGGGGTGGCGAGCTGGCGACCTGCAGGAAGTTCGCCCCGACCGCCCGGAACTACACCGCCTCGAAGCTGATGTCCCAGGTCGGCCTGCGAGTGAGCGAGGCATGCGGCCTCGACCTGGACGACATCAAGTGGGACCTGGGCCGCTTCGGCAAGCTCCACGTCCGCCACGGCAAGGGCGCCCGCGGCTCGGGGCCGCGTGAGCGGATGGTGCCGCTGATCAACGGTGCCGACCGGACGCTGCGGTGGTTCATCGAGGACGTGTGGGGTCAGTTCGACGACGATCACACACGGCCCGGTGCCCCGCTGTTCCCGAGTGAGCGGAAGAACACCGACGGTTCCGCACGCCGGGTCGGCGACGACGCCCTGCGCAACGGTCTCGACAACGCCGTCGAGGCTCATCTGCCGGGCTGGACAGACAGGTTGACGCCGCACGTCCTGCGGCATTTCTGCGCGTCCCAGCTCTATGGGAATGGGCTGGACTTGCTCGCGATCCAGGAGGTTTTGGGACATTCCTGGATTGCCGCCACGATGCGGTATATCCACGTGCAGCAGACCCGGGTCGAGGACGCCTGGGTCGCCGGGATGGAACGGGCCGCGAAGCGGCTGGAAGGGCTGGCCCGATGAGGTGGAACCTGCGGCTGACCGCCGCGAACAAGGGTATCTGGAAGGCGTCCGAGCTCCAGCGGAGCCTGGCCGAGCACGGCTTGGTGATCTCGGCCGGAAAGATGTCCGGGCTGTGGTCCGGCCAGCCGGTCTCCCTCAAGCTGGACGACCTGGACGTCATCTGCGTCGTGCTGGGCTGCGAGATCGGCGACCTGTTGATCCCGGAACCGCAGAAGGTTACCCGCCCCGGCGAGGAGAACATCAGCCGGACCGCTGTCGGTGCCGCCGCACCGGTTCCGGCGGTGGTGCCCAAGCGTCGCGACGGCCGGTCGCTGCCGCCTGCATGAGCCGGTATCCGAAGGCCTACTACAAGGCCACCGACTCCTGCGACGGCTGCCTGGCCTGGGGCGACTTCAGCGGACGGCTCTGTCCGACCTGCTACATGTTCGGCCGCAGCCACGCGACGGCCGTCTGCACCGGCTGCCGCCGTGTCCAGCCGCTGAAGTGGGATTTCTGTCGTCTGTGCTGGTGCCAGGCCCGGTTGGGGGCCCAGGCCGCTGTCGACCAGCTGGCCGCGGAGGCCGATGTGAGGGCGCGCCTCAACGCGGTCCGGCACCATCAACTGTTCTTCATGGGCATGCACCACCGCAACGGATCGGCACCCGCCCCTCGGCGGCGCGGCGGACGGCGGGGCGCCCCTCGCAAGCCGCCGCCCGCGCCGGCCTGGCGGCCGAATGCCGACTGGAGACAGCTGCCGCTGTTCGGACAGGTCCCGCGCGACTACGGCCGCCTCGACCCCTCCGGCGTCGACTTGACCAGCCCCTGGCTGACCTGGGCGAAGTACCTCGCTCACCGGTTCGCCGAGGCACGGGGCTGGGGACGCAACATCCGCTTCGCCGTCAACCGCGGCCTGGCCCTTGTCCTCACCGGGTACGTCGAGGGCGACGCCATCCGGCACAGCGAGATCTTCACCCCGCTCCGGTCCCGCGACCTCCCGGTCGGCCACGTCGTCACGGTCCTGGAGGAGATGGGGATCTTCGAGGACGACAGCGAACCCTCCTTCGAGGGCTGGCTCGCCGAGCGTCTGCAGGGTCTCGCACCCGGCATCCGCTCGGAGGCCGAGCGCTGGACCCGCGTCCTGCGTGACGGTGGCCCCCGCAGCCTCCCGCGGCGGGAAGGCACGGTCTGGCTCTACCTCAACCGTGTCCGGCCGGCCCTGCTGGAATGGTCGGACCGCTATGACCACCTGCGGGAAGTGACCCGCGACGACGTCCGGACCTACATTAAGACACTGCACGGCCACCACCGGCGTGACCAACTCGTGGCCCTGCGCTCGCTGTTCTCCTGGGCCAAGCGGAATGGGCTGCTTTTCCGCAACCCGACCAGCCGGATCAAGGTCGGCCAGTACGAGTACGGCGTGCTCCAGCCGCTGGTCCCCGCCCAGGTCGGCCGGTCCGTCGCGGCGGCCACCACCCCGGCAACACGACTCATCCTCGCCCTCGCCGCGGTGCACGCCGCCCGGGTCGCCCAGATCGGCATGCTCATGCTCGACGACGTCGACCTCGGCAACCGACGGCTGACCATCGCCGGACGCGTCCGCCCGCTCGACGACCTCACCCTGAAACTGCTGCTGGACTGGCTGGAGCACCGGCGAAACCGGTGGCCGAGCACCGCGAACCTCCATCTGCTGATCAACAACCAGACCGCCACCAAGACCAGCCGCGCCAGCAACCACTGGATCAGCTCCTCGATGCGCAGCCAGGACGCGACGCTGGAGCGGCTCCGCGTCGACCGGCAGCTCGAAGAGGCCCTGACCCACGGGCCCGATCCGCTTCACCTCGCCGAGGTGTTCGGGCTCGACGAGAAGACCGCGATGCGCTACGCGGACTCCGCACGGGCACTACTGGAACAGGCAGCCGAGCACTCGGCATCGCCCTCAGGAAAAGAACTTGGCCCGGATTGACGCGACTTGGAGTCGGCGTCAGCAGATCCTTGGGAGAGGCGCAGGCACTCATCCCAGGCTTCAAGAAAGCTCTCGTAGGTGTTGAGGCGTTCTTGGCGCATCCAGTGACCGTGCTCGACGGCACCTTGGTCCTGTACTTGCCGCCGGACGGCTTCGGCGTTCTTTTCCGCGCCGAACTTAGCTGCCCGCGCCCCAACAACCGCTCCCAAGCCGGTTGCCACTAACCCGATCACTGCGATGGCGAGAGGAACCACGAAATCCGTCACGGCGGCACATCATGGCTGCTCAATCAGTTCAAGGGAACACCGCGTCGTGCGGCCTGACAGCAGGACCAACGGCATCACAGCTCGTCAATCAACCGCGAATACATGAACATGTCCCGGCGTTCGTCCCCCACCTGTTGCCATCCACGCAGCACCGAGCGCAACCCGCGCGGAGCAACCTCAAGGCTGCTTCATCAATGACGACAGAGGGTGTCGGGTTTACGGCCGACGATGGACGTATGCGCGAAACCCCAGAAGAACTCAACAAGCTCCAGTCCCTCCTCGACTCCTCCCTCTCCGGCTCGACCGCACACCTCCGCTCGATCGTCGAGGGCCGCACCATCACGGCGGCGCAGCTCACCGGGGTCCTCACCGGCATGTGCACGCTCGCCCTCTCCACGGTGACCGCAAAGGGCGAACCGCGGATCAGCGGCGCCGACGGGCACTTCCTGCACGGCCGGTGGCACTTCGGCACGGCGCGCAACGCCGCCAAGGCCCGTCATCTCGCGGCCCGTCCGGCCGCCAGCGTCGCGCACATGCGCGGCGAGGACCTCGGCGTGTTCACCCACGGCACGGTGGAGGAGCTGAACCCCGAGGACGCCGAGACCACGGCCGACTGGCAGGAACTCCTCGCCTACTTGAAGGACTTCTACGGCGACGACGACGCCTTCGACTGGAACCGCGAGGTCGTCTACTACCGGCTGAACCCGCACTGGATGACCGTCTACGCCCCCGACCTCGACAAGCTCACCGGCACGTGACGCCGGGCCCGTCGACGAGGGCCTGCACCTGCGCGTACGTGGGTGCGGGGCCGGTCGACGGCGCGCCGTCGCGTACCGCCAGCGCCGTGGCGACGGCCTCGCCCAGCGCCCGCCGGTACAGCAGCGACCCGAGGCTGCCCCGCCCCCAAGCTCTCAACTCCTTCCCCAAGCTCTCAACTCCGCTTCGCTGCGTTCGAGCAGGGGGCCGCTCGGCGTCTTGCCGGTCCAGGGGACCAGGAACGGCAAGGTCGCGAGTTGGCCCCGAACCCACGGAAGCAACTCCGCAGAGCACGACGACGGACCCTTGAGTTCCCACCGAGAACCCTTCAGTTTGCGTGAACTTACGGGACTCACCGGCCTTGGGGAACATCGGTACAGCGGTTATCGCTGAGATTGATCATGGGCCGAGTTGGGGTGGCCTCCGGGGAACCGCGGTACGGCCGTTAACGCTCGGTGCCTGATCTTGGTGCGTTCTGCGCGTGGCTGCCGGTCGGGTGTTCCTCGCCGTCCTCGTCCTCGCTGCCGTCGGGCCAGCGGCCGAACGGTCCGGTGCGGCCAGGGCCTTCGGCGCCGAGTACACCGGGGCCCTTCATACGGTGCGTGGCATCGGGGTCACGTGTCCTCCCCTTCCTGTCGGGCCTGAGCCAGCAGCGCGGCCACGACATCGTCTGTCCCGTCCTCGGTCTGTTCGACGAGCGTGGCCGTCGCTTCGTCGGTGGCGCCGCCGAGGACCTGCCGGGTGAGGCGCTCCATTAGCTCGGGGTCGGTGCCGCTGCCGGGGCCGGTGAGGTCCACCCTCGTGGGCCGGCGCGGGGCGACGATTTCCGGCCCGGCCGGTGCCTCGCTCTCCTCCGCTTCGGCGAGCGCGCGGTAGACGGACGCCATTGAGGGGTGCTGGCCCGCGTTCTTCCCGCTCCTGGAAGGAGCGACGGTCATGAACTCCCTGCGTGCACCCCTCTCTCCGGCCACAGACGGTGCTGCGGCGCCCGGCCGCTTTCGTCTGCGGTTCCCGGTGGCCGCGGTGCTGGCCGACCGCCTCGATGACACCGCTGTCGCGGATGTCGCGGTCCGGCTTGCCGCCGCCCGCGGTGCGCCGCTGCTGCTGATCGCCGTGATGCCCCCGCTGCTGCCACGGCTGGCGCCTCGCCCGGACGGGGCGGCGGCCCGCGCCGTGCTGGGGCGGGCGTTGCCGCGCGTGGCCCGCGCCCAGATCGCCTACCAGCTGGCCGTCTACCACCGTCCCGCCGACCGCAACGGGCGCCTGTGTGAGGCGAAGGGCCTGCTGGACGTGGCTGTCGCCCATGGGTGCTCGCTGCTGGTGGTCTCGCGCAGCGGGCCGGCGGGGCTGGATGCGTGCACGGTGATGCAGGCGGCTGCCATCCGTGGCGGCCCGTTCGTCCACGCGGCTTCACCGGTGCCCTGGGCGCCTCCGGCCGCGCCCTGCCCTCCGGCTTGACGCACACCTCCGGGTAAAGGGATCGACCCCGGAACCGCCCCACGGGGAGAGGGCGGCCGGGGCCGAGGTCACGCACCCTGGCGCCGCGGCCGCCTGCCGGGCAGGCGGCTTTACGAGGCGGCGCGCTCGGCGCCGGTGTCGGCGGCGGGGGTGTCCTCACGGTGCAGGAAGGTGGCCAGCAGGTCGCCGACGGGGTGGTCGGCCTCGGTCGGGTGGCGCAGGGCCACGGTGGGGTCGATGGTGTAGCGGTTGCGGCGCCCCACCCGGGTGCGGGTGAGGTATCCGGCCGCTTCGAGGTCGGCGACGATCAGCTGCACGGCGCGTTCGGTGATGCCGATCAGGTCGGCGACGTCACGCCCGCGTGCTTCTGGGTCTTGGGCGAGGGCGATCAGGACGCGGGCGTGGTTGGTGAGGAACGTCCACTGATCGCCGCGCGCGGCAGAGGGCTGAGTCATGACGTCCATCATACGAAGCCTGCTTCGTATGACCAAGAGCCTTTCGCGAAACAATATTGCCGAAAAAGTTTTCGCGTAACTCTTGACGGGGATCAGAGTGGCGGGTGACGCTGAACACACCCCCACCACTGACTTCGACCCCGCAGAAAGGGGGTCACGATGTCCGCCCCGACCCTGACCCGCCCCGCCGCCTCCGGCACGCCCGTGCTGCCCGTCTCGCTGCCGCATCCGGTCACCGCGCTGGTGACCAACCGGCCCGAGGGCATCGCCGTCGTGGACGCCGCCGTCCGCCTGGCCGCCCCCCGTAAGGTCCCGGTGTTGCTGATCGCCGTGCTGCCCGCCGAGCGGCGGGCCCCGGCCCCGTACCGCGCGGACGTCGACACCGCCCGAATGTTCCTGGCCCGGGTGCTGCCCCGGCTGCGCAGCGCCGGTATCGGCTACATCCCCGTCGCCCACCGCGTCCCGGCCGAAGGGGGCGTGCAGCCCAGGTTGCGGGCCGCGGGCGAGGTGCTGGCCCTGGCCGCCCGCCACTACTCCCCGCTCGTGGTCGCCTCCAGCCGGGGCCCGGCCGGGCTGGACGCACACAGCCTGATCGAAGCCTCCGCCGTACGCGACGGCCCCTTCGTCTACGCCGTCGCCCCCGCCCGGTTCACGGTGCCCGTCGCCGGGGCTGGCCTGGGACCGGCCGACCTGTCCCCGGCTGGGGTGCGCAACGTGTGGGCGCTTGCCCAGCGGCGCCTGCCCACCACCGCCCCGCCGGTGGTCAAGAAGGCGTGATGGACGGGCTGACCGCACTCGCGCCGTGGTGGCTGCTGGCGCTGGTGGACCTGACCGTCGGCGGGGTGTGCATCGCCCTCGCGATGCGCCCACGCCGCCGCACCACCGCCCGGCGACCGGCATGACCGGGGAGGTGAGCGCCTATGTGAAGCCCGACCGGCGGCCCGGGCCCGGCTCTCCCTCCGTATGTCCGCCGGGGCCCGGCACCCGCCCTCTCCTCTTTCCTTCCGTGTCCTCTCCGTCCCAGGAAGCCGATCAACCATGAATGAACTGTCGTTCGCCGTCCCGCTGTGGGTATGGGCCGCGGTCACCGTCGGCATCGGCGTGATGCTCGCCGTCGACCTGATCGCCCACCGCGACAACCACGTGATCGGCTTCCGCGAGGCCGCATGGTGGAGCGGCCTGTGGATCGCCACCGGCCTGGGCTTCGGCCTGATCCTGTGGGCGTGGCAGGGCGGCGAGGCGTCCTCCACGTACTACGCGGGCTATCTGATCGAAAAGGCCCTGTCGATCGACAACGTCTTCGTGTTTGCGCTGGTCTTCTCGTTCTTCGCCGTTCCGGACGCCTACCAGCACAAGGTGCTGTTCTGGGGTGTGATCGGGGCGTTGGCGGCCCGGCTGGTGTTCATCTTCATCGGCGCCGAGCTGCTGCAGGTGTTCTTCTGGACCGCCTACCTCTTCGGTGCGTTCCTGATCTGGACCGGCTGGAAGATGGCCGTCTCCAAGGACGAGGAGGTCCACCCCGACCGCAACCCCGTCGTCCGCCTGGTGAAGAAGCTCATCCCCACTGATCCGCGCTTCCACGGCGACAAGTTCTTCATCCGCGTCAGCGGCAAACGGATCGCGACGCTGCTGTTCGTCGTCCTCGTCGCCATCGAGGCCACCGACCTCATCTTCGCCGTCGACTCCGTCGCCGCCGTCCTGGCGATCACCACCAACACCTTCATCGTCTGGACCGCCAACGCCTTCGCCGTCCTCGGTCTCAGGAGCCTGTACTTCTGCCTGGCCGGACTGCTGCGCCGCTTCACGTACCTGCACTACGGGCTCGCGGTCCTGCTCGCCTTCGCCGGCGTCAAGCTCATCCTGTCCGAGACCCCCGTCGGCAAGCTGCCCATCCCCCTCACCCTGGGCGTCATCGTCGTGACCATCACCGTCTCCATCGCCTGGTCGCTGATCGCCACCCGCGGCCAGCAGTCCTCCGCTGCCCAAGGCGACCCGGCCGAGACGGCCATGGGTGACGCCCACCGCACCGCAGACCACGCGTCCGTCACCGGCCAGTCCACAGCCCCGCAGGGCACGCACGAGAAGGAATCGCCATGACCACCACCCCGACACCCCGGCCGACTGCCGCCACCCCGGCCCCGCCGGAGGTACACCTCTACCGCTTCCCCGGCCAGGCCGGCGCAGGTGTCCTGGCGCTGTTCACCGGCTCACGCGCCGACCAGGCCGTGGCCGCCCGCGCCGCCGACCTCGCCCGGAGCGGGCACCCCGTCACCGCCGCGGCCGTCGTCCGCTCCACCGGCTTCAGCATCAACACTCTGCTCGCCTCGCCCGGCACCGGCGCCTGGTCCATCAGGCCGACGCCGTCCTCGCCGCCCACACCGACGCCCTCACCGCGGCCGGCCACTACCAAAGTGCCGTCGTGGTGCTGCCCGCCCGCACCAACCCCTACCACCGCCTGCCCGACCGCATCCCCTTGATCAGGTCCCAGGTGCGTGGGGCGTACTCCGGCGGGTAGTTACTGCTCACCCGGTCGTGTCCCACCGCTTCGGCGAGCGCGGGCACGGCGTCCCAGTCCAACTGCAGTCCGGGGGCCATCACCAGGTACTCGTAGGTGAGCTCGTCACCGCCGGAGAGCGTGACGGTGCGGGCGTCCGGGTCGACAGCGATGGCGTGCCGGCGTGGTCCAGCGCACTCCGCCGGAGATGACGGACGCCTCGGCACGCCGGGTGCTGCGCAGGGATGCCTGACCGCCGCCGGCCAGGGTCCACAGGGGCTGGTACCAGTGCGTGTCGGACGGTTCGACGAGGGTGATGTCCGTGGCGCCGGCGCGACGCAGGCGGGCGGCGACGCTGATCCCGGCGCTGCCGCCACCGATCACGGCGACGCGGTGCCGGCCGGTGATCGGCCGGCTGGGGTGTGGGGAACTGGCGGCCATGGGTACCTCCTAAAACACCCCGGGGGTATTCGGCTGTATAAGGCGAGAAGTCCGACTTCGCCGGACCGGGCCGGCTGCCCGAGCCGGGAAGCGGGGCAAGTGCCGCTGTGCACCGGGAGCGGCCGGGATCGGGGACCATCGGCCCTGGCGGCGACTGGGAGGCGGAGGGGCACAGTGGAAGAGAGGCCTTCAAGCCGCCCACTGCGTGACCGGCACGCAGGAAGGAGCTGAGACGATGACCCGTCACAGCACAGTCGGTGAAGTGATGACGTGTGATGTCGTCACCGTCCGCCCGGACACCCCGTTCAAGGAGATCACAGCCCTGCTGTCCACCCACGACATCAGCGCTGTGCCCGTAGCCGACGAGCGCGGAGCGCCGATGGGGCTGGTGTCCGAAGCGGACCTGCTCCGCAGGCAGGCCGAACAGCCGGACCAGTACGGTGGGCAGCCGACACCTCCGGGCTGGCCCCACGAGAAGGCCAAGGCACGCGCGGAGAACGCGGCCGGGCTGATGACCACCCCCGTGGTCACCGCTCACCCCGACTGGCCGGTCGCCCAGGCGGCCCGCACGATGGACCACCACCGAGTCAGGCGGCTGCTGGTCGTGGACGAGGCGGACCGCATTGTCGGCATCGTCAGCCGCGCGGACCTGCTCCGGATCTTCCTGCGTCCCGACGAGGAGATCCGCGAGGAGATCCGCGACGACGTGCTGAAAGGGATACTGCGGTTGAGCGGCACGGAGGTGCAGGTGCAGGTTCACGACGGTGTCGTCACCCTGCGCGGCGAGGTCGAGAACCGCAGCACCGCCCAGATCGCCGAACGGCTCGCCAAGGGCGTGGACGGCGTCGTCACGGTCCGGCCGATGATCGACTACGCCGTCGACGACGTGGCCGCTTAGGACGGCCGCTCCAGGCCATCGCGCCGGTCCTCGGCGAAGGGCCGTGTCGTCGCCCGAGCTGGTACCGGCACATCACCCGGGTCACACGGGGAACGCCGCCTCGCGCGTGAAGAAGGCCAGTTGGGCTCTCTTCCCCGGCAGGCCCATTTCGGGCGACGCCGACGTGATCGTCCTGGCCCGGGTTTCCATGGCCCCGGCCCACCGCCTCACCACGACGCCGGGTCCCGGTTCTGTCCAGCCCGGCTCCGGGCTGGACGGGCCGTGACGCCGGCGAGGTGAGCCCACCGGGCCCTCGCCCTGGCACCGTCGGGTGACTGGCGGCGCAGGCGGCGGGTAGGCGGGGGAGTAGTCCAGAGCCGATGTCGACCGACTGGCCGGAGGACGTCATGACCGATCCGCACCCCGACCCCACTCCGCCCTCGCCGACGCCGGGTCCCGGGCCGGGACCCACACCGGGCCCCGACCCCCAGCATCCACAGCCGTACCCGAACCCC
>NZ_QFDQ01000141.1 GCF_003270085.1 Streptomyces triticisoli | reverse complement strand
GCCGGGGGACCATGCCCGCGGTCGGCCCGCCCCCCGGCCGCCCGCGCCGCCGCGGCACCGGCGACGAAAGCGGCCCGCGCCGCGGCGTGAACTCCCCCGCAACCCAAGGGGGTTCGTCCCGGCAGAGGTTCCAGCACACGTAACGCCCCGCAGCTTCCCTGGACGGCGGCCCTCTTGATGCGGCCCCATCGAGGCGTCACATTGGTCCGGACCATTGCCCGTGCGGCGTCCGGGTCGTCCGCGCCGCCGCCGAAGCCGTTGCCGAGAAGGGAGACCGGCCTCGTGCGACGCGTTCCCGCCCCCGCTTCCCGCTCTCACCGCGTGCTCGGGCGTGTCGTGGCCCTGTGCCTCGTGCCGGCGCTGCTGGCCGCCTGCGGCCGGAGCGTCGCCGACGGCGGCGGGAGCGGCCGGATGCCCGGGGCGCCGACCGGTGTCACCGCGGCGGCCGGGAGCGCGACCAGCGTGCACGTCATGTGGAACGCGGCGCCCGCGGCCTCGGGCGTCGCCGGGTACGAGGTGTACCGGGGCACCACGAAGGTGAAGGACGTGCCGGCGTCCGAGCACATGGTGGACGTCACCCGGCTCAGCCCCTCGACCACGTACGTCTTCACCGTGCGGGCCCGGGACACCGACGGCCGGCTCGGCCCGCGCAGCCGATCGGTGCGGGCGACGACTCCGGCCGCCGCCGCGGACCGCTCGGCTCCGTCCCGCCCTCTCGACGCGCACGGCCGGGCGGTGGGCAGCCGGGCCGTCCAGCTGTCCCGGTCTCCGTCGACGGACGACCGGGGCGTGGTCTCCTACGAGGTCCACCAGGCCGGCACGAAGATCCACAGCGTGGGCGGCAACCAGACGGCGACCGTGGTCATGGGCCTGCGGCCGGACACCCGTTACACCTTCACCGTGCGGGCCCGCGACGCCGCCGACAACCTCTCCCCCGCCAGTACCGCCGTCCGGCTCACCACCGCGCCGGGCTCCGACGACGGCCGGGCCACCGCGCCCTCCGCCTTCCATGCCACGACCCACCGGGCGGACGGTTCCCACTACCTCGACCTGAGCTGGGTTCCGCCGTGCACCGACGGGGTGGTGACGCATTATCAGATCCAGCTCGACGGACAGCCGGCCACCTCCCTGGTCTGGGGCGGCACCGCCCCGCACGAGAAGGCGTCGTACAGCTTCTACGTCGGGCGCGAGGCCGGGGTCACCCACCGGGTGCGGATCCGGGCGATGCTGCCGGACGGCACCTGGGGCGGCTTCTCACCCGAGCGGACGGTGACGACGGGGCAGCCGTAGGGCGTGCGGCTCACCCGAACGGACGCGCCCCGCGTGCCCTGTGCGGGCGCGGGAGGTTGGCTGACTGCGAGGCAGCACGGGCGATTCCCCTATCTCCGGCGGCACACGGGATGGTCGCCGACCGTGCCGCCGGAGGACAGTCCCATGCGCCACACTCAGCCACTCCTGCGCTCCGGCCCGGTCGCGGCAGCCGCCGCCGCGCTCGCGGCCGGTCTCGCCGCCGGGCCCGCCGCCGCCGGGCCGGGGATCTCCGTCAGAGCCAGCGGCTCGACCGTGACCGTCACGACCAGCACGTGCACCCAGGTCAACGGCAGCTGGGGCACGGCCTCACTGCTCACCAGCAGCCAGACGAACTTCACCCAGGGGCGCCAGGTGGCGCTGACCGGGACGAGGACCAGCCAGACCGCCGCCTGGCAGAGCGTGAGCCCGGGCACCTACACCGTGATCGTCGTGTGCTCCAACAACATCACCGCGGGAACCCAGTCCATCGCCGTCTCCGGAGCCGTCCGCAACACCCCGACGATCTCGGCCACGTCCGCGCCGCCCCGTGGTGTGGCGGGCGGTCTGGGCGGGGGCACCAAGGACTACGGGCCCGTCACGTTCGCGGTGGGCGGGGCACTGGTCGGCGCCGCGCTGATCGCCACGGGCTGGGTGCTGCGCCGCCGTTCGAAGCCGTACCGGCTCTGAGCGGCCGGGAGCGCCGTCACCGGGGCCCGTGACCGGGCAGTTCGGGGAACTCCTCCAGCGCGTGCCGGAGCCACTGGGTCCAGAAGGTCTCCAGGTCGATGCCGGCCCGCAGCACCAGATGCCGCAACCGGTCCTCGGGGCTGTCCCTGCCGGGCGGGAAGTCACGCCGCTCGATCTCCCGGTACTCCTCCAACTGCCGCTCGTGCAGCTCCAGATGACGTCTGAGGTCGGCCTCCAGACCCGCGGTGCCCACCACGGCCGCGGCGCGCAGCCGCAGCAGCAGGGCGTCGCGGTGCGGCTTCGGCTCCTGGGCGGCGGCGGTCCAGCGGGCCAGTTCGGCGCGGCCCGCGGGCAGGACCTCGTAGCTCTTCTTCTGCCCGCGGGCCGGCTGCTCGGACGGCAGGGTGCGGATCAGCCCGTCCGCCTCCAGCTTCCCCAGCTCGCGATAGATCTGCTGATGCGTCGCCGACCAGAAGTAGCCGATGGACCTGTCGAAGCGGCGCGTCAGCTCGAGCCCCGACGACGGCTTTTCGAGCAGGGCGGTGAGGATCGCGTGCGGGAGTGACATGGAGGTCATCCTAGGGACGGGCCGTACGCCCGCCGCCGCCCCGGCGTCCGGTCACAGGGCCGCCGCCAGCTCCGTGCCCTGCTTGATGGCGCGCTTGGCGTCCAGCTCGGCGGCCACGTCCGCCCCGCCGATGAGGTGCGCCTCGCGCCCGGCGGCGAGAAGTTCCTCGTACAGCTCGCGCCGGGGTTCCTGTCCGGTGCACAGCACGATCGTGTCCACCTCCAGGACGGTGCTCGCGCCGTCGACGGTGATGTGCAGCCCGGCGTCGTCGATGCGGTCGTAGCGGACGCCGGGGACCATGGTGACGCCGCGGTGCTTGAGCTCGGTGCGGTGGATCCAGCCGGTGGTCTTGCCGAGTCCGGCGCCGACCTTGGTGGGCTTGCGCTGCAGCAGGTGCACGGTGCGCGGCGGTGCGGGCCGCTCGGGCTCGGCGAGGCCGCCGGGCGAGCGGTGGTCCATGTCGACGCCCCAGTGGCGGAAGTACGTCGCCGGGTCCTCGCTCGCCCGGTCGCCGCTGTCGGTGAGGTAGTCGGCCACGTCGAAGCCGATCCCGCCGGCGCCGAGGATCGCCACCCGGTCGCCGACGGGGGCGTCGCCCTGCAGCACGTCGAGGTAGCCGAGGACGCGCGGGTGGTCGATGCCGGGGATCTCGGGGGTGCGGGGGGTGACGCCGGTGGCGACGACGACCTCGTCGTAGCCGTCGAGATCGCCGGCGTCCACCCGGGTGTTCAGGCGTACGCCGACGCCGTGCGCGTCGAGCTGGTGGCGGAAGTAGCGCAGGGTCTCGTCGAACTCCTGCTTGCCGGGAACCTTGCGGGCGACGTTGAGCTGGCCGCCGATCTCGCTCGCGGCGTCGAACAGGGTGACCTGGTGGCCGCGTTCGGCGGCGCTGACGGCGCAGGCCAGCCCGGCGGGCCCGGCGCCGACGACGGCGACGCGCTTGCGCCGTCGGGTCGGGGACAGGATCAGTTCGGTCTCGTGGCAGGCGCGCGGGTTGACCAGGCAGGAGGTGATCTGCCCGCTGAAGGTGTGGTCCAGGCAGGCCTGGTTGCAGCCGATGCAGGTGTTGATGGCCTCGGGGCGGCCGGCGGCGGCCTTGTTGACGAAGTCCGGGTCGGCGAGCATCGGGCGGGCCACGGAGACCATGTCTGCGTATCCGTCGGCGAGCAACTGCTCGGCCACGTCCGGGGTGTTGATGCGGTTGGTGGTGACGAGCGGGACGGAGACCTCGCCCATCAGCTTCTTGGTGACGAACGCGTAGGCGCCGCGCGGCACGGAGGTGGCGATGGTGGGGATGCGGGCCTCGTGCCAGCCGATGCCGGTGTTGATGAGGGTCGCCCCGGCGGCCTCGACGGCCTTCGCGAGCGTGACGACCTCGTCCAGGGTCGAGCCTCCGGGCACGAGGTCCAGCATGGACAGCCGGTAGATGACGATGAAGTCCTCGCCGACGGCCTCGCGCACCCGGCGCACGATCTCGACCGGGAAGCGCATCCGGTTCTCGTACGGGCCGCCCCAGCGGTCGGTGCGGTGGTTGGTCTGCGTGGCGATGAACTCGTTGATGAGGTAGCCCTCGGAGCCCATGATCTCCACGCCGTCGTAGCCGGCCCGGCGGGCGAGGCGGGCGGTGCGGACGTAGTCGTCGATGGTCCGCTCGACGTCGGCGTCGGTGAGCTCGCGCGGGACGAAGGGGCTGATGGGGGCCTGAAGAGGGCTGGGGGCGACCAGGTCGCGGTGGTAGGCGTAGCGGCCGAAGTGCAGGATCTGCAGGGCGATCCGCCCGCCCTCGCGGTGCACGGCCCCGGTCACGACCGCGTGCCGGGCGGCCTCCTCATCGGTGGTGAGCTTGGCCCCGCCCTCGTAGGGCCGGCCCTCCTCGTTGGGGGCGATACCGCCGGTGACGATCAGCCCCACTCCCCCGCGGGCCCGGGCGGCGTAGAACTCCGCCATCCGCTCGAACCCCCGCTCGGCCTCCTCCAGGCCCACGTGCATGGAGCCCATGAGCACGCGGTTGGGCAACGTGGTGAACCCCAGCTCGAGCGGGCTCAGCAAATGCGGGTAACGGCTCATCGGGCCCTCCGTAGGCGGTGTCGTGCCTGTCCAGTTGTAGAGGACACGGAGGGCATTGTGCAACTAGTTGCACAATAATTGAGCGTCGGCCCGGCGCTACGGCAACCCCTGCGCGCGGGCGACGAGCAGGGCCACGTCGTCGTGGTTGTCCGGCTGGTGCAGCGTGCGCAGCAGGAGGTCGCACAGCTCCTCCAGGGACCGCGGCGGGCCGTCCAGCAGCGTCAGCAGCATCTCCAGGCGCTCGTCCAGCGGGTCCCGGCGCGTCTCGACGAGCCCGTCGGTGTAGAGCACCAGCTGGTCGCCGGGTTCCAGGTCCACCGTCGTGGTGGAGAACGCGACGCCTCCCACGCCCAGCGGCACCCCGGTGGGCAGGTCCAGCAGCTCCGGGGCGCGGCCCACGGGGATCCGGGCCGGAGGCAGGTGCCCGGCGTTGGCGATCCGGCACTGCCGCTCGTGCGGGTCGTGGACGGCGTACAGACAGGTGGCGATGGAGTGGTCCAGGCCGTCGGTGATCCGGTCGAGGTGCGCGAGCAGCTGCGCGGGATCGAGCTCGAGCGAGGCCAGCGCCTTCGTCGCGGTGCGCAGCCGCCCCATCGTGGCCGCCGCGCCGATCCCGCTGCCCATGACGTCGCCCACGACGAGCGCCGTCCTGTCGCCCTCCAGCGGGATCACGTCGAACCAGTCGCCGCCCACCTCCACGGTGGCCCCCGCCGGCTGGTAGCGGGAGGCGACCTCGAGCCCTCCGGTGACGGACGGGTGACTGGGCAGCAGGCTGCGCTGCAGGGTGAGGGCGGTGTCGCGGGCACTCTGGTACCAGCGGGCGTTGTCGATCTGCACGGCCGCGCGGGCGGCCAGCTCCCCGGCCAGCAGGACGTCGTCCGCGCTGAACGGCCGCGGGTTGCGGGTGCGTTTGAGGTCCAGCGCGCCCAGCACCTCGCCGCGCGCGATCAGCGGCACGGCCAGATACGAGTGCACGCCCGCGCGGCCCAGCAGCACGGCGGCCTCCGGGGAGCGGGCGATCACCGGCAGGTCCTCGTCCTTGACCTGTGCCACCAGCACCGGACGCCCGGTGCGCACACAGCGCGTGACCAGGCGGTCGGGGCCGTAGCGGGCGGTCCGGCCGGGCGGATCGGCCGCCTCCAGGGCGTCCGCGGCGTGGTCCGCCCGTACGGCCAGGGCACGGATCACCGCCGGCTCGGCCGGTCCGAGGCTGCTGCGGCGGCCCGCGGTCACGGACTCGAGCAGGTCCACCGCCGCCACGTCCGCCAGCTCGGGGACGGCGACGTCGGCCAGCTCGCCGGCCGTGCGCTCCAGATCCAGGGTGGTGCCGATCCGGGCCGAGGCGTCGGCGATGAGGGCCAGGCGCCGGCGCGCGGTCTCCGCCGCGATGCCCGCCCGGTGCTGCTCGGTGATGTCCACGATCGACACGGCTACGCCCAGCACCGTGCCGGCGGCGTCCTCCAGTCGGTACAGCGAGAACGACCAGGCGTGGTCCTCGTCCGGGTCGGCCGGGGTCCGGCCGACCGTGGACCGGTCGACCAGGGGCTGCCCGGTCTCCAGCACACGGCGCGCGCCGGCCTCCAGGGCCTCGTGGTCCCACTCGGGCAGCAGCTCGCGGGTCGTCCGGCCCACGTGCTGCGCGGCGGGTATGCCGTTGATCCGCTCCAGGGCCGGGTTGACCGAGACGTACCTCAGCCGGTTGTCCAGTACGGCAAGCCCGATCGGGGACTGCGAGACGATCCGCGCGGACAGCGCCACGTCCCGCTCCAGCCGCCGCACGGTCGACTGGTCGGCGGCGAGTCCCAGCGCGTAGGCCTCCCCCTGGCCGTCGAGGAGGCGCATGTTGCGGAACTCCACCAGCCGGGTGCCGCCGTCCTTGTGCCGCACGGGGAAGGCACCGGCCCAGCCCCGGCCGGTCCGCAGGACGTCGGTGAACAGCTTGACGACCAGGTCGAGGTGCTGCTCGTGGACCATCAGCCGGGCGGCGTACCGGCCCAGCGCCTCCTGCGCCGAGTAGCCGAAGAGGTCCGCGGCCTGGGGGCTCCACAGCACGATGTGCCCCTGGGCGTCGAGGACCACCGAGGCCACGCCCAGTACGTCGAGCAGCCCGCTGGGCCGTACGGGCCCGCTATCCGGCTCGCCGCCCTCGGCCGGAGGAGCCCCCGCTGCAGTCATCCCGCCCACCGCCTTCGCCCGTTCGCGCGGCCCGCCGTCCCCGGTGCCGACCCACCCTGTTGTACCGCGCTCACGCTCACCTCTCCGACGGTCTGTCGCCTCTTTCCACCATCTCCCAATACAACGGGGGCCGTCCCGCCGAATCAGCCGGACGGACCGCCGTCGCGAGATGTGGGGGGCCGCCGGTGGTGTTCTCCTGGGAGATGGTGCTTTGCTGAGGACCGGGGGTGGAGCGCCGAGTGCGGTACGCGGCGCGGCCACGAGAGGAGCGATCACGATGGACAGCGAGCGAGCCCACCCCGAATCCGTCTCGGTGGAGCTGAGCGGATGCACCAAGGAAGACGCCCGGATCGTGTTCGACACCCTGTGCGCCTGCTTCTCCTCCGACCGGTGCGCGGACGATGTGCCCCGCGACTACCACGAGGTGCGCCCGACGGTGTGGCTCGGCACCTTCGACGTGGCCGAGGAGCACGGGGCCGGCTGCGGCCCCATCCGGCTCGGGGCGTCCGTCACGGCCGACGTGCAGGGCGGCTACTGGGCGATCGACCGGTTCCGTACGACCCTGGACTCCCTGTTCACCGTCCAGGATCTGTGCACGGCCTCCGGCGACCAGGAACGAGAACTCCACGTACGCCTGGAAAGCCGCTGACGCCACGTCTGGCTCGGCACCGCCCCTGCGTCCACCGCAGTGACGCGGCCGACGCCGCCGAAGCGGGTCGTGGCGCGGCGACCCGGCCGTCCCGGACCGCGCCCGGACCACGCCCGGACCGCGACGTGCGCGAGCGGGAACGGGCGGTGGCCGGCCGCCGGCCACCGGCC
>NZ_QFDQ01000140.1 GCF_003270085.1 Streptomyces triticisoli | reverse complement strand
CGCACACGCTGCGTCACCACCCGCCGAGCCCGCGGACACCTCCGCACCGCTCAACTTTGAAGACCCGCAAAAGGTCGAGAAGGCTGAGGAAGCCGTAGGGCTCGCTGGTGACAGCAAGCTCACCCAGCCCCTCGCCTTGTTTTGTAAGGCGAGGGGTTCTTGCTGAGTGAGAATGTAAAGGTGCTTCAGCAACTGTTCAGCCCGTCCGTCCTGCACACGCTCGACCTGATCGGTATCTTCGTCTTCGCGATCTCCGGTGCCCTGTTGGCCGTGCGCAAGAACTTCGACGTCTTCGGCATAGCCGTGCTCGCCGAGGCCACCGGCCTGGGGGGAGGGCTCTTCCGCGACCTGGTCATCGGTGCCGTGCCGCCCGCCGCCTTCACGGACCTGGGATACTTCGTCACCCCGCTGCTCGCCACGGCCCTGGTCTTCTTCCTCCACCCGCAGGTGGAGCGCATCCAGGCCGGCGTCAACGTCTTCGACGCGGCGGGTCTCGGCCTGTTCTGCGTCGTCGGCACGAGCAAGGCGTACGACTACGGGCTCAGCCTCACCGCGTCGGCGACGCTCGGCCTGGCCACCGCCGTGGGCGGCGGTGTGCTGCGGGACGTACTCGCCAACGAGGTGCCGTCATTGCTGCGCTGGGACCGCGACCTGTACGCGGTCCCGGCGATCGTCGGCGCCACCATCGTGGCGCTGTGCATCCGCTACGACGTGGTGAACCCGTTCACCAGCAGCTTCGCCGCGGCCACCGCCTTCTCCCTGCGCCTGCTCGCGATGCGGTACCACTGGCGGGCTCCGCGCGCCTGGAACCGGCGCTCGACGGTACGGGAGGAGTGAGGCCCGACTAAAAGCTACTGCTTAGTAATTTCCTGTTGTATCGTTCACGCATGTCAGAAGCAGCCACCGCCCCGGCCGCGCGGGCCACGATCGGCGACAGCGAGTTCGACCGTGACACCGCGGTCACCCGGCGCGCCCCCGGTGTGTACGACACCGAGCTCTCCGCCGGCTGGACCATCATCAACGCCGTCAACGGCGGCTACCTGCTGGCCGTCCTCGGCCGCGCCCTCGCGGACGCCCTGCCGCACCCGGACCCGTTCACCATCTCCGCGCACTACCTCACCGCGTCCCAGCCCGGGCCGGCCGTCGTGCGCACGGACGTGGCCCGCACCGGCCGCACCCTCTCCACCGGCCAGGCCTCCCTCCTCCAGTACGACGAGGACGGCCGCGAGGTGGAGCGCATCCGCGTCCTGGCCTCCTACGGTGACCTCGGCACCCTGCCCGACGACGTACGCACCACGGCGAAACCGCCCGCGATCCCGCCGATGGAACAGTGCTTCGGCCCCCAGGACGCTCCCGCCCCGGTCCCGGGCAACTCGGCCATCGCCGACCGCCTGATGCTCAAACTGGACCCGGCCACCCTCGGCTGGGCGCTCGGCTCGCCCTCCGGCAACGGCGAGATGCGGGCCTGGTTCGGCCTCGCCGACGGCCGGGACCACGACCCGCTCTCCCTGCTGCTCACCGTGGACGCGCTGCCCCCGACCGCCTTCGAGCTCGGCATCGAGGGCTGGGTGCCGACCGTCGAGCTGACCGTGCACGTCCGCTGCCGCCCGGCACCGGGCCCGCTGCGCGTGTCCATCACCACCCGCAACCTCGCCGGCGGCTTCCTGGAGGAGGACGCCGAGGTCTGGGACAGCGCCGACCGGCTGGTGGCGCAGTCCCGGCAGCTCGCGCGGGTCAGGCTGGGCTGACGGTCGGACCGGCCGGCGACGGCGGCCGGCTCGGCCCGCTCGCCCTCGACCTGTTCCCCGGTCCCGGCCCCGTCGCCATCGCCCTGGCCGGCCTCGCCCCGCGGTCGCGGCACCACCCGCCGCGGCCGCGCCTTCCTCGGTCCCAGTCCCGGCACCTCCGACATCCTGGTCCGCCTAGCCCTCATGCAGGCGGACCACACGGTGTCCTGGAGTTTGTCCTGGGGTTTCTGACACCCTGACCCCTCCCGACACCCTGGCCCGTCCTGATCCCCGGGCCGGCCGTGAGCGCCCGTAGAATCGGCCTCACCATGGCTTACCTCGACCACGCCGCGACCACCCCCATGCTCCCGGAGGCGGCAGAGGCGCTGACCGCCGCGCTGAGCGTCACCGGCAACGCCTCCTCCCTCCACGCATCCGGCCGCCGGGCCCGCCGCACGGTCGAGGAGTCCCGCGAAATCCTCGCCGCAGCCCTCGGTGCCCGCCCCAGCGAGGTCGTCTTCACCTCCGGCGGCACCGAGGCCGACAACCTCGCCGTCAAGGGCCTGTACTGGGCCCGCCGCAACGCCGACCCGGCCCGCACCCGCGTCCTGGCCGGCCCCGTCGAGCACCACGCCGTCCTCGACGCCGTCCACTGGCTGGGCGAGCAGGAGGGCGCCACCGTCGAGTACCTCCCGGTCGACTCCTACGGCCGCGTCCACCCCGAAGCGCTGCGCGAGGCCATCGCCCGCAACCCCGACGACGTCGCCCTCGCCACCGTCATGTGGGCCAACAACGAGATCGGCACGCTGCTGCCGGTCCGCGAACTGGCCGACGTGGCCGCCGAGTTCGGCGTCCCGCTGCACTCCGACGCGGTGCAGGCCGTCGGTCAGGTCCAGGTCGACTTCGCCGCCTCGGGACTGGCCGCGATGACGGTCTCCGGCCACAAGATCGGCGGACCGTACGGCATCGGCGCGCTGATCCTGGGCCGCGACCACAGCCCCGTGCCCGTCCTGCACGGCGGCGGCCAGGAGCGGCACGTACGCTCCGGCACCCTCGACGTCCCCGCGATCGCCTCCTTCGCCGTGGCCGGACGGGTCGCCGCCGAGCGTCGTGAGTGGTTCGCCCGCGAGATCGGCGCACTGCGCGACGAGCTGATCGAGGCGGTGCGCACCGCGGTCCCGGACGCGATCCTCGGCGGCGACCCGGCGCCGGAGGGCCGCCTGCCCGCCAACGCCCACTTCACCTTCCCCGGCTGCGAGGGCGACTCCCTGCTGCTCCTGCTGGACGCCCAGGGCATCGAGTGCTCGACCGGCTCCGCCTGCACCGCGGGCGTCGCCCAGCCCAGCCACGTCCTGCTCGCCACCGGCACCGACCCGGACCTCGCCCGCTCCACCCTGCGCTTCTCCCTCGGCCACACCTCCACCCGGGCCGACGTCGAAGCGGTCGCCAAGGCCATCGGCCCCGCGGTGGAGCGCGCCCGCGCGGCGGGACTGACGTAACGGAACGGCTCAGGTCCGCGTGGTCCCAGCCGCGCGGACCAGCCGTATGTACCGGTCCCAGTCCCAGTGCCGCCCCGGGTCCGTGTGGTCGGCGCCCGGCACCTCCACGTGGCCGATGATGTGCTCCCGGTCGACGGGTATCTCGTACCGCGCGCAGATCCGGGCCGTCAGCCGTGCCGAGGCGGCGTACATCGCGTCCGTGAAGGAGGAGGCGTCGTCGACGAAACCCTCGTGCTCGATGCCGACACTCCGCTCGTTGTAATCCCGGTTGCCCGCGTGGAAGGCCACGTCCAGCTCGCGGATCATCTGCGTGACATGCCCGTCCTTGCGGACGATGTAGTGCGTGGCGGCCCCGTGCCCCGGGTCCTGGAAGACCTTCACCGCGCTCGCGAAGCTGCCCTGCGTGACATGGATGACGACCCGGTCGATCCGGTAGTCGTCCGGGCGGTCCGCCCCCCGGTAGTTCGCCGAGGAGGCCGCCACCCACCGGGCGCCGCCGAAGTCCACCGCGCCCTCCACCCGCGGCTTCTGCGCGCCCGGCAGCCGCCACCACAGCCGGGACAGCCCGCTGCGCTCCAGCGCGGCCCCGCCCACGACCACCGCCGCCGCACCGATGAGCAGCGCCCGCCGCCCCGGCCGCCGTCCCTTGTCGTCCTTCTTCCGCCCCATACGATCTTCAACGGACACCCGGCGGCCCCGGTTCCCGCATCCCCGTACCCTGGAAGGGCTATGACTGACACTCCGCAGCGCACCCGCCGCCCCCTCCGCGTCCTCGCCGCCATGTCGGGCGGGGTCGACTCCGCCGTCGCCGCCGCGCGCGCCGCGGAGGCCGGCCACGACGTCACCGGCGTCCACCTCGCGCTCTCCGCGAACCCGCAGTCCTTCCGCACGGGCGCGCGGGGCTGCTGCACCATCGAGGACTCACGCGACGCCCGCCGCGCCGCGGACGTCATCGGCATCCCGTTCTACGTCTGGGACCTCGCCGAGCGCTTCCGCGAGGACGTGGTGGAGGACTTCGTCGCCGAGTACGAGGCCGGCCGCACCCCGAACCCGTGCCTGCGCTGCAACGAGAAGATCAAGTTCGCCGCGCTGCTGGACAAGGCGCTCGCCCTCGGCTTCGACGCGGTCTGCACCGGCCACTACGCCAAGGTGATCGTCAACGAGGACGGCTCGCGAGAGCTGCACCGCGCCTCCGACATGGCCAAGGACCAGTCGTACGTCCTCGGCGTCCTGGACGAGAAGCAGCTCGCGCACGCGATGTTCCCCCTGGGCGACACGGTCACCACCAAGGACGAGATCCGCGCGGAGGCCGAGCGCCGGGGCCTGGCCGTCGCCAAGAAGCCCGACTCGCACGACATCTGCTTCATCGCCGACGGCGACACCCAGGGCTTCCTCGCCCGCCGCCTGGGCAAGGCCGAAGGCGACATCGTCGACGAGTCGGGCACGGTCGTCGGCACCCACGAGGGCGCGTACGGCTTCACCATCGGCCAGCGCAAGGGCCTGCGCATCGGCACCCCGGCCCCCGACGGCAAGCCGCGCTACGTCCTGGACATCTCCCCGGTGTCCAACACGGTCACGGTCGGCCCCGCCTCCGCCCTCGACGTCACCGCCCTCACCGCCATCAGGCCCCGCTGGTGCGGCACGGCCCCGTCCGGCCCCGGCACCTACACGGCCCAGCTCCGCGCCCACGGCGGCGAGACCGAGGTCACCGCGGAGCTCGTCGACGACGAACTCCGGGTCGCCTTCACCGAGCCGGTCCGCGGAGTGGCCCCCGGCCAGGCGATCGTCCTGTACGACGGCACACGCGTCGTCGGCTCGGCGACCATCGCCTCCACGGCCCGGGCGAAGGAGCCGACCACGGCGGTCTGACGCACAGACTGCGGACGGAACGGACAGCAAGAAGCTCACCGACCGCTGCGCTGGGCGAATCCCGTGCTGAGGGTCTCAGCGCCACGGACACCTGCCCGGTGTTTCCCGTGCTGCTGGCGCCGGGCGAGCCGGACGCCGGCCGGATGTGCCAACAGCGTCGGACTCCCCCCTGGCGGGGCCGCCCCCCGGGCGGACGGCTCTACTTTCGAGACACGTCCTGGGACCGGCCTTCCGCCGTCTCCTTGATGCCGGTCAGGGTGGCGTCCATGCCCTGGCCGAGTTGCTTGAGGCGGTAGGCGATGATCGCCTCCTCCTGGTCGGGGGCGCGGTCGATGTAGGCGTTCAGGCCGGAGCGGCCGGGGCCGATCGTGACCGACTGGCGCAGAACGGTGCCCCCTTCCGGCGCCGGAGTGAGGGCGAAGGACCAGGTGGCCATCCGGTCCGCCGGATCCTCGGATGCCTTGCCGTAGCGTCCGTCGGGGTCCAGTACGCACCAGGTGAGGGTGCGCTCCGGGACGACCTCCGTGATGTGGGAAACGGTCCGCCACTCGCCCACGACCGGATTCTGGTTGTGGCCGAGGTAACGGGCGCCCGGCGCCGGCCTGTCGGCACCGTCCTGCCACTCGACTCGCACCAGTTCGGGGCTCCACCCGGTCATGGCCTCGACGTCGGTGACGACTTCCCAGACCCGCGAGGGCTCCGCCGCGATGTGAGCCTCGCGGTGTGTGCCGGGCTGGTCGGCGTAACGCATGGCTGCTCCCCGTGTGGGCGCGGTCGTTCGCCGCTCCCGCACGGGGAGTCTAGGGTCGCTAACTCCCCGTGAGGCGTGTTGTGTTGATCACAAGGCTGTCAGTTCGGACACCAGCCGGGCGGTCGTCGGCGCCGGGATGCCGTGCCGCTTCGCGGCGCGCAGCACGGCGCCGCCGATCGCGTCGAGCTCCAGGGCGCGGCCCGCCTCGGCGTCGCGCTGCATAGAGGACTTCATCCCGGCAGGAGAAGCGTCGTACATCGACAGGGTCCGGTCCGGGTCGAGCGGCGCCCCGGCGGCGCGGCCGACGGCGGTGATCTCGCCGACGAGGGCGAGCAGTTCCTCGCGATGGCCGGTGCGGACCGTGCCGATGGTGACGTCGTAGCGGGTGGTGAGGAGGGCGAAGGGAGCGAGGAAGGCCAGCTTCGCCCAGAGGACGGCGGTCTCGGACTCGGCCAGACGGGTCCGCACGCCGGCGGACTCCAGCACGGCGGCCAGGCCGGTGAGCGGGCGCGCGGTCGTCCCGGCCAGGTCGATCTCGGCGAACGGGCTGCCGTGCTCGATGACACCGGGCGCGACACGGGTCGACTCGACGCGGATGACGCCCGCGGCCACGCGTTCGTCGCCGTAGCGGCGGCGCAGGTTCTCGGTGTGCTCGATGCCGTTGAGGAGCGGCAGGACGAGGCCGTCCGTGCCGAGCGCGGCCGGTGGGACCCGGTCCAGTGCGGCGTCCAGACTGGTGTGCTTGACGGCCACCACGCACAGGTCGACCGGCTCCCGCAGCTCGGTGTCCGCCTCGACCGTGGCGGTGAAGTCCCCGAACCGGCCGCTGCGCACCCGTATCCCGCCCTCGCGCAGGGACTGCGCCGTCGCGTCCCCGGCCAGGCAGATCACCCGGTGACCCGCCCGGGACAGCAGCGCGGCGAGCAGCCCGCCGACGCCGCCGGGGCCGAGCACGGCCACGGTCCAGGGGTGGGGAGCTTCCTCCGCGCAAGTGGCTTCGGTGACGTCGTGAGTGGTGCTGGGCATGGCTGCGGTGTCCCTTCCGGTCGCGGGGCGCCCCGGTCGGGCGGGGCCGCCGTCCCGGTGGGCGCCGGCAACGGCGGGTCTCGGCGCATTTTGGGCCCCGGCCCACCGCGCCGTGGACGAAGACCGTTTCACGACATGAAGAACTCCGCCAGCACCGGTGCCAGCACCTCCGGTTCCACCGCGTGGGTCTGGCCCTCCAGGGTGCGGTACGTCCCCCGGGGCGCGGCCTCGGCGACCAGGCGGGCCGCCTCGCGCAGCCAGGCCGGGCTCGCGCTGCCCGAGACGGAGAGGACCGGCACGGTGATCGAGGCCAGCAGGTCGCGGGGGATCAGGCCGTTGCCCATCACGGCGTCGTCGTGGGCGAGGGTGGGCGCGATCGTCTCCATGCCGGGCCACATGGGGGACTGGCGGGCGTTGGCGATCATCCGCGGGGCCAGGCCGGTGAGGAGCAGGAAGAGCTCGACCGCGTCACCGCGGCGGCCCTCCGAGAGCGCCCTGGTCAGGTTGTCGGTGTATTCCGCGCGCTCCTGCTCGCCGCCCTCGTGGACGGCGTACGACGGCTCGTAGACGGCCACCCGGCGGACCGGCAGCCCGCTCGCCGCCGCCCTCAGGGCCAGCGCGCCGCCCGAGGAGACGCCGTACAGCGCCGCCTCGCCGCCCACCGCGTCGATCAGCGCGGCGAGGTCCTCGACCTCGCGCTCCACCGCGTACGGCGCGGTGTCCCCGCTCCCGCCGCGGCCCCGGCGGTCGTAGACGACGACGTCGCAGCGGTCCGACAGCGCCGCCGCCAGCGGTGCCATCGTCGCGCCCGTCGACATCGCGCCGCTGACGAGGACGGCCACCGGGCCCTGTCCGGTGCGGCGGTAGGCGAGGGAGGTGCCGTCACGCGAGACGGTCTTCTTGTCCATGCCGGTCATGTCGGTCAAGACTGCCACGGCAGATCGGACTCATCGGGTCACAACACTTCGACCTCGTAGAAGCACAGGTGGTCCTTGATCTCGGCGACGTCCGGCTTCGGGGCGGGGTAAGCCCACACCAGGTCCGCCGCGTCCGGCAGGGACCAGTAGGACGCCGTGCCCTTGAAGGGGCAGTACGTATGCGTGTCGGACGGCGTCAGCAGGTCGAGGCGTACGTCCTCGGGCGGGAGGTAGTAGCGCGGGGGACAGCCCGTCTCGCGCAGCACCAGGGGGCGGTCGCTCTCCGCGAGGATCTGGCCGCCGTGAACCACGCGCACGTGGTCGCCGCTCTTGTCGATCGTGATGGTGTGTCCTCGGGTCATGTCGGAACAGCGCCCGCGGGCCCTGGGTTCTTCCCGCGTTCGGCGCCTGTTTCCGCCGCACGGAGGAGGACGGGTTCCTGCCCCGGCCGCTCGCCGAGCTCGTGTTCTTCGCCGATGAGCCCGCGGGCGCGATGGCGTACCCGGAGGAGTCGCTGAGCGGTCGCTGACACCGTGGTGCGAGCATGGCGGGCATGGCTACTCATGTGATCACCGGGGCCGGTTCCGGCATCGGCGCGGCCGTGGCCCGCCGGCTGCACGCGCGCGGGGACGAACTCGTGCTGCACGCGCGCGACGCGGGCCGGGCCAAGGAGCTGGCCGCCGAGTTCCCCGGCGCGCGGACCCTGGTCGGCGACCTGGCCGACCCCGACCGGCTGAGCTGGGCGTTCTCGCACCAGACGCTGCCCGACCGGGTGGACTCCCTGCTGCACGTCGCGGGCGTGGTCGACCTCGGCCCGGTCGGTGAGCTCACCCCGAAGAGCTGGCGGCACCAGCTGGACGTCAACCTGATCGCCCCCGCCGAACTGACCCGGCACTTCCTGCCCCAGCTGCGCGCCTCGCGCGGCCACGTGGTGTTCGTCAACTCGGGCGCCGGCCTGAACGCGGGCGCCGGCTGGTCCGCGTACGCCGCCTCCAAGCACGGTCTGAAGGCCCTGGCCGACTCCCTGCGCCAGGAGGAGCACGCGAACGGTGTCCGGGTCACCACCGTCTACCCGGGCCGCACCGCCAGCCCCATGCAGGCCAAGGTCCACCAGCAGGAGGGCAAGGAGTACGACCCGGGGAAGTGGATCGACCCCGAGTCGGTCGCCACGACCATCGTCATGGCCCTGGACCTGCCGCGGGACGCGGAGGTCAACGACCTGACGGTCCGGCCGGGGCGGTGAGCGGACCCCGTGCACCGGGACCCCGCGAGCCGGGATCCCCGCACGCCGCGCCGGGAGTTGCATAGGCTTCCCGGGTGAGTGAGAACAGCCAGTTCAGGTTCGGTGCCGCCACCGGTGTCGGGTCCATGCCCGGCGGAGACGCCCGGGAGGCCGTCAAGACCGTCACCGGCACCTTCGAGGACTTCCCCTTCCTGCCCGAGCTGCCCGCGCGCGGGCCCGGCGCCGACATGATCGGGCGGACCGCCGGGATGCTCGTCGAGCTGTACGCGCGCGTGGAGCCCAGCGGCTGGCGGATCGGGGACCGGCCGGGGCGGGACACCAAACGGGCGCGGTCCTGGCTCGGCGAAGACCTCGACGCCCTGGAGGAGTTCACCCAGGGGTACGAGGGCGCGCTGAAGGTGCAGGCGGTGGGGCCGTGGACGCTCGCCGCCGGCCTGGAGCTCAGGAACGGCGAGGCGGCCCTCTCCGATCCCGGCGCCTGCCGGGATCTCGCCGCCTCGCTCGCCGAGGGGCTGCGGCTCCATCTCGCGGAGGTGCGGCGGCGCGTTCCCGGCGCCCGGCTGGTCCTCCAGCTCGACGAGCCGTCCCTGACCGCCGTCCTGCGCGGGCAGGTGAGGACCGCCAGCGGCTACCGGAGCCACCGCGCCGTCGACCGGCAGGTGGTGGAGGCCGCGCTGCGGGACGTCGTCGGGGCGCACACCGGGGGGCCGGTCGTGGTGCACTCCTGCGCACCGGACGTGCCGCTCGCCCTGCTGCGCCGGGCGGGAGCCGCGGCGGTCTCCCTCGACCTCTCGCTTCTCACCGAGCGTGACGACGACGCGATCGGGGAAGCGGTGGAAGCGGGCGCCCGGCTCTTCGCGGGCGTCGTTGCGGGCACGGACGGCCCGTTGTCAGACCCTGCCGGTAGCGTCATGGGTGTCAGGACGTTGTGGCGCAGGCTGGGGCTGGAACCGGGGCTTCTCGCCGAGGCGGTCACGGTCACTCCGGCGTGCGGACTCGCGGGCGCTTCCCCCGCCTACGCACGCCGGGCGCTCGCCCACTGCGTCCAGGCGGCGAGGTCTCTCGCGGACAACCCAGAGTAACGGGAGGACAACACGGTGGCCGGCGACAAGCAGCAAGCGGAGACAGGAGTGCCCGCCGAGGCACGGGAGAAGCACGCGCAGCTCGCGGAGCAGGTCGAGGAGCACCGCTTCCGGTACTACGTCAAGGACGCCCCCGTCATCAGCGACGCCGAGTTCGACCAGCTCCTGCGCTCGTTGGAGGAGCTGGAGGAGGAGTACCCGGAGCTGCGCACGCCCGACTCGCCCACCCAGAAGGTCGCCGGGTCGTACGAGACGGAGTTCACCGCCGTCGAGCACCGCCGGCGGATGCTGTCCCTGGACAACACGTTCAACGACGACGACCTCGCCGCCTGGGCCGACCGCATTGCCAGGGAGCTGGGCAGCCAGGAGTACCACTTCCTGTGCGAGCTCAAGGTCGACGGACTCGCCGTCAACCTCACCTACGAGCACGGGCGGCTCACGCGCGCGGCGACCCGCGGCGACGGCCGCACCGGCGAGGACATCACGCCCAACATCCGGACCATCGGGGAGATCCCGGACCGGCTGAAGGGCGACCGCGTCCCGGACCTCGTGGAGATCCGCGGCGAGGTCTACTTCCCGATGGAGAAGTTCGAGGAGCTCAACCGCCGCTTGGTCGAAGCCGGTGACAAGCCGTTCGCCAACCCGCGCAACGCGGCGGCGGGTTCACTGCGCCAGAAGGACCCGCGCGTCACCGCCACCCGCCCGCTGCACATGGTGGTGCACGGCATCGGCGCCCTGGAGGGCTTCAAGGGCATCGACCGGCTCTCCCACGCCTACGACCTGCTGCACACCTGGGGCCTGCCCACCTCCCCGCACAACAAGGTGGTCGACGACCTGGAAGGCATCCGGGAGTTCATCGCGTACTACGGCGAGAACCGGCACTCGGTGGAGCACGAGATCGACGGCGTGGTCGTCAAGCTCGACGAGATCCCGCTCCAGGGCCGCCTGGGCTCCACCTCCCGCGCACCGCGCTGGGCGATCGCGTACAAGTACGCGCCGGAGGAGGTCAACACCAAGCTCGTCAACATCCGGGTGGGCGTCGGCCGCACGGGCCGGGTCACGCCGTACGCGCAGGTCGAGCCGGTGACGGTGGCCGGCTCCGAGGTCGAGTTCGCCACCCTGCACAACCAGGACGTGGTCAAGGCCAAGGGCGTGCTCATCGGCGACACGGTGGTGCTGCGCAAGGCAGGTGACGTCATCCCGGAGATCCTCGGCCCGGTCGTCGACCTGCGCGACGGCAGCGAGCGGGAGTTCGTGATGCCGTCCGAGTGCCCCGAGTGCGGTACGCCGCTCAGGCCGATGAAGGAGGGTGACGTCGATCTACGCTGCCCCAACGCGCGCGCCTGCCCGGCGCAGTTGCGCGAGCGCCTGTTCTACCTCGCGGGCCGCAAGGCGCTGGACATCGAGCACTTCGGCTATGTCGCCGCGGCCGCCCTCACCAAGCCGCTGGAGCCCGCGGACCCGCCGCTGAAGGACGAGGGCGCCCTGTTCGACCTGACGGTGGAGCAGTTGCTCCCCATCAAGGCCTACGTCCTCGACCAGGACAGTGGCCTGCCCAAGCGCGACCCGAAGACCGGTGAGGAGAAGGTCGCCACGGTCTTCGCCAACCAGCAGGGCGAGCCCAGGAAGAACGCGCTCGCGATGCTGGAGAACATCCAGTCCGCCAAGCGGCGACCGCTCGCCCGCATCCTCACCGGGCTGTCGATCCGTCACGTCGGGCCGGTCGCGGCCGAGGCGCTGGCCCGTGAGTTCCGCTCCGTCGACCGCATCGAACAGGCCAGTGAGGAGGAGTTGGCGAACACCGAGGGCGTCGGCCCGGTCATCGCCGCCTCGCTCAAGGAGTGGTTCGCCGAGGAGTGGCACCAGGAGATCCTGCGCAAGTGGCGGGAGGCCGGCGTCCGTATGGAGGAGGAGAGCACCGGCGAGGACGAGGGCCCGCGCCCCCTCGGGGGCCTGACGGTCGTGGTCACCGGCACCCTCGAGAAGTTCACCCGGGACGGGGCCAAGGAGGAGCTGCAGAGCCGGGGAGCGAAGGTGACCGGCTCGGTTTCGAAGAAGACCTCTTTCGTGGTCGTAGGCGACAAGCCCGGTTCGAAATACGACACAGCGATGAAGCTCAAAGTGCCGGTCCTGAACGAGGACGGTTTCGGCGTCCTGTTGGAGCAGGGGCCGGACGCGGCGGCCGAAGTCGCGCTTCCGACCGGCGAGTAGCGGTTGAAGACCACCCGTACGGCGCATATCAGATGCATACGGGTGGCCGGGGCGCATTCGGGCAACCGTCGACGACCGCTGCCCGTGAAAGGCTTCCGCGGCCTACTGTTGAGGGGTGCGCCTGCCGTGCCCAGCTGCGGTCGGGGCATCCCCGTGCTCGTCACGAGCAGGGGAAAGGGTTTTCCAGCGCGGTGCCGCCCCGTGGTCGTCGGGCAGCGGACCGCGTGGCGTGGGCACCGCCGGCTGTGAGAGGGACGGGAATGGAACCGACGGAGAGCGCCACCCCGCACTCACGGCTGCGCCGGCTGGCCGGCAACTGGTGGGGGAGCCTGGGGCGGACGCCGGAGCGTCCGGGCGCGAAGGCGCGCGCCGGATGCGTTGCCGGACAGTACACCGCGACGGAGCTACGCGTCTCCGCACAGCCGGCCGTCGGACACACCTCCGGGTTTCCGGGCGCCGAACAGTACCGGTTCCGGCCCGCGTTGCCGGCGGCGGTCGTCACCGCGGCCGTCCTCGTCCTGGGCGCCGGCTTCTCCTGGGCGTTCCTCGGCGGCCACGCGCTCTTCCCGTCCGGCACCGTCGGCTGGTCCCTGGCCGTGCTCACCGGTGTCATCGTCGGCCACCTGGTCATGCTCGGCCGCGCCCGCTGGTGGGGCGGCACGGGCTCCGGCGCCGCCCTCACCCTCGCCGTGCTGCTGCTCTACGGCTGGGTGCCCGCCGGCCTGGTCAGCCTCACCGTCGTCGTCCTGGTCGGCATCGCCCGCCGCCACCGCTGGCGCCAGGGCGTGGTGCACGGCGCGGTGGACATCCTCGGCATCGGCGCCGGCGCCCTGGTGCTGGGCGCCTTCGGCCGCGTACCGACCGTGGAGCGCCCCTGCGATCCGGGCAGTTGGACCGCGTCCACCACCCTGCAGGTGGTGCTGGTCGCCGGCGCCTACCTCGCGGCCACCCGCGTCCTGCTGTGGTTCCTGCACACCTCCCACAGCGCCGGGGTGCCCACGGCGGCCCGCACCGCCCTGGTCAGACAGGGCCTGGTCGCCGTCGCCCTGCTCGGCATCGCACCGCTGGTCTGCGTCGTCGCCGTGGCCAAACCCGCCCTGCTGCCGCTGTTCGCCATCCCGCTCATCGCGCTGGACTACACCCTGTGGATAGCCCGCGCCCGGGCCGAGGAGCAACTGCGCGACCCGCTGACCGGGCTGCCCAACCGTCAGTGGCTGCTGGAGCGCATCTGGACCGCCCTGGACGAGGCCGAACGCATCGGCGCCCGGGCCGCCCTGATGCTGATCGACCTGGACCGTTTCCGCTCGGTCAACGACACGCTCGGTCATCTCGCCGGGGACCGGCTGCTGCTGCAGATCGCCGACCGGCTGCGCCAGGCGCTGCCGCGCGGGGCGGAGGCCGCGCGGCTCGGCGGCGACGAGTTCGCCGTGTTACTGCCGGTCGCCGACTCCACGACGTCCGCGACCCGCATCGCGCGCGCCCTGGTCACCGCCCTCAGCTCCCCGCTCGACCTCGACGGGCTCACCCTCGTCCTGGAGGCCAGCGCCGGGGTCGCCGTCTTCCCCGACCACGCCCTGGACGCCGAGGGCATGCTGCGCCGGGCGGACGTGGCGATGTACCAGGCCAAGCGGGACCGCACGGGCGTGGAGGTCTACGAGTCCAAGCGGGACTCCAACACCCCCGACCGGCTGGGGCTGCTGGGCGACCTGCGCCGCTCCCTGGACGCCCACGAGGTCCAGCTGCACTACCAGCCCAAGGTCCGCTTCGACGGACAGGTCGCGGGCCTGGAGGCGCTGGTGCGCTGGGTGCACCCCGAGCGCGGCAAGGTGCCGCCGGACGAGTTCATAGCGATCGCCGAGTCCTCCGGGCTGATGCCCCACCTGACGGACTACGTGCTGGAGACCGCGCTCGGGCAGGTCGCCCAGTGGCGGGCGCAGGGCCTGTACGTGCCGGTCGCGGTCAACGTCTCCCCGCGCGACGTGCACGTCCCCGGCTTCGCCGGCTCGGTGGCCGCCCGGCTGGCCCGGCACGGCGTCCCGGCCGGCGCGCTGCAGCTGGAGATAACCGAGCACGTCCTGCTGGAGGACCCGCAGCGGGCCGCCGACACCCTGCACGCCCTGACCGGGCACGGCGTGAAGATGTCGCTGGACGACTTCGGCACCGGGTACTCCTCGCTGGTGCACCTGCGGCGGCTGCCGGTGAGCGAGCTGAAGATCGACCGCTCGTTCGTCGCCCGGCTGGCCGTGGACGCCGAGGACGCCGAGATCGTGCGCTGCACCGTCGACCTCGCGCACTCCCTCGGCCTGCTCGTCGTCGCGGAGGGCGTCGAGGACGACGAGACCTGGGAGCGGCTGCGGGACCTGGGCTGCGACGCCGTACAGGGCTGGCTCGTCGCCGCCGCGATGCCTCCGGAGGAGACCACGGCGTGGCTGCGGGCACGGGGGCCGCGCGGCTGGGTACGCCCCGCCGCCGTACTGCCCGCGGCGGCGGCCGACGAGTGACGTTCCGCAGGCGGCGCGCTGTCCACCGTCCGGTCGCCCCGACCGCACGGAGCGGGAGAGCCGGCGCGGCTGAGGGACGCGGAGAGCAAACCGTTTCACGGGCACCGCGTCCGGCCCCATAGGATTGGGCCCAAAACACTCACACTCACCCCAGAGGAACGCTGCATGCCTGGCATCACGCGCGAGGAGGTCGCCCACCTCGCCCGGCTGGCGCGTCTGGAGCTGAAACCCGAAGAGCTCGACCACTTCGCGGGACAGCTGGACGACATCATCGGCGCGGTGGCCCGCGTCAGTGAGGTCGCCGACCAAGACGTACCGCCGACCTCCCACCCGCTGCCGCTGACCAACGTCATGCGCGCGGACGAGGTCCGTCCGTCGCTCACCCCCGAGCAGGCGCTCTCCGGCGCCCCGGCCCAGGAGCAGCAGCGTTTCAAGGTGCCGCAGATCCTGGGGGAGGAGTAAGCAATCATGACGGACATCATCAAGCTCACCGCCGCCGAGACCGCCGAGAAGATCGCCTCCGGCGAGCTCACGGCCGTCGAGGTCACCGAGGCCCACCTCGCCCGGATCGAGGCCGTCGACGAGAAGGTGCACGCCTTCCTGCACGTCGACCGCGAGGGTGCCCTCGCCCAGGCCCGCGCCGTCGACGAGAAGCGCGAGCGGGGCGAGAAGCTCGGCCCGCTGGCCGGCGTACCCCTCGCGCTCAAGGACATCTTCACCACCGAGGGCGTGCCGACCACCGTCGGCTCCAGGATCCTCGAGGGCTGGATCCCGCCGTACGACGCGACCCTCACCAAGCGGCTCAAGGCCGCCGACGTGGTGATCCTCGGCAAGACCAACATGGACGAGTTCGCCATGGGGTCCTCCACCGAGAACAGCGCCTACGGCCCGACCGGCAATCCCTGGGACCTCACCAGGATCCCCGGCGGCTCCGGCGGCGGCTCCTCCGCCGCGCTCGCCTCCTACCAGGCCCCGCTCGCCATCGGCACCGACACCGGCGGCTCCATCCGCCAGCCGGCCGCCGTCACCGGCACGGTCGGCGTGAAGCCGACGTACGGCGCGGTCTCCCGCTACGGCATGGTCGCCTTCTCGTCCTCCCTGGACCAGGGCGGCCCCTGCGCCCGTACGGTCCTGGACGCGGCCCTGCTGCACGAGGTGATCGCCGGGCACGACCCGCTGGACTCCACGTCCATCGACGAGCCGGTTCCGCCGGTCGTCGAGGCCGCCCGCAACGGCAGCGTCGAGGGCATGCGCGTCGGCGTCGTCAAGCAGTTCCGCGGCGAGGGCTACCAGGCCGGTGTCGTCCAGCGCTTCGACGAGGCCGTGGAGCTGCTGAAGGAGCTGGGCGCCGAGATCGTCGAGCTGGACTGCCCGTCCTTCGACCTGGCCCTGTCGGCGTACTACCTGATCGCGCCGTCCGAGTGCTCCTCCAACCTGGCCCGCTTCGACGGCCTGCGCTACGGCCTGCGCAGCGGCGACGACGGCGGCCGCTCGGCCGAGGAGGTCACCTCCCTCACCCGTGAGGAGGGCTTCGGCCCCGAGGTCAAGCGCCGCATCATGCTCGGCACGTACGCGCTCAGCTCCGGCTACTACGACGCGTACTACGGCAGCGCCCAGAAGGTCCGCACCCTCATCAAGCAGGACTTCGACAAGGCGTTCGAGCAGGTCGACGTGATCGTCTCCCCGACGACCCCGACCACCGCCTTCGCGATCGGTGAGCGCGCCGACGACCCGATGGCGATGTACCTCGCCGACCTGTGCACCATCCCGACCAACCTGGCGGGCAACGCGGCCATGTCCCTGCCCTGCGGCCTCGCCCCGGAGGACAACCTCCCGGTCGGCCTGCAGATCATCGCCCCGGTGATGAAGGACGACCGCCTGTACAAGGTGGGTGCCGCCGTCGAGGCCGCCTTCGTGGAAAAGTGGGGGCACCCGCTGCTCGAGGAGGCTCCGTCGCTGTGAGTACGGCACTGTCGAAGGCCAAGGGCTTCAAGAAGTCCAAGTCCGGTACGTACCTGTCCATGGCCACCACCGCGTTCGGCGCGTTCGGTGTCGCCAAGCAGATCAAGAAGGCCCGCGCCGAGCACGACACGCTGCGTCTGATCGACGCCACCGTGTCCGCCGTCGCGATCGTCACCGGCCTCGCCATCCTCTACCGCGAGCTGAAGCGGCTGGGCGACGACGACGTCCTGCTGGGCTGAGAGGGAAGTTTTCACCGTGACCACCACGACCGACCTGGTGTCGTACGAGGACGCCCTGGCGTCGTACGACCCCGTCATGGGCCTTGAGGTCCATGTGGAACTCGGCACCAAGACCAAGATGTTCTGCGGCTGTTCGACCGCGCTCGGCGCCGACCCGAACACCCAGACCTGCCCGGTCTGCCTCGGCCTGCCCGGCGCTCTGCCGGTCGTCAACGCGACCGGCGTGGAGTCCGCCATCAAGATCGGTCTCGCGCTGAACTGCGAGATCGCCGAGTGGTGCCGCTTCGCCCGGAAGAATTACTTCTATCCGGACATGCCGAAGAACTTCCAGACCTCCCAGTACGACGAGCCGATCGCCTTCAACGGCTACCTCGACGTCCAGCTGGAGGACGGCGAGATCTTCCGCGTGGAGATCGAGCGTGCCCACATGGAGGAGGACACCGGAAAGTCGACGCACGTCGGCGGCGCCACCGGCCGTATCCACGGCGCGTCCCACTCCCTGCTGGACTACAACCGCGCCGGCATCCCGCTGATCGAGATCGTCACCAAGCCGATCACCGGCGCCGGCGAGCGCGCCCCCGAGGTCGCCAAGGCGTACGTCCGTGAGCTGCGCGAGCTCATCCGGGCGCTCGGCGTGTCCGAGGCCCGGATGGAGATGGGCCAGATGCGCTGTGACGTGAACCTGTCGCTGATGCCCAAGGGCGCGGACAAGTTCGGCACGCGCTCGGAGACGAAGAACGTCAACTCGCTCAGGTCCGTGGAGCGCGCGGCCCGCTACGAGGTCCAGCGCCACGCCGCCGTGCTGAACAGCGGCGGCACGGTGATCCAGGAGACCCGCCACTTCCACGAGGACACCGGGTCGACGACCTCGGGCCGGACCAAGGAGGAGGCCGAGGACTACCGGTACTTCCCCGAGCCGGACCTGGTTCCGGTGGCCCCGTCGCGCGAGTGGGTCGAACAGATCCGCGCCGTGCTGCCCGAGCTGCCGCTGGTCCGCCGTACCCGCCTGCTGGCGGAGTGGGGCATCTCGGCCACCGACATGCAGGCGATCCTCAACGCCGGCGCCCTGGACCCGATCGTCGCCACGATCGAGGCCGGCGCGGACGCCGCCTCCGCCCGCAAGTGGTGGATGGGTGAGCTCGCCCGTGCCGCCAACGAGTCCGGCAAGACCCTGGAGGAACTGCCGATCACCCCGGCGCAGGTCGCCCGGGTCACCGAGCTGGTCACCAAGGGAGACCTGAACGACAAGCTGGCCCGTCAGGTCATCGAGGGCGTGCTCGCCGGTGAGGGCGCCCCGGACGAGGTCGTCGACAAGCGCGGCCTGAAGGTCGTCTCCGACGAGGGCGCGCTGACCGCCGCCGTCGACGAGGCCATCGCCGGCAACCCGGCCATCGCGGACAAGATCCGCGGCGGCAAGGTGGCCGCGGCCGGCGCCCTGGTCGGCGCGGTCATGAAGGCCACCCGCGGCCAGGCCGACGCGGCCCGCGTCAAGGAGCTGATCCTGCAGAAGCTGGGCGTCGGCGAGGGCTGAGCCGACTCCCGCGAACCGCGCTCGGGGGGGTGCACCGGATCCGGTGCACCCCCCGAGGCGTGTCGTCACAGGGGTCACCCCAACCCCGCGTCCGGGCCGCCGGACGCAGGCGCTACGCTCGCCCGCCATGAGTGGACGCGCCGATTCCGACACCCACCCCGAGATATCCGAGGCCGACGGCACCGGGGCCGACGACGTCCAGGCCACCGCGGTACGGGACGACGCCGACGATGCCGAGAACGGAGCCGGGAGAGAGATCGCGAACGACGCCGAGGGCGACATCGAGGACCCCGCTCAGGTCGCCCGTCGCGCCCGCTGGACCGCGACCGGCACCGGCGCGCTGCTGACGCTCGCCGGCTTCGCCGCGGCGCTGCTGCGGCTCACCCACTCGGCACCCGCACTCGTCCCGGCCGCCTACGCCCTCGGTGCCGCCGTCTGCGCGCTCGCGACATTCCTCGGCTCCCGCGGGCGTACCCGGCGGGCGCTGTGGCTGCTGATCGCCGGGGTAATGGTGATGGCGCTCGGCGATCAATTCGACTGAGCGGCTGATTGCCCTGTGAATTGAGTCGCATCCCATGTGAATAAAACCACGAATTATGGTAAACGATCAGAATTGCCTGCGAGAGTGGTCTTAATTGCTCATGCGTTCTTTGCGGGCCGTTCCACTCATGGACGACTGTTCCCGGTCAAAGATCCACATACTCACCCTGGGAGCACGTTCGTGGCAGCCCTAGCGCGCTGGTGTGTCCGGCACCGCCTCGTCGTCGTACTGCTCTGGCTCCTCGCTCTGGGCGGGGTCACCACGGCCGCCTCCGTCACCGGCTCGGCGTACTCCAACGACTACGAGGTCCCCGGCACCGAGGCGGGCCACGCCACCCAGCTGCTCCAGGAGGGATTCCCCGGACTCGGCGGCGACAGCGACACCGTCGTCTGGCACACCACGGCCGGCACCGTGCGCGCCGCCGACGTCGAGCAGGCGATGACCCGCACCCTGGACCGGATCGCCGCCCTGCCCCAGGTGGCCTCCGTGGCCAGCCCCTACAAGGGCCAGGGAGCCCACCAGATCAGCCGCGACGGACACACCGCGTACGCCACGGTCACCTTCACCGGCCAGGCCCAGGACGTCACCGGCTCCGAGGCCCAGGCCGTGGTCACCGCGGCCAAGGCCGCCGAGACCGACGGGCTCCAGGTGGAGCTCGGCGGCAGCGCGATCGGGACCACGAAGCCCTCCGGCGGGCACCTCGCCGAGATCGTCGGCGTGGTCGTGGCCGGACTGGTGCTCCTGCTCGCGTTCGGCTCGCTCGCCGCCGCCCTGCTGCCCATCGCCACCGCCCTGGTGAGCGTCGGCACCGCCCACGCCACCGTCGAACTCCTCGGCCACGCCATGACGGTCGCCGACTTCGCACCCATGCTGGGCATGCTGATCGGGCTCGGCGTCGGCATCGACTACGCGCTGTTCATCGTCACCCGGCACCGGCGCGGACTGAAGCGCGGACTCGACACCACCGAGGCGGTCACGAACGCCGTCGCCACCACCGGACGGGCCGTCGTCTTCGCGGGTGCCACCGTTTGCATCTCCCTGCTCGGCATGCTGATCCTGCGGCTCGGCTTCCTCAACGGCGTCGCGGTCGCCGCCTCGGTGACCGTCCTCCTGACAGTCGCGGCCTCGGTGACCCTGCTGCCCGCCCTGCTGTCCTTCATCGGCCCGCGCGCCCTGAGCCGGCGCGAGCGGCGCCGGCTGGCCGAGAACGGTCCCGAACCCGAGCTGCCCACCGGGTTCGCCGCCCGCTGGTCGGCCTTCGTCGAACGCCACCCCAAGCTGCTCGGCGCCGTCGCCCTCGCCATCATCACCGTGCTCGCCCTGCCCACGCTCTCCCTCCGCCTGGGCTCCGCCGACCAGGGCAACGACCCCAGCACGGCCACCACCCGGAAGGCGTACGACCTCATAGCCGAGGGCTTCGGCCCCGGCGTCAACGGGCCGCTCACGCTGGTGACCCGCGTGGACGGCGCCGAGGCCAAGCTCGCCCTCGACAACCTCGACACCACCCTGCGCACCACCGAGGGCGTCGCCGCGGTGACCCCGGCGACCTACAACACCGGCGGCACCACCGCCTACCTGACCGTCATCCCCGACTCCGCGCCGCAGTCGCAGCGCACCAGCGAGCTCGTCGACCGGCTGCGCACCGAGGTGCTGCCGCGCGCCCAGACCGGCACCTCGCTCGATCTGCACGTCGGCGGGGTCACCGCCGGATACGACGACTTCGCCCAGGTGATCATCGGCAGACTGCCGCTGTTCGTGGGCTCGGTCGTCGGCCTCGGCTGCGTACTGCTGCTGCTCGCCTTCCGGTCCATCGGCGTCCCCCTGAAGGCCGCCGCGATGAACATCGCCGCCGTCGCCGCCGCCTTCGGAGTCGTCGTCGCGATCTTCCAGTGGGGTTGGGGCAGCGAGTTCCTGGGCCTCGGCCGGGCCGGACCCATCGAACCCTTCCTCCCCGTGATCATGGTCTCGGTGCTTTTCGGGCTCTCCATGGACTACCAGGTCTTCCTGGTCAGCCGGATGTACGAGGAGTGGCTGGAGACCGGCGACAACCGGCGGGCCGTCCGCGTCGGCCTCGCCGAGACCAGCCGGGTGATCAACTCCGCCGCGATCATCATGATCTCGGTCTTCCTCGCCTTCGTGCTCGGCGGTGACCGGGTGATCGCCATGTTCGGCATCGCGCTCGCCGTCGCCGTCGCCCTGGACGCGTTCGTGCTGCGCACCCTGCTCGTACCCGCCCTGATGCACATGCTCGGCCGCGCCAACTGGTGGCTGCCGCGGCCGCTGGACCGGGTGCTGCCCCGGATCAGCATCGAGCCGCCCGAGAGCCGCCCCGGCCATGAGAAGATCACGGACGACGTCGTGGAGGCACTGGCGAAGGGGCCGCAGCGGGATGTACGCGATATGCCTGGGTGACGACGGAGCCGAGCTGCGGCCGCTGGAACCCTGGCACGCCGCGGAGTTCCTCGCGCACCTGAACCGGGGGCGGGAGTTCATCACCCGGCACATCCCGTTCGGGGCGAACGCCACGGACCTCGACTCCGCCCGGGCGATCCTGCAGGCGTACGCCGACAAGCGCGCCGCCGACAGCGGCTTCCTGCACGGGCTGTGGCTGGAGGGCCGGCTGGTCGGCGGGCTGCTGTTCCGTGTCTTCGACGCGGCGACCGGCACCTGCGAGATCGGCTGCTGGCTGGAGCCGGCCGGCACCGGACGGGGACTCGTCACACGCGGGGCGCGGGTGCTCATCGACTGGGCGTTCGACGAGCGCGGCATGCACCGCGTGGAGTGGCACGCGTCGTCGGCCAACGAGGCGAGCATCAAGGTGGCGCGGCGGCTGGGCATGACCCGCGAGGGCGTGCTCCGCGAGAGCTTCCCCTACCGGGGCGTACGCCAGGACATGGAGGTGTGGGCGTGCCTCGCCCCCGAGTGGCGCGAGGCACGCGCGTGTGACGGCCGGTAACGGTCCTCAGGCCCGCAGATGCCTTACCGGGCTTTCAACGGTGCCTTACGGCCGTTCCGGGGTCCCCTCGCACACGTCTAAGGTCCCTGCGCCGCGGGAAGATGCGGAACTCTCCCGATGTGGCGGACCCCCCTGGGAGACGAAGGTGGAGGCATCGCGAAAGCGATGCCGAAACCGCCTTCACCAGGGAGACATCATGTTCTACCTTGAGTTCCACCAGCAGCGTGTCGCCGAACTCCACCGTCGCGCCGAACAGGACCGCCTGACCCGTGAGGCCTTGGGAGCCCGCCGCGCCGCCCGCCGCGCCGCGCGCCGCGCAGCCGCCCGGCGAACCCCCGGGGCGGAGCCGCATACCCACGGTCCCCGCCGGCACTGGTTCACCCCCACGGCATGAACATGGCGGTGCGGACCGGGAAAACGGGTGCCGCGCTGTCGGATCCGCATGCGATCCTCGAGGCTGTGGAGACCAGATCCGTCAGTCCGGTGTTCGTCGGCCGCGCCGACGAGTTGAGCACGCTGCACGAAGTGCTCTCCCGCGCCGCCGCGGGAGAGCCGCAGGCGTTGCTGCTCGCTGGTGAGGCGGGCGTCGGCAAGACCCGTCTGATCGAGGAGTTCGCGGGCGCCGCCGGCCGCCATGGCACTGTCGTGGCAGTCGGCGGCTGCGTGGAGATCGGCGCCGACGGGCTGCCGTTCGCCCCCTTCTCCACCGCCCTGCGCGCGCTGCGCCGCGAACTGCCCGAGGAGTTCGCCGCCGCGGCCGCCGGGCAGGAGGAGGAACTCGCCCGGCTGCTGCCCGAACTCGGCGAGCCGCCCGCCGCGAGGGGCACGGGCCGGTACGACGAGGAGGGCATGGCCCGCCTCTTCGAACTCACCGCCCGGCTGCTGGAGCGCGTCGCCGCCGACCACACCGTCGTCGTGGCCCTGGAGGACCTGCACTGGGCCGACGCCTCCACCCGGCACCTGCTCGCCTACCTCTTCCGCACCCTGCGCACCGGCCGCCTCCTGGTCCTGGCCAGCTACCGCTCCGACGACATCCACCGCCGCCACCCGCTGCGGCCCCTGCTCGCCGAGCTCGACCGGCTGCGCACGGTCCGCCGCCTCGAACTCGCCCGGTTCACCCGCCAGGAGGTGGGCCGCCAGGTCGCCGGCATCCTGGCCACCGAACCGGACCCCATCCAGGTCGACGAGATCTTCGAACGCTCCGACGGCAACGCCTTCTTCGTCGAGGAACTCGCCGTCGCCGTCCACGAGCGCTGTTGCCCCGGTCTCCGCGAATCCCTGCGCGACCTGCTCCTCGTCCGGGTCGAGGCGCTGCCCGAGCCCGCCCAGCGGATCGCCCGGATCGCCGCCGAGGGCGGGTCCACCGTCGAGCACCGGCTGCTCGCCGCCGTGGCCCGGCTCGCCGAGGACGACCTCATCGAGGCGCTGCGGGACGCGGTGAACGCCAACATCCTGATCGCCGCCCGCACCGGCGACGGCTACCGCTTCCGGCACTCCCTGGTCCGCGAGGCCGTCAGCGACGACCTGCTGCCCGGCGAACGCTCACGACTGAACCGCCGCTACGCCGAGGCCCTGGAGGCCGACCCGACCCTCGTCCCCGCCGACCAGCGCGTCATGCGGCTGGCCAGCTACTGGTACCACGCCCACGACCCGGCCAAGGCCCTGCCCGCCGTCCTCGACGCCTCCGTCGCGGCCCGCGCCCGGCACGCCTACAGCGAGCAACTGGGGCTGCTGGAACGGGCGATGGAGCTGTGGGACGCCGCGCCGCAGGACGTACGCTCCCGGCTGCGCCTCGCCGACTACACCCAGACGTACTCCCCGTGCGACTGCGATCCGGCGACCACCCCGCTGACCTACCTCGACCTGATGGCCGAGGCCGCCGTCGCCGGCCGCTTCTGCGGGGAGCGGGACCGCTCCATGCAGATCATCAAACGGGCGCTGCGGCTTCTGGAGGACGACAACGACCCCCTGCGGGCCGCCTGGTTCTGGGTCCAGCGCTCCCGGCTGGTCCAGGCGAAGGCCCACGGCGACGGCTGGCGGGAACTCGGCACCGCGCAGGAGCTGGTGCGCGGACTGCCGCCGTCCGAGGTGCACGCCGAGGTACTGGCCAACGTCGCCAACTGGTCCATGGTGCACATGCCGGGCCCCGACGCCCTCTCGGCCGCCGAGCGGGCCGTGGAGTACGCGCGCATGGTCGGCGCCCACGAGATCGAGATGACCGCGCGGCTCACCCTCGGCACCCTCATGGTCCAGGCCGGCGACGTCGAGGCGGGTCTTGCCGAGATGTACGAGGTCAACAAGCGCACCGTCGCCGACGGCATCGCCGCCGTCGCCGGCCGGTCCTACGTCAACCTGCCCTCTGAGCTGGAGTCCGTCGGCCGCTCCCGCGAGGCCGTGCCGCTCATGGAGGAGGGGATCGCCTTCACCCAACGCTTCGGCTTGCTGGACAGCGAGGCCTGGGTATGGGGCAACCTCGCCGAATCGCTGTTCACCCTGGGACGCTGGGAGGAGGCCGCCGAGGCGGCCTCCCGGTCCCGGCGAGTCGAGCAGAGCGCCAAGCCGCGCGGCTTTCACGCCCAGCTCCGCGCCGAACTCGCCCTCCAGCGCGGCGACCTCGCCGAGGCGTCCGCCCAACTGGCCGACGCCCGCGAGTACTTCGGCACCCACGACTTCGCGCCCCAGCACTCCCTGCCGCTGGCCCGCATCGCGATCGGCGTCGCCGCGGGCGAGGGCCGCCTGCTGGACGCCCGCGCCGAACTCCGGCACGTCCTGGAGGACGGCTTCCCGCCCGGCACCCAGCGCCACGGCTGGCCCCTGCTGTTGACCGCCGCCACCGTGGAGACCGGCGCGGCCGGACTGCCCGCCGCCGACCCGGGACGCCCCGAGACCCTCGAACGCATCCGCCGGGCCGCCAAGACGCTGGCCACCAACGTGCCCGTCTGGCAGGCGTACGAACGCTGGGTGCGTGCCGAACTGCTGCGCGCCGAGGGCCACAGCAGGCCGGAGGACTGGGCGGGGATCGTCGCCGCCTTCGAGGAGCTGGAGCGCCCCTACGACCTCGCCCGCGTCCGCTGCCGCCTGGCCGAGGCGCTGCTCGCCGTCGACGAGGACCAGCGGGACCGCGCCACCGAACTGCTGCGCCTGGCTCACGCCGTCGCCGAGCACCTGCGTGCCCGCCCGCTCGCCGACTCCGTCGCGCTGCTCGCCCGCCGCGCCCGCCTCACCCTGACCCGCGCCCCACAGCAGCCCCCCGCCTCCGCCGACCCCGCCGAGTCCCTGGGCCTGACCAGCCGCGAACGCGACGTCCTGCGCCTGGTCTCCGCCGGCCGCACCAACCGCCAGATAGCCGAGGAACTCTTCATCTCCCCCAAGACAGCCAGCGTCCACGTCTCCAACATCCTCGCCAAACTGGGCGTCTCGGGCCGCGGAGAAGCAGCGGCGGTGGCCCACCGGCTGGGTTTGTTCCCACCGGGGGCCGGGGACCGGCTGGTCGCCCGATGATGCGGTGCCGTCCACGAAAGGGAGCGCGATGTTCAATATCTTCGAAGAATTGTTCGCGCCCGGACGCAAGCACACCCGGGACGAGGAGAAACGGCTGGCACTGACCCGGGAGGACGTGGGGGACAACGACCCCGGACGGGGGCCGATCGACCTCGCGTCCGGGACGGTGGTCATACGGCCGCCCGAGGCTCCCTCGGAGGAGGACGGGGCCGGCGAGGGGTGAGGAGCGGAGCTTACTTCACCTCCAGTTCCAGGATCCGGTCGTCGCCCTTCTTCGGATCGCCGCGGCCGTCCGTGTTGCTGGTGGTCAGCCAGAGCCTGTCGCCGCCTGCCGAGACCACCGTGCGCAGACGGCCGAACTCGCCGGTCAGGAACGCCTGGGGTTCCGCCGACGCCTCCGTGCCCTTCAGCGGGATGCGCCACAGGCGCTTGCCCTGCAGGCCGGCCATCCAGATGGAGCCCTCGGCGTAGGCGATGCCGCTGGGGGAGGCGACGTCCGTGTGCCACTCGGCGATGGGGTTGTGGAACTTCGGGTCGTCGGACTTGCCCTCCGCCTCGGGCCAGCCGTAGTTGTCGCCCGGCTTGATCGCGTTCAGCTCGTCCCAGGTGTCCTGGCCGAACTCCGAGGCGAACAAGCGCTGCTTGCCGTCCCAGGCCAGGCCCTGCACATTGCGGTGGCCGTAGGAGTACACCGGGGAGCCGGGGAACGGGTTGCCCGGGGCCGGCTCGCCCTCCGGGGTCAGCCGCAGGATCTTGCCGCCCAGGGACTTCCGGTCCTGGGACAGACCCCGGTCGCCGGCCTCACCCGTGCCCACGTACAGCATCCGGTCGGGGCCGAAGGCGATCCGGCCGCCGTTGTGGATGAACCCCTTGGGAATCCCCTTGAAGATCGTGTCGGGGGCGCCCAGCTGCTGTCCGGCCGGCTTCTTGTCGTCGTACAGCATCCGGACGATGCGGTTGTCCGAGGCCGAGGTGAAGTAGGCGTAGATCATGTGGTCGGAGGCGAAGTCGGGGGAGAGCGCGATGCCCAGCAGGCCGCCCTCGCCCTCCGGCGACACCCCGGGCACCGTGCCCAGCTCGGTCTTCTTCCCCGTCTTCTCGTCCACGCGCGTGATCGTCGCCTTGTCACGCGAGGAGACGAGCAGACCGCCGCCGGGAATCGGGGCCAGCCCCCATGGCGAGTTCAGCCCCTCCGCGACCGTGCGCAGCACCTTCACCGAGCCCTTGGCCGGCGGCGCGCTCTCCCCGGGCGCCTGCCCGGAGGGCGGGGAGGGCGCCGTACGACTGGGCGCCACGGCGTCCCCACCGGCCGACGAGCCCCCGGAGGAGCATCCGGCCGTCAACAGCAGGGCGGCAGCCAGTACGCCCGTCACCACTCGACGTTGCACGATCTTCGTCCCTTCGACGCGGCAGGTCCTACCTGTCATACCCCGCTCGCGCCCTCCAGGTTCCCGATCACCCAAATCCAGCCCCACCGAACCCGACACCTGCCGGCTTGACACCCGTCGGCCGGGCATTCGCCGGCCTGGCGGTCCGTCGAGCCCGACGCCTACCGGCCCGATGCCTGCCGGCCCGAGCCCGTCGGCCTGGTGTCCGCCGATCCGGGTGCCTGCCGGCCCGAGCCCGTCGGCCTGGTGGCCCGCTGAGCCGGGTGCCTGCTGGCCCGAGCCCGTCGGCCTGGTGGCCCGCTGAGCCGGGTGCCTGCCGGCCCGAGCCCGTCGGCCGGGCGTCCGCTGAGCCGGGTGCCTGCCGGCCCGAGCCCGTCGGCCGGGCGTCCGCTGAGCCGGGTGCCTG
>NZ_QFDQ01000139.1 GCF_003270085.1 Streptomyces triticisoli | reverse complement strand
CGTCGGGGTCGGGGCCGGGGTCGGGGCCGGGGCCTGCGCCTGCTCGGCGGCGGGGGCCGGGGTCGCGGCGGGGGCGCCGGAGCCGTCGTCGATGACGGCGAGCTCGGCGCCGACCTCGACGGTCTCGTCCTCGGCGACCTTGATCGAGGACAGCACACCGGCGGCGGGGGAGGGGATCTCGGTGTCGACCTTGTCGGTGGAGACCTCGAGCAGCGGCTCGTCGGCCTCGACGCGCTCGCCCTCGGCCTTCAGCCAGCGGGTGACAGTGCCCTCGGTCACGCTCTCGCCGAGCGCCGGAAGGGTTACGGAAACCGCCATGGTTTCGGTTGCTCCTTACGAAGTGCGGAAGTCTGTGTCGTCGCGCCCGATGACGAAGGCGTCAGTCGTGGGAGTGCAGCGGCTTGCCGGCCAGGGCCAGGTGGGCCTCGCCGAGCGCCTCGTTCTGCGTCGGGTGGGCGTGGATGAGCTGGGCCACCTCGGCCGGCAGCGCCTCCCAGTTGTAGATCAGCTGGGCCTCGCCGACCTGCTCGCCCATGCGGTCGCCGACCATGTGGACGCCGACCACGGCACCGTCCTTGACCTGGACGAGCTTGATCTCGCCCGCGGTCTTCAGGATCTTGCTCCTGCCGTTGCCCGCCAGGTTGTACTTCAGAGCGACGACCTTGTCCGCGCCGTAGATCTCCTTGGCCTTGGCCTCGGTGATACCGACGGAGGCGACCTCCGGGTGGCAGTACGTCACCCGCGGGACACCGTCGTAGTCGATCGGAACGGTCTTCAGACCGGCCAGGCGCTCCGCCACCAGGATGCCCTCGGCGAAGCCGACGTGCGCGAGCTGGAGCGTCGGGACGAGGTCGCCGGCGGCGGAGATGGTCGGGACGTTGGTGCGCATGTACTCGTCGACGAGGACGTAGCCGCGGTCCATGGCGACCCCGGCCTCCTCGTAGCCCAGACCCTGGGAGACCGGGCCGCGGCCGACGGCGACGAGCAGGACCTCGGCCTCGAACTCCTTGCCGTCGGCGAGGGTGACCTTCACCCCGTCCTGGGTGTACTCGGCCTTCTGGAAGAAGGTGCCCAGGCTGAACTTGATCCCGCGCTTGCGGAAGGCGCGCTCCAGCAGCTTCGAGGAGTTCTCGTCCTCGACCGGGACGAGGTGCTTCAGACCCTCGATGATCGTGACGTCGGCGCCGAAGGACTTCCACGCGGAGGCGAACTCCACGCCGATCACGCCGCCGCCCAGGATGATCGCGGACTTCGGCACGCGGTCCAGGACCAGGGCGTGGTCGGAGGAGATGATGCGGTTGCCGTCGATCTGCAGACCCGGCAGGGACTTCGGCACGGAACCGGTCGCCAGGAGGATGTGACGGCCCTGGATCCGCTGCCCGTTGACGTCGACGGAGGTGGGGGAGGACAGGCGGCCCTCGCCCTCGATGTAGGTGACCTTGCGGGAGGCGATCAGACCCTGCAGGCCCTTGTAGAGGCCGGAGACGACGTCGTCCTTGTACTTGTGGACGGCGGGGACGTCGATGCCCTCGAAGGAGGCCTTGACGCCGAACTGCTCGCTCTCGCGGGCCTGGTCGGCGATCTCGCCCGCGTGCAGCAGGGCCTTGGTGGGGATGCAACCCCGGTGCAGGCAGGTACCGCCGACCTTGTCCTTCTCGATCAGGGCGACGTCCAGGCCCAGCTGCGCCCCGCGCAGGGCCGCGGCGTAGCCACCGCTTCCACCGCCGAGGATCACTAGGTCGAAAACGGTGCTGGCGTCGTTCGCCACGTCACGTCCTCCATGCATGTGCGCCGTACGCCGGCCGCGGTGACCGGCAGGCGGCTGGTGTCCGGCCGCTTGATTTTCGGCCCTTCGGTGGGGGCCCTGTCCTGCCGACGCCCATCTTCGCACTTGTGGGCAGTGAACGAGACGCCGGGCCGGGGTGTGACGCACGGCACGTCTGCAGCAGACGGCAGGACCACCCACCGAAGGGGCGCGGGGAACTGCGCGACCAGCCACGCACGGCCGGCAGTCGCCCGCGAACCCTCAGTACCGAGCTAGAAGGCGAACTCAGCCGAGGTCACCGGAGGCCGCTCGTTCGGCGATCCGAACGAGCGTCCGCACCGCGGACCCCGTCCCACCCTTCGGCGTGTACCCGAAGGGCCCCTGCTCATTGAACGCCGGCCCGGCGATGTCCAGGTGCGCCCATGTGATCCCGTCCCCGACGAACTCCTGCAGGAACAGCCCGGCGACCAGCCCGCCGCCCATCCGCTCGCCCATGTTCGCGATGTCGGCGACGGGGGAGTCCATCCCCTTGCGCAGGTGCTCCGGCATCGGCATCGGCCAGGCCTCCTCGCCGGCCTCTCCCGCCGCCTCGGACACCGCGGAGCGGAACGCGTCGTCGTTGGCCATGACCCCGAAGGTCCGGCTGCCCAGCGCCAGCACCATCGCGCCGGTCAGGGTCGCGACGTCCACGATGGCGTCCGGCTTCTCCTGGGAGGCGGCCCACAGCGCGTCCGCGAGGACGAGGCGGCCCTCGGCGTCGGTGTTGAGCACCTCCACCGTCTTGCCGCTGAACATGCGCAGCACGTCGCCCGGACGGGTGGCGGAGCCGGAGGGCATGTTCTCGGCCAGCGCCAGCCAGCCGGTGATGTTGACCTCCAGGCCGAGCCGCGCGGCGGCGACGACCGCGGCGAACACGGCGGCGGCGCCGCTCATGTCGCACTTCATCGTCTCGTTGTGGCCGGCCGGCTTGAGCGAGATGCCGCCCGAGTCGTAGGTGATGCCCTTGCCGACGAGGGCGAGGTGCTTCTTGGCCTTGGCGGAGGTGTACGTCAGCTTGACCAGCCGCGGGGCGGAGGCCGAGCCGGAGCCGACGCCCAGGATGCCGCCGTAGCCGCCCTTGGCGAGCGCCTTCTCGTCGAGCACCTGCACCTTCAGGCCGTGCTCCTTGGCCGCCTCCTGCGCGAGGGCGGCGAACGCGGCCGGGTCGAGGTCGTTCGGCGGGGTGTTGACCAGGTCGCGGGCGCGGTTCAGCTCCTCGCAGACGGTGGTGGCGCGCTCGACGGCCGCCTTGTACGCCTTGTCGCGGGGATTGCCGCCGAGCAGGACGACGTCGGCGAGCGGAGCCTTGGCGTCGCGGGCCTCGGCGTCCTTGCCGTTGTTCTTGTAGGTGTCGAAGGAGTACGCGCCGAGCAGGGCCCCCTCGCCGACCGCGGCGGCGTCGGCGGCGTCCGCGAGCGGCAGCGCGAAGGCGGCCTTCTTGGTCCCGGCGAGGGCGCGGGCGGCCACGCCGGCGGCCCGGCGCAGCGCCTCGGCATCGTAGGAGGCGTCCTTCTCGGGCTGCGGGCCGAGGCCCACCGCGAGGACGAGCGGGGCCTTGAAACCGGCCGGGGCCGGCAGTTTCGTCACCTCGCCCTCGGCGCCGGAGGCACCGAGGGTCTCCAGGATCCCGGCGAGCTTGCCGTCGTACGCCTGGTCGACGGTCTCGGCGCCCGGTGCGAGGACCAGGTCCCCGGACGGGGAACCAGCGCCCTTGGCGACACCGATCACGATCGCGTCGGCCCGCAGGCCGGGCGCCGCGGAGGTGCTGAGAGTGAGAGCAGTCACGGTGGTGAAATCTCGCTTCCCTGTGAGAGGTGTGTGGCCGAAAACAGGTGGGTCGACCGGGCCCGACCACCGACCCTAGAACTCTCCTGCGGCGCGGTCTTCACCCGGGCGGGCAAACACCCGCTCCGAGCCTACGCGCGTCATGCCGGGGATCCGCCCCGCGGGTACGCA
>NZ_QFDQ01000138.1 GCF_003270085.1 Streptomyces triticisoli | reverse complement strand
GTCGGGACCGCGGCGCCCGCCGGAGTGTCCCTCCGGCGGGCGCCGGCCCGGATGCGGTTCCCCCTGCGCAGCTCAGCTGCCCCGTGTCAGCTGCCTCCCCCGCATCCGCCCCCCGCGCGACGACCCACCGCCGCACGAGGAGTGCCCCCCGCACGAGTGACCCCCACACGAGTGATGGCCACCGAAGTGACGCCCTTCCGGGTGACCCGGGCCGCCGGGCGAGCAGCCGCCGTCCGACGCGGCCCGCCAACTGGTGGTGCCGCCCGAGCTCCCCCCGCCGAGCGACCACGCGCGCCGGCCTCCGTGCGCCTTGGCGTACCGGCCGCGGTGGGCCCTGCCGCGCGCGGTGACCACCCCGGCCGCGCACATCACCACGATCACCGTCAGGACGATGCCGAAGACCATGGCGTCCCCCTCCTTCCACTCCCCCGTGGGCGCCACGCTCGTAGCGTGAGCAGGACATGCCCGGCCGCCGGACCGGTCAAAGCACACTTGAGGAAATCCAGAGCTTCGGCGCAGGATGACCGCCATGACCTCCAGCGCACGCCCGCTCCTCAACCGCCGGCTCGCCGAGTTCGGGACGACGATCTTCGCCGAGATGTCCGCCCTGGCCGCGTCGACCGGGTCGATCAACCTGGGGCAGGGCTTCCCCGACACCGACGGCCCCGAGGAGATCCGCGAGGCGGCCGTGCGCGCGCTGCGCGACGGGCGGGGCAACCAGTACCCGCCCGGCCCGGGCGTCCCCGAGCTGCGCACGGCCGTCGCCGCGCACCAGCTGCGACGCTACGGGCTGTCCTACGACCCGGACACGGAGGTGCTGGTCACGGCGGGCGCCACGGAGGCGATCGCGGCCGCGCTGCTGGCTCTCGTCGAGCCGGGCGACGAGGTGATCGCCCTGGAGCCGTACTACGACTCCTACGCGGCCTGCATCGCGATGGCGGGCGGCACGCGCGTACCGGTGACACTGCGCCCGCACGTCGAGGGGGGCGCCGCGTTCCGCCTCGACCTCGACGAACTGCGCGCCGCGGTGACCGACCGGACCCGGCTGCTGCTGATCAACACCCCGCACAACCCGACCGGTACGGTCCTCACCCGCGAGGAGCTGACCGCGATCGCCGAGCTGGCCGTCGAGCGGGACCTGCTGGTGGTCACGGACGAGGTCTACGAGCACCTGGTCTTCGACGACGCCGAGCACATCCCCCTCGCCACGCTCCCGGGCATGCGCGAGCGCACGGTGACGATCGGCTCGGCGGGCAAGACGTTCTCGTTCACCGGCTGGAAGGTCGGCTGGATCACGGCGGCACCCGGTCTGGTGGCGGCGGTGCGCTCGGCCAAGCAGTTCCTGACGTACGTGGCCTCGGGCCCCTTCCAGTACGCGGTCGCCGAGGCGCTGGCGCTGCCGGAGTCGTACTTCGCCGCCTTCCGCGAGGACATGCGGGCCCGCCGGGAGGTACTGGCAGCAGGCCTGGCCGAGGCGGGCTTCGGGGTGTTCCGGCCGGCGGGCACCTACTTCATCACCACCGACATCCGCCCCCTCGGCGAGAGCGACGGCTTCGCCTTCTGCCGCTCCCTGCCGAAGCGCGCGGGCGTGGTCGCCATCCCGAACGCCGTCTTCTACGACCACCGCACCGAGGGCGCCCCCTTCGTCCGCTTCGCCTTCTGCAAACAGCCGGCGGTGCTCCAGGAAGCCGCCGAACGCCTGAAGACCCTGGCCGGCTGACCGGCCGCAATGCCGTGTACGGCAAGAGCCCGGCCTGCGCGCGGTACTGGTGGCCCGCGCCCTGGTCGGGCTCTCGTCAGTCCACGGGACGTATCCGCCCGTGAGCGGGCGGGCACCGCCGTGGAACTGCCGTGGGACTACTCCTCGTCGTCCTCGGGCTTCTCCCCGTCGTTGAGCTCCTGCTCGAGGCCGAGCTGCTCGGCGAGCCAGCGGTCGAACTCGATGGCGGCCCGCACCCAGCTGACCGTCGAGGAGACGAAGTGCTCCAGGCTCACGCCCATGCCGATCAGCATCTGGGCCTCGCCGATCAGGCGGACGGTGCCGTCGTCGTGGGTGTGGGTGTAGACCTTGGGCCAAAGGGTCCTGCGGTTCCAGTCGTCGATGGCCTCCAGCAGCTGGGGCTTCTCGTCGATCTTGTGGGGCCGGTCGTAGAACGTCCGCACCGAGAAGACCTGCTGCTCGGCCTCCCCGCGGAACATGAAGTACGTACGGAACTGCTCCCACGGCGCCGCGAGGTCGCCCTCGTCGTCGACGACGTACTTGAGCTCCATCTGGTCCAGGAGCTGCTTCACGAGGTCCTGATCCGGGACGACGGGGCCCGCCGGTCCTTGGGGCTGCGGCTCGGGCTGGCCCCCGAAGTTCGGAATCGAGGACGGGTCGATGCTCACCGTGTTTTTCCCTTCGTACGGATCCCGCCATCCTCCCCCATGCGGGGAGGGTGGTGGCAAGCCCCGGCGGCCCCTGTCAGCCCTCGGCTGACAGGATCCGGTCACCTAGGCAGCCGGTCACCCGGGTACCCGCACTCCTCGGCCCCCTCCCACGTTCACGGGGAAGAGGGCCGAGTGGGCGAGGGGGGCGTGGGCGCCGTTACAGGGTCTTCCCGGTGGCCGGGCCCACCAGGAGCCCCTCGTCGAAGCGGTCGACGCGGACCGTGTCGCCGTCCTTGATCTCGCCGGAGAGGATCTCCTTGGCGAGGCGGTCGCCGATGGCGGTCTGGACCAGGCGGCGCAGCGGGCGGGCGCCGTAGGCCGGGTCCATGCCCTCGTCGGCGAGCCAGGCCAGGGCGTCGGGGGTGACGTCCAGGGTCAGGCGGCGCTCCGCCAGTCGCCTGGCCAGGCGGTCGATGGCGAGCTTCGCGATCCGGCTCAGCTCGTCCTTGGTCAGGGCGGAGAAGACCACCAGGTCGTCCAGGCGGTTGAGGAACTCCGGCTTGAAGGAGGAGCGGACCACCTCGAGCACCTGCTCCTTCTTCTCCTCCTCACTCGTCAGCGGGTCGACCAGGTACTGGCTGCCCAGGTTGGAGGTCAGCACCAGGATGGTGTTGCGGAAGTCGACCGTACGGCCCTGACCGTCCGTCAGGCGGCCGTCGTCCAGCACCTGCAGGAGGATGTCGAAGACCTCCGGGTGGGCCTTCTCCACCTCGTCGAGGAGGATCACGCTGTACGGGCGGCGGCGGACCGCCTCCGTGAGCTGGCCGCCCTCCTCGTAGCCGACGTAGCCGGGCGGGGCGCCGACCAGCCGGGCCACGCTGTGCTTCTCGCTGTACTCCGACATGTCGATGCGGACCATGGCCCGCTCGTCGTCGAAGAGGAAGTCGGCGAGCGCCTTGGCCAGTTCGGTCTTGCCGACACCGGTCGGGCCGAGGAAGAGGAACGAGCCCGTCGGCCGGTCGGGGTCCGCGATGCCCGCGCGGCTGCGGCGTACGGCGTCGGAGACGGCCCGTACGGCCTCCGTCTGGCCGATCAGCCGCTTGCCGATCTCGTCCTCCATGCGCAGCAGCTTCTGCGTCTCGCCCTCCAGGAGGCGGCCGGCCGGGATGCCGGTCCAGGAGGCGACCACGTCGGCGATGTCGTCCGGGCCGACCTCCTCCTTGACCATGGTGTCCCTGGCGGCCTCCTCCTCGGCCTGCGAGGCGGCCTCCAACTCCTTCTCCAGGCTGGGGATCTCCCCGTACAGCAGCTTGGAGGCGCTGTCGAAGTCGCCGTCGCGCTGGGCACGTTCGGCCTGGCCGCGCAGGTCGTCCAGCCGCTCCTTCAGCTCACCGACCCGGTTGAGGGACTGCTTCTCCTTCTCCCAGCGGGCGGTCAGGCCGCGCAGCTCCTCCTCCTTGTCGGCGAGGTCGCGGCGCAGCTTCTCCAGCCGCTCGCGGGAGGCGGCGTCGGTCTCCTTGTCGAGGGCCAGCTCCTCCATCCGCAACCGGTCGACGGCACGCTGGAGTTCGTCGATCTCGACCGGCGAGGAGTCGATCTCCATGCGCAGCCGGGAGGCGGCCTCGTCGACGAGGTCGATCGCCTTGTCGGGAAGGAAGCGGGAGGTGATGTACCGGTCGGACAGGGTCGCGGCGGCCACCAGCGCGCTGTCCGCGATCTGCACCTTGTGGTGGGCCTCGTAGCGGCCCTTGAGTCCGCGCAGGATCGCGATGGAGTCCTCGACGGTCGGCTCGGCGACCAGCACCTGCTGGAAGCGCCGTTCGAGGGCCGGGTCCTTCTCGATCCGCTCCCGGTACTCGTCCAGCGTCGTGGCGCCGACCATGCGCAGCTCGCCGCGGGCCAGCATCGGCTTGAGCATGTTGCCGGCGTCCATCGCGGAGTCGCCGCCGGCGCCCGTGCCGACGACGGTGTGCAGCTCGTCGATGAAGGTGATGATCCGGCCGTCGGAGTTCTTGATCTCCGCGAGGACGGTCTTCAGCCGCTCCTCGAACTCGCCGCGGTACTTGGCGCCCGCGACCATCGCCCCGAGGTCGAGGGCGACCAGCCGCTTGTCCTTCAGGGACTCGGGCACGTCGCCCTTGACGATCCGCTGGGCGAGCCCCTCGACGACGGCGGTCTTGCCGACGCCGGGCTCACCGATGAGGACCGGGTTGTTCTTCGTACGGCGCGACAGCACCTGCACGACGCGGCGGATCTCGTGGTCCCGGCCGATGACCGGGTCCAGCCTGCCCTCGCGCGCCGACGCGGTCAGGTCCGTGCCGAACTTCTCCAGGGCCTTGTACTGGCCCTCCGGGTCGGGTGTGGTCACCCGGCGCCCTCCCCTCACCTTCTGAAAAGCGTCCTGCAGCTTCTTCGCACCGGCCCCCTGCCCGGTCAGCATCTCGCCGGCCGCGCCGCCCTTCGCGGCGATGCCGATGAGCAGGTGCTCGGTGGACAGGTACTCGTCGCCGAGGTCCCGCGCCCGGCTCTGCGCGTCCGCGATCACGGCGAGCAGTTCACGGTTGGGCTGCGGGGGCGCGACGGTGGACCCGGCCACGCTGGGCAGGGACGCGAGCACGCGCTCGGCGCCGGAGCGGACGGCCGCCTGGTCGGCGTCGACGGCCGCCAGCAGGTCGATGATGTTCTCGTTGTCCTGTCCCTCGAGCAGCGCGAGGAGCAGATGGGCGGGGGTGAGGTCGGGGTGTCCCTCCCGCACGGCCCGGTTGCCGGCCGCGTTGATGGCGTCCCGGCTCCTGTTGGTCAGCTCGGCGTCCACGGTCGCTTCTCTCCTCCTTGGCTCCCTGGCCCCTTGGCGTCAGCGTTCAGCCACGCCTCCCAGCTCTGACTCAGTCAGCGTACACAAACTTGAGTCTATTCCACTCAAGGTTCCTCCGGGAGTGCCGCCGTGCCCCAGGTGGGCCGAGTTGTGGGTTCATGGCCACCACCACGTGTTCCCTCGACCCGGGCGCTCCCGACGCACCGCATCCCGGCTTCTGGCGGAACAGGGGCAGGGCGAGCGCGAAGGCCGCCGACGCGCCGGCGGCCGACCGCAGGGCGCGCCGGTCGCGGTGTGCCGGTCGCGGTGTGCCGGTCGCGGTGTGCCGGTCGCGGTGTGCCGGTCGCGGTGCG
>NZ_QFDQ01000137.1 GCF_003270085.1 Streptomyces triticisoli | reverse complement strand
GTGCCGGGACCCTCGGCGGTCCCGGCACACGGCACCCGGCCGGTTCCCGGTACGACGCGGTGCGGCCCCGTCCGCCCGTGCCGGGCACACAAGATGAAGGCCGCCCACCCGGAAACGGGGTGGGCGGCCTTCGGGCAGTCGCCTCGCCGGAACCCTGTGCTCCGGCACCGGCGGCCCTCGCGCCGACGGCAGGTCCCGGAGAGGCCGGGTCCCCGAGCCGGCCGCGGAACTCGCCGGGTCGGCGGGCATCCCGGTGGAGCCCTGTGGGCCCGGGTTCGCCGGAACCGGCTCCGGCGAACCCGGTGAGCCGCGCGCCCGGCCGCGGCGGGCCCACCGCGGCCGGCCCGGTGTGTTCCGGCCCGGTGTGTTCCGGCCCGGTGTGTTCCGGCCCGGTGTGTTCCGGCGCGGTGTGTTCCGGCCCGGTGTGTTCCGGCCCGGTGTGTTCCGGCCCGGTGTGTTCCGGGGCGGTGGGCTCAGAGGCGTTCGATGATGGTGACGTTGGCCTGGCCGCCGCCCTCGCACATGGTCTGCAGCCCGTAGCGTCCGCCGGTGCGTTCGAGCTCGCCCAGCAGGGTGGTCATCAGCCGGGTCCCGGTGGCGCCGATCGGGTGCCCGAGCGCGATGCCGCCCCCGTTGACGTTGGTCTTCTCCAGATCCGCGCCGGTCTCCTTCGCCCAGGCCAGCACGACGGACGCGAACGCCTCGTTGACCTCGAACAGGTCGATGTCGTCCACGGACATGCCGGCCTTCTCCAGGGCATACTTCGTGGCCGGGATCGGGCCGGTCAGCATCCGGACGGGGTCGTCGCCGCGCACCGAGAGGTGGTGGATCCGGGCCCGCGGGGTCAGCCCGTGATCCCGGACCGCCCGCTCGGAGGCGATCAGTACGGCCGAGGCGGCGTCGGAGATCTGGGAGGCGACGGCGGCGGTGATCCGGCCGTCCTCGGCGAGCGGCCGCAGGGCGGCCATCTTCTCGAGCGAGGTGTCCCGGCGCGGGCACTCGTCGGTGTCGAAGGCACCGACGGGTTCGATCTCGTTGCTGAACCGGCCCGCGTCGATCGCGGCGACGGCCCGCTGGTGGCTCCGGTACGCGTACCGCTCCATCTCCTCGCGGGACAGGCCCCACTTCTCGGCGATCATCTCGGCCGAGCGGAACTGCGAGACCTCCTGGTCGCCGTACCGTGCCACCCATCCCGGCGACTCGGCGAACGGCGTGCTGAAGCCGTACTCCCGGCCCAGCAGCATGGCCGCGGAGATCGGGATCGCGGACATGTTCTGCACCCCGCCGGCCACGATGAGGTCGGCGGTGCCGGACATCACGCCCTGGGCGGCGAAGTGCACCGCCTGCTGGCTGGAGCCGCACTGCCGGTCGATGGTCACCCCCGGCACGTGCTCGGGGAGCCCTGCCACCAGCCAGGCGGTGCGCGCGATGTCGCCGGCCTGGGAGCCGATCGTGTCGCAGCACCCCAGGATCACGTCGTCGACCGCGGCCGGGTCCGCCCCCGAACGCCGCATCAGGGCCTTGATCGCATGGGCCGCCAGGTCGGCGGAGTGCATCGCGGACAGGGAGCCGCCACGCCGTCCGACGGGGGTGCGTACGGCATCGATGATGTAGGCCTCGGCCACGGTTGGTCTCCTCGTTGCGTGAAGTCTTCCGGCGCTGCGACGGGCCGGCGCGGGGCACGGTCGCGGTCGCGGTGGGACGGGGCGGTCAGGCGTGTTGGCTGCTCACCGAGACCACCTCGCCGGTCATGTAGGACGAGTAGTCGCTGGCGAGGAAGACCATCACGTTCGCGATCTCCCAGGGTTCCGCGGCCCGGCCGAAGGCCTCCCTGCCCTCCAGCTCGGCCAGCAGCTCGTCGGTGGTGACCTTCGCCAGGAACGGGTGCATGGCCAGGCTCGGGGAGACCGCGTTGACCCGGATCCCGTGCCGGGCGACGTCGAGCGCGGCGCAGCGGGTCAGCGCCATCACCCCGGCCTTGGCCGCGGCGTAGTGCGCCTGTCCCTCCTGGGCCCGCCAGCCGATCACCGAGGCGTTGTTGACGATCACGCCCTTGCGGCCGGCCCGCACCATCCGGTTGCTCGCGGCACGGACGCAGCGGAAGGTGCCGGTGAGGGTGATGTCGAGGACCGTGGACCACTGATCGTCGGTCATCTCCAGGACGGACGCGGTTCCGCCGAGCCCGGCGTTGTTGATCATCACATCGACCCCGCCGAACGGTTCGGCGGCGTCGAGCAGGGCCGTGACCTGCTCCTCGTCGGTCACATCGCAGACCACGGCGGCCACCCGGTCCTCGCCGAACTCCTCGGCGAGCTCGTCGCGGGCCTCGCCGAGACGGCGCTGGTGGACATCGCCGAGGACGACGGCCCCGGCTCCCTCCTCCAGGCAGCGGCGCGCCGCCGCGGCCCCGATGCCGGCACCGGCCGCGGCGGTGACGACGACGGTCTTCCCGTCGAGCAGGTTGTGTCCCGGCACATAGGCGGGGACCGGCTGCCGGGCCTTGTCGGTGTTCACGCCTTCTGCTCCCTGGGCAGGCCGAGCACACGCTCGGAGATGATGGTGCGCTGGATTTCGTTGGAGCCGCCGTAGAGGGTGTCCGCCCGGCTGAACAGGAAGAGCCGCTGGAACGGATCGAGGTCGTACGGCGGTCCCTGGGCCGTGAGCGAGGGGCCGCCGGCCACCTCCATGGCGAGCTCCCCCAGCCCGCGGTGCCAACTGCCCCACAGCAGCTTGGCGATGGAGGCCTCGGGGCCCTGGGATCCCGTGCCGGAGCCGGCCAGGGTGCGCAGCGCGTTCAGCCGCATCACCTCGAGCCCCATGTGGGCTCGGGTGACCCTGTCCTGGATGGCGGGGTCCTCGATCGCACCGTTGCGGCGGGCCAGTTCGACGACGGCGTCGAGTTCGCGGGCGAACCCGATCTGCTGCCCGATCGTGGAGACTCCGCGCTCGAAGCCCAGGGTGGCCATGGCCACCTTCCAGCCGTCGCCGGGCTCGCCGACGACCAGCGAGGCCTCGGTCCGGGCGCCGTCGAAGAAGACCTCGTTGAACTCCGAGGTCCCGGTGAGCTGTTCGATCGGACGGACCTCGACACCGTCCTGGTCCATCGGCACCAGGAGGTAGGACAGGCCGGCGTGTCTGGTCGAGCCCGGTTCGGTGCGGGCCAGGACGAAGCACCAGTCGGACAGGTGGGCCAGCGACGTCCAGACCTTCTGGCCGTCGATCACCCAGGTGTCGTCCTCCAGCCGCGCGCGGGTCGACACCGAGGCCAGGTCCGACCCGGCCCCGGGCTCGGAGTACCCCTGGCACCACAGTTCCTCCACGGCGACGATCCTCGGCAGGAAGCGGTCGCGCTGCTCCTGGGTGCCGAAGGCGATCAGCGTGGGGCCGAGCAGTTCCTCACCGAGGTGATTGACCCGGGCCGGGGCGTCGGCCTTGGCGTACTCCTCGTGGAAGATCACCTGCTGCAGCAGGCCGAGCCCCCTGCCGCCGTGTTCGGGAGGCCATCCGAGGCAGGTCCAGCCGGAGGCGGCCAGGTGCCGGTCCCAGGCGAGCCGCTCCTCGTACGCCTCGTGCTCGCGGCCGGGGCCTCCGCGGCCGCGCAGACCCGCGAAGTCGCCCGAGAGGCTGTCCTCCAGCCAGTCCCGGACCTCTCCGCGGAAGGCATCGTCCTGCGCTGAGTAGGTCAGGTCCACGAACCGTCCTTCCGGGTTCTCGGCGATTTTCCGGCCCTGGTCATCGACCGGCGGCATCACGTAGACTACCCCACCAAGCACTTGCTTGGGAATGTTCCGGAGCCCGGCCGCCCCGAAACGGGGACGGCCCGGACGCCCACCGCTCACCGGCCCCGCCGCAGGGGCGACGACCGTAAGGAGCCGGCATGGCCACCGAGGAAACGACCGCCGCCGAGGAGGAGGTGGTCACCTATGAGGTCCGCGGACCGGTCGCGGTGGTGACCCTGAACCGCCCGCAGTACCGCAACGCGCAGAACTCCCGGATGACCTACGCCCTCGACGCCGCCTTCACCCGCGCGGTCGACGACGACCGGGTGAAGGTCATCGTCCTCGCGGGCAACGGCAAGCACTTCTGCGCCGGCCACGACATCGGCACACCGGGCCGCGACATCGATCAGACCTTCGAGCGCAAGGCCGTGATCTGGTGGGACCACACCGACAAGCAGGGGGTCGACCAGCGGCTCGCCCGCGAGTCCGAGGTCTACCTGGGCATGTGCCGCCGCTGGCGGGAGATACCCAAGCCCATGATCGCGATGGTGCACGGGGCGTGCATCGCCGGCGGCCTGATGCTGGCCTGGTCGTGCGACTTCATCGTCGCCTCCGACGACGCCTTCTTCTCCGACCCCGTGGTCCGGATGGGCATCCCCGGTGTCGAGTACTTCGCCCACCCGTGGGTGATGAACCCGCGCGCCGCCAAGGAGTTCCTGTTCACCGGGGACCGGTTCACCGCGCAACGCGCCCACGACCTCGGGATGGTCAACCACGTGGTGCCCCGCGCCGAGCTGGAGTCCACGGTGTTCGCCCTGGCCGAGCGGATCAGCGCGATGCCGCGGTTCGGCCTGGCGCTGGCCAAGAAGGCGGTCAACCAGGCCGAGGACCTGCAGGGGATGCGTACCGGCATGGACTCGGTGTTCGGCCTGCACCACGCGGCCCACGCCCACAACGCCGAGGTGGGCGCCGACTCCCTCGCCGGCATGGACGCCCGCTCCATGCGCGACTCCGCCTCCTCCTCGGGAGGTGGCGCATGAACCTCGACTTCACCGGGGAGGAAACCGCCTTCCGGCAGGAGGCCCGCGACTGGCTGCGGAAGAACGTCCCCGCCTCGCCGCTGCCCTCCATGGACACCGCGGAGGGGTTCGCGGCCCACCGCGCCTGGGAGGCCAGGCTCGCCGAGGGCCGGTGGTCGGTGGTCTCCTGGCCCGAGGAGTTCGGGGGCCGCGACGCCTCGCTGACCGAGTGGGTGATCTTCGAGGAGGAGTACTACCGCAGCGGCGCGCCCACCAGGGTCGCCCAGAACGGCATCTCCCTGCTCGCCCCGATCGTCTTCGAGCACGGCACCCGGGAGCAGCAGGAGCGGTTCCTGCCCGCGATGGCGGACGGTACGGAGATCTGGGCGCAGGCCTGGTCCGAGCCCGAGGCCGGCAGCGACCTGGCCGCGATCCGCAGCACCGCCGTCCGTGACGAGGCCCGGGGCGGCTGGGTGCTGAACGGCCAGAAGACCTGGAGTTCGCGCGCCCCGTTCGCGCACCGGGGGTTCGGGCTGTTCCGGACCGATCCCGAGGCCCAGCGGCACCGCGGCCTGACCTACTTCCTGTTCCCGCTGACCGCCGACGGCATCACGGTGCGGCCCGTCCCGCAGCTCGACGGGGACGCCGGCTTCGCCGAGATCTTCTTCGAGGACGTCTTCGTCCCCGATGCCGACGTCCTCGGCGCCCCCGGCGACGGCTGGCGGGTCGCGATGAGCACCGCGGGCAACGAGCGCGGCCTCTCGCTCCGTTCACCGGGCCGGTTCTGCGCCGCGGCCGACCGGCTGCTCGCCCTGTGGCGCGAGCGCGGCCAGGACGCACCGCAGCTGCGCGACCGGGTCGTCGACGCCTGGATCGCCGCGCAGGCGTACCGGCTCTACACCTGGGGCACCGTCACCCGGCTGGCCTCCGGGGGCGAGATGGGCGCGGACGGCAGCGTGAACAAGCTGTTCTGGTCCGAGCTGGACATCGCGCTCCACGAGACGGCACTGGACCTGATCGGCCCGGAGTCCGAACTGCGCGGCCCGGGCGCGGTCCTGGACGGTGCGTGGATGGGCGGCTACCTCTTCTCGCTCGCCGGTCCGATCTACGCGGGCACCAACGAGATCCAGCGCAACATCGTCGCCGAGCGGCTGCTCGGCCTGCCCAGGGGCGACAACAGAAGGAGCGGGCGATGAGGTTCGCACTGACCGACGAGCAGCGCGCCTTTGCCCGCGCGCTGGACGACCTGCTGGGCGGCGCCGGAGTGCCGGGCATCTCCCGCGGCTGGGCCGCCGGCGAGCCCGGAGCCGGCCTGAAGCTGTGGCAGCGGCTGGCCGGCATGGGCGTCCACGCCCTGCGCGTACCGGAGTCCGCCGGTGGTCTCGACGCGGAGCCGATCGACGTCGTCGTCGCCTTCGAACGGCTCGGCCACCACCTCGTCCCCGGCCCCTACATCGAGTCCGTCGTCCTCGCGCCCGCCCTGCTGTCCGCCCTCGGCGACACCCGGGGCCCGTCGCTGGAGGCGCTCGCCGAGGGCTCGGAGATCGTCACCGTCTCCGCTCCCCCCATGACGCCCTTCGCCCTGGACGCCGACATCGCCCACCACGCGCTGCTCCTCGCGGACGGCCGGCTGAGCCGGGCGACCGCGGGCGACCTGCGCCGCTCCGTCGACGGCTCCCGTCGGCTCTTCGCGGTCGGGGCCGCGGAGGCGCTGGGCACCCCGGGGGCCGCAGCCGTCGCATCCGCCCTGGACGCGGCCGCGCTCGCCTGTGGCGCCCAACTCCTCGGAGCGGGAGAGCGGTTGCTCGCGGAGTCCGTCGAGTACGCCAAGTCCCGCACGCAGTTCGGCAGGGCCATCGGCGAATACCAGGCGCTCAAGCACGCGTTGGCCGATGTCCGGGTGGCCCTGGACTTCGCCCGTCCCCTGCTCCACGGCGCTGCGCTGTCCCTCGGCGAGCGCTCGCCCGACGCCGGCCGCGACGTCTCGGCCGCCAAGGTGGCGGCCTCCGACGCGGCCTATCTGGCCTCGCGCACCGCCCTGCAGGTGCACGGCGCGATCGGCTACACCGAGGAGTACGACCTCGGGCTGTGGATCACCAAGGTCCGGGCGCTGGTCGGCGCCTGGGGCACCCCGTCCCACCACCGCGCCCGGGTCCTGTCCGCCCTCACCGACGAGTCCCCCGGGGAGGGATGACCGGATGCTGTTCGCCCTCAGTGAGGAGCAGAGCGAACTGTCGGCCACGGTGCGCGACCTGCTGGCCCGCCGCGGCGACAGCGGCTCCGTGCGCCGGGCGGTCACCACCGCCCGGGGGTACGACGAGGACCTGTGGCGGATCCTGTGCGAGCAGATCGGGGTGGCCGGTCTCGCGATTCCCGAGGAGTACGGCGGCGCCGGCTGCTCGCTGCTGGAGACCCATGTCGTACTCGAACAGCTCGGAGCCGCCCTCACCCCGTGCCCCCTGCTCGGCTCGGGTGTGCTCGCCGCGCAGGCCGTCCTGTTGTCCGGCCACGCCGAGTCCTGTGCGCGGCTGCTGCCCGGGATCGCCGACGGCACCGTGGTGGCCGCCCTCGCCTGGGCCGGCGAGGACGGCCGCTGGCACACCGACCGCTGCGACGTGCACGCCACCCGGAGCGGCGGCTGGACGCTGTCGGGGACGGCCACCCTCGTCCTCGACGGCGGTGCCGCCGACGTCCTCCTCGTCGTCGCTTCCACCGGGGCCGGGCAGGTCGGCCTGTTCGAGGTGGACCCGGCCGGCGACGGTGTCCGGCGCACTCCCACACCGGCCATGGACACCACACTGCAACTGGCCAGGATCGAGTTCGACGGCGCCCCCGGCACTCCTCTGACACCGGACGCCGCCGGTCTGCTCGGCACGCTGTACGACATCGCCGCGGTCGCGGTGACCGCGTTGCAGGTCGGGACGGCGCAGCGCGGCCTGGACATGACGGTCGCCTACAGCAAGGAGCGGGTCCAGTTCGGCCGCCCGATCGGTTCCTTCCAGGCCCTCAAGCACCGGATGGCCGACATGCTGGTCGAGGTGGAGACCGCGCGTTCGGTCTCCTGGGCCGCGGCCTGGTCCGCCGCCCGGTCGGAGCCGGACCTCCGCCACCGGGCGGCGCTCGCGAAGGCGTGGTGCTCCGAGGCGCTCAACAAGGTGGCCTCGGAGACGGTCCAGTTGCACGGCGGGATCGCGATCACCTGGGAGCACGACGCCCAGATGGTGTTCAAGCGGGCCCATGCGACCTCGCAGCTGTTCGGGCAGCCGCACGAGCACCGGCAGCGGCTGTTCCGGCTGCTCGGCCTCGCTCGGGGCCCGGCCGCGGCGGACCCCGCGAGTGCCGTGTCGTGATGCGTCCGCCCTCGACGGGACGGCCCCTCCGTCGGGAGGGGCCGAGCGGGCCACAGGCGGTCAGGCGGTCGGCCGTCCCACGACGAGGCCGCCGTACAGCATGCTGAGGTACTGCTCGGCGACGGCCTCCGACTTGTACCTGCCGCCCGGGCGGTACCACCGCACGGAGGCCCAGACGGTGTCCCGGATGAAGCGATAGGCCAGCTCGACGTCGATGTCGGTCCGGAACACCCCCGACTTCTGGCCCGCCCTGAGCACCCGCAGCCAGAGCTCCTCGTTCTTCTTCCCGATCTCGTCGACGTAGGCGAAGCCCGGCTGCCGGGCGAGCGCGGCCGACTCGTTCTGGTAGAGCGCCACTGCATACGGCTGGGCGTGGATGGTGGCGAAGGAGTACGCGATCAACTCGTCGAAGATCCCCTTCGGGCTCTCCCCCTCCTTCTCGATCGCGGTGAAGCGCTCAAGAAGCTGTTCGAGGAACCCGCGGAGGATTTCGTCGAGCATCGCCTCCTTGGAACTGAAGTGGTGGTAGAGGCTGCCCGAGAGGATGCCCGCCTCGTCGGCGATGTCCCGGACGGTCGTCTCGGCGTACCCCCGTGTGGCGAAGAGCTCGGCGGCGATGCCCAGCAGCTGGGCGCGACGGTGGGAGCCGCTGTTCCCCGTGGTCCTGGAGCCGCGGTTCCGGGCCGTCGTCCTTGCTGCCATGGTGATGGTCCCTCCTGACGGTGGAGGCGAACTCCCCCCCAACAAGCATTTGCTTAATTCTGCCACAGCGCCCCGCCCAGTGGGCCCGGGAACCCCCATGACAGGGCCGTCCGTTGCCGCGTACGATGACACCAAGCAAGCATTTGGTGGCCATAGGAGGAGACACGTGAGCACCGCTCCGGCGCCGCAGACCATACCCCGGCTCCTCGCGGACGCGGCCGCGAAGCACGGCGATCATCCGGCCGTCGTCGAGAACGGCACCGTGACCGGTTACCGGGAGCTGGCCGACGGCGTCTTCCGCACCGCCCGGGCCTTCACCGCCATCGGCATCCGCCCCGGGGACCGCGTCGCGGTCTGGGCGCCGAACCGGATCGAGTTCCTGTACGCGATGCTGGGCGCCCAGTCCGCGGGCGCCTCGGTGGTCCCGATGAACACGCGCTACCGCGGCCACGAAGCCGCGGTCGTCCTGCGGCGGTCGCGGGCCTCGGCCCTCGTCCTCACGGGCGGCTTCCTCGGGAACGACTACGGGACGATGCTGCGTGCGGCCGCCGCCGAGGAGGCGGCCCCCGGCGAGACGGGCCCCGTACCGGGCCTTCCCGAGCTGGCGACCGTGATCGACATCGCCGCCACGCACTCCTCGGCGGACAACCTGGCCTGGCCGGACTTCCTCGCCCGCGCCGAGGACGTCTCCCCCGAACGAGGGGCCGAGATCGCCGACGCGGTGTCTCCGGACGACGTCTGCGACATCCTGTTCACCTCGGGCACCACGGGCGTGCCCAAGGGCGTGATGAGCGCCCACCGCCAGACGATCGGCGTGGGCCGGACCTGGGCCAGGGGCGCGGACCTGAGCCCGGCCGACGACTACGCGATCGTGAACCCGTTCTTCCACGGCTTCGGTTACAAGGCGGGCGTGGTGGCCGCGCTCACGGCCGGCGCGACCATCCACCCACTGCCCACGTTCGATGTGGACCAGCTCCTGGAGCTGATCGCCTCCGCCCGGATCTCCGTGCTCCCCGGACCGCCCACGATCTTCACCTCGCTGCTCGACCACCCGCGGCTGAAGGAGTACGACCTCGGCTCGCTGCGCTTCTCGATCGCCGGGTCCGCGATGGTTCCCGAGTCCCTGTTCCAGAGGATGCGCGACGAGCTGGGCTTCGAGACCGTGGCCCAGGCCTACGGCCTGACCGAGTGTCTGGTGGCCAGCCAGTCCCGGCCCGGCGAGGATCCGGCACACGTCGCGGAGACGACCGGCCCCGCGGTCCCCGGCATCGAGATCCGCGTCGTCGACACGGACGGGAACGACGTGCCGGCCGGCCAGGACGGCGAGATCCTGCTCCGCGGCGACACCGTGATGCTCGGCTACTTCGACGACGAGGACGCGACCCGCGCGGCGATCGACGCCCAGGGGTGGCTGCGTACGGGAGACGTGGGCCGTCTCGACGAGCACGGCTGTCTGAAGATCACCGATCGCATCAAGGACATGTTCACCGTGGGCGGTTTCAACGTCTACCCCGCGGAGGTGGAGAACACCCTGAGCGCCCATCCGGACATCTCCGAGTCGGCGGTCGTGGGGGTTCCCGACGAGCGGATGGGTTCGGTGCCGTGGGCCTACGTCATACCCCGGCGTGGCGCCGAGCCCTCGGCACAGGACGTCATCGCCTTCTGCCGGACCAGGCTGGCGAACTTCAAGGTGCCCCGCGAGGTCGTCGTGGTCGGCGAGCTCCCGAGGAACGCCAGCGGCAAGATCCTGAAGAAGGACCTGAGGGCACCGGCCGGGTGAGGCGCGGCGGCCGGGCCGGGCCGCCGCGCCTCCGCTTCCGGCTCCCTCAGCCGAGGCGCTCCAGGACCATGGCCATTCCCTGGCCGCCCGCCACGCACATGGTCGCCAGTCCGAACTGCTCGTCCCGCTCCTGCAGCGCGTGGATCAGTGTGGTGACGATCCGGGCTCCGGTCATCCCGAAGGGGTGACCGAGGGCGATGGCACCGCCGTTCACATTGACCTTCTCCGGGTCGGCCTTCAGCTCCCTGACCGACGGAATCACCTGCGCGGCGAAGGCCTCGTTGATCTCGAACAGGTCGATGTCGTCCACCGTGAGACCGGCCCGGTCCAGTGCCTGGAGGCTCGCCTCGACCGGGCCCAGGCCCATGATCTCCGGGCTCAGCGCCGACACACCGGTGGAGACGATCCGCGCCAGCGGCGTGAGCCCCAGCTCCGCGGCGCGGCGGTCGCTCATGACGACCAGCGCGGCCGCCCCGTCGTTCAGCGGGCAGCAGTTCGCCGCGGTGACCGTGCCGCCCTCCCGGAACACCGGCTGCAGAGCCGAGACCTTCTCCAGGGTCACCCCCTTGCGCGGGCCGTCGTCGGAGGCGACCACGGTGCCGTCCGGCAGGGTGACCGGTGTGATGTCCCGCTTCCAGAAGCCGCGCGCGTCGGCCGCCTCGGCGAGCTGCTGGCTGCGGACCGCGAACTCGTCCTGTTCCTGCCGGGACACTCCGCAGAGCCCGGCCACGTTCTCGGCCGTGTCGCCCATCCCGATGTAGACGTCGGGCAGTTCACCCGCCGGCCGCGGGTCGGTCCACTCGGTGTCCTCCTGGCCCCCGGCCCTGCGCTCGGTACGCCGTGCCGCCGGGGCGTACACCGGGTTGCGGGTGTCGGGCATGCCGTCGGCCTTGCCCTTGCCGAACCGGGAGACCATCTCGACCCCGGCCGACACGAACGCCTCGCCCTCGCCGGCCTTGATGGCGTGAAAGGCCATACGGGTGGTCTGCAGGGACGAGGAGCAGTACCGCTGGACGGTGGTGGCCGGGACCTTGTCCCATCCGAGTCGCAACGCGATCATCCGGCCGAGGTTGTAGCCCTGCTCACCGGCCGGCTGGGCACAGCCCACCATCAGGTCCGCGATCTCCTCCGGGCCGAGTCCGGGGACCTGCGCGAGCGCGGCCCGGACCATCTCCGCACCCAGGTCGTCGGGGCGCAGCTCCTTGAGCGAGCCCTTGTAGGCACGTCCGATGGGCGACCGCACGGCGGAGACGATGACTGCTTCGGGCATGAGAGGCCCCTTTCACGGTTCTCACGGTTCGGGCTGCGGGTGTGCCGGGCGCCTTCGTGTCCGGCGCTTGCCGCAGGGAGGGCAGGTGCGGCGGGCAGGCGGGTCCATGGCCGCCGGGCCGGGCGAGGACTCCTCCCCTCGTACGGGCGCGCGCATGCCCGTCCAGCACACCGGAGCACCACCCTAACCAGACAACCAAGCAAACGCTAGGTTCATCGGCGGGTGCGGCGGGCGCGGCCCGTAAGGCCGGCGGGAGCCCCACTGCCCGCGGGGCCCTTCGCGGTCCGTTCCACCGTTCGGAGCACGGCGCCGCCCCCGGAGTTGCGCCGCCGACCGGCCGGGCACAGGCTCGTGGGTGTGCCGACAGGGAAGCGGATGGAGGAATGGTCCATGGCGACGTGCGAAGTCTGCGGCAATGACTACGAGATGACCTTCGAGGTGCGGGCCGCCGGAGAGACGCACGTCTTCGACAGCCTGGAGTGCGCGGCCCAGCGCATGGCTCCGATCTGCGACAACTGCAGCTGCCGGATCCTGGGCCACGGGCTGCAGGCGGACGGACAGTTCTTCTGCTGCGCCCACTGCGCACGGCAGAAGGGCCACGCCCGACTGGTCGACCACGCCTGACACGGCGGCACCGCGGTACCGAACAGGCTCCGCGCGGCCCGGCCCCGGTCCGCGGCAGCGCCTGGGGACCGCGGTGATCCACGAGGGGCCGGCCGGTCCGGGCCGAACCAGCGTTGCGGAGGAGGCTGTGATGGAGGAGCACTTCGTCTGGGTAACGACACGCCGCCTTCGGCCGGGCACGCTGGAGGAGTTCGAGAGTGCGTGGCGCCCCGATCCCTACCCGCAGGGCCTGCTCCGCTCCTACGCCTACTGGTCCGACGACGGACAGGAGGTCACCGGGGTGTCGTTCTGGGCCTCCCAGGAGGCGTGCGAGGCCTGGCGGGGCTCCGAGCAGGAAGAGCAGCGGCGTGCGGCCATGGCCCCGTACGTCGTCGAGGAGGAGGAGGGCTTCTACCGCGGCCGCGAACTCGCCGTCCCCCGGTCGTAGCACCCGGACGGGTCGACCTGGCGGAGCCCCCGTGGGCCGGGCCAGGGGCATCGACGGGCACGGGCTGCGGGGAGACCGGCCGGCCGAGATCACCCAAACTCCAAACAATTCTTTGCGAAGAAGTCTTTGCGAAGAACTGTTTGGAGTCTAGAGTGCGTGGTATGACAGACACGGACGCGGGACAGGACGGCCCGCAGGGCGAGGCGGACGCGGTTGTTCTGGATGCCAAGGGGCTGCGCGCCCTGGCGCATCCGGTGCGGGTGCAGTTGGTCGGGCTGCTGCGGAAGTACGGCCCGTCGACGGCCACCCGCCTCGCGGAGCGGCTGGGTGTGAACTCCGGTACGGCCAGCTACCACCTGCGCCAGCTCGGTGCGGCCGGTTTCGTCGAGGAGGACACGGAGCGCGGCAACGCGCGGGAGCGCTGGTGGCGTTCGGTGCACCGGACGACCTGGTTCAACGACCCGGAGCTGGCCGAGCGGGAGCCCGAGACCGCACTGGCCTACCTGCAGTCCGTCGCCGCCGGCTACACCCTGCGCACGCAGCAGACATTGAACGGGCTTCAGACGATGCCCCGCGCATGGCGGGGCACCTTCGACATGAGCGACTGGGCCCTGCGGCTCACACCCGAGGAAACCGTCGCCCTGGGCCGGGAGTTGCAGGCAGTCATCGCCCGCTACCGGCGAGACGTGCCGGAGACGGCGGCACATGCCCCCGAGGGGGCCGAACGGGTCGCCGTGATCACGCAGATCCTGCCCGAACTGGATGCGCCCGCTTCGTCGTCGCTCCCTTCCGGTCCTCAGGAAGCGGACGGGAGCCCGGCGTCATGACCGACGACGCCTCGGAGGCCGGCGGCGTACCCGGCAAGAGGTCCATACGGCCGCTGGGCGGGGTGCTGGCGGCCATGGCCGTGTCGCTGACCGGCACTCGGATCTCCGTCGTGGCACTGCCCTGGTTCGTCCTCGTCACGACCGGCAGCGCCACCCTGACCGGACTGGTCGCCTTCTTCGAGATGGCTCCCTACGTGGTGGTCAAGGCGCTCACCGGACCGCTGGTGGACCGGATCGGCCCGCGGGCCGTTTCCTGGACCACCGATCTGGCCAGCGCGACCGCCGCCGCCGCGGTTCCCCTGCTGCACGCCCTGGACCTGCTCTCCTTCCCCCTTCTGCTGGCCCTGGTCGCACTGATCGGCGCGGCCCGGGGCCCCGGCGACCTGGCCAAGGAGGTGATGGTCCCGGAGGCGGCCGAGCGCGGCCGGGTGCCGCTGGAGCGGGCCACCGGTCTGGCCGGGGTGACCGAACGGCTCGCCTCCACCGTCGGCCTGGCGGTCGGCGGATCCCTGGTGGCGCTGCTCGGTCCCCTGACAGGACTCGCCGTCAACGCGTGCTGCTTCGCCCTCGGATCGGTGATCATCAAACTCGCGCTGCCCCGTGGCATGGGGCACGCGGCCGAGGAGGTCCCCTCGCGGGCCGGGGTGGCGGAACCGGGTTACTGGCGGCGGTTCGGCGAGGGCTTCGCCTTCCTGCGCGGCGAGCCGCTGCTGCTCACCGTCTTCGTCATGCTCGGCATCACCAACCTGCTGGACGCGGCGTTCACCACGGTGCTCGTGCCCGTCTGGGCCCGGGAGTCCGGCAACGGACCGGCTGCGATCGGCCTGTTGGGCAGTGTGATGGGAGCCGCGGCGGTCGGCGGGAGCCTGATCGCCGCGGTGGTCGCGCACCGGCTGCGGCGGCGGGTGGTGTTCTTCGCCGGGTTCCTGCTGGCCGGGGCGCCGAGGTTCGTGGTCCTCGCCCTCGACGCGCCGATGGGGGCGGTGGTGGCGGTGTTCGCGGTCGGTGGATTCGGTGCGGGCTTCATCAACCCCGTGCTGGGAGCGGTGCTCTTCGAGCGGATTCCGCGCCGGATGCTGGGCCGGGTCAAAGCGCTCGGCAACTCGCTGGCCTGGGCCGGTATCCCGCTCGGTGGGCTGACCGCCGGTGCGGCGGTGGCCTTCGCCGGGCTGGTGCCGGTGCTGCTGGCCTGCGGCGCCGCGTACTTCCTCACCACGAGCCTGACCGGGCTGCGGCCGGAATGGCGCGAGATGGACCGCCCGGGCGGGCGCGGCGTACGGGAACGGCCCCCCGAGGAACACGCCCAGCCGGTCGACGGGCGTCTCACGGCGTGACGTTCGCCGTGCCCACGTACTCCAGGGCGGCCACGACCAGCGCCTGGACACCCGTGTCCAGCGTGGGCCGGCGGACCGGGGCGAACCGGGGGCTGTGGTTGACCGGGACGTCCTGGTCGACCGTGCCGCGTTCCGCCGCCGCCCGGTAGGTGCCGGGGTCGGACCCGCCGATCCCCCAGTACGTGAACGGGGTCCCCAGCGCGCGCGGGATGTCGCTGAAGTCCTCGCTGGCGCTCTGCAGTTCGATGGTGCCGTGGCGCTCCCCGAAGTACGAGGCGAAGGCCTCGGTGACGCGTGCGGTGACGCCGTCGTCGTTCACGGTCGGCGGGAACCGGCTGGTCTCCTCGAACTCGGGCTCGGCGGTGGCGCCGGAGGCCTCGCACTCGGCCCTGACGATCCGCCGGATCGAGTCCAGCACCCGCTTGCGGGTCGCGTCGTCGTACGTACGCACGTTGAGCTGGAGCTCGGCGGTGTCCGGGATGACGTTGCCGGTCGTACCGGAGTTGATGGCGCCCACGGTGACGACGGCCGGTGTGGTGGCGGCCAGTTCGCGGGAGACGATCGTCTGCAGCCGTACGACGGTCATGGCGGCCATGACCACGGGGTCGACGGCGGCCTGCGGCGCGGAGCCGTGGGCGCCGCGGCCGTGCAGAGTGACGGTCAGGCTGTCGGCGGCCGAGAGGAAGGAACCGGCGCGGGTGCCGACGTACCCGGCGCGATGGGGCAGTACGTGCTGGGCGAGGGCGACGTCCGGTTTCGGGATCAGGCCGGCGAGGCCGTCCTCGACCATGCCGCGCGCACCGTCGCCCTTCTCCTCCCCCGGCTGGAACAAGGCGATCAGCGTGCCGGCCCACGCCCGCTCAGAGGCCGCCATCAGCCGGGCGGCCCCCAGCAGACAGGTGACGTGCACGTCGTGCCCGCAGGCGTGCGCGACCGGCACGGTGGTGCCGGAGGGATCCTGGGCGGTGGCCGTGCTCGCGTACGGCAGACCTGTGTCCTCCTTGACGGGGAGGGCGTCCATGTCCGCGCGCAGCAGGACGACCGGGCCGTCGCCGTTGGCCAGGACGCCGACGACCCCGGTGCCTCCGACGCCCTCGTGGACCTGGTAGCCCCAGGACCGGAGCCGTTCGGCCACTGTGCCCGCCGTGCGGTGCTCCTGGTGGCTGAGCTCCGGGTGGGCGTGCAGGTCCTCGTAGACGCGTTCCAGGTCGGCCCGGATGTCGTCGAGCCCGTCCAGGACGGCGGAGACCGCGTGGCGGGGGGCGTTCTCGGGCGCGGTCATGGTCATGCCTCGCTCTCTCATCGGTCTCGTCGGCGCGGACTCGGCCTGCCCTCCCTCCTCCCCAGTGAACTGCACGGACCGGCCTGGCGCCCTTTGCCCGGCAAGAGTGCTGTTCCACGCGGAGTGAGTGCCGTAGGGCCACTACGGTGGGGATATGCCTGGCGGCGTAGTGACGCTGTTCCTGTGCGGCGACGTGATGCTCGGCCGCGGCGTCGACCAGATCCTCCCCTGCCCCGGCGACCCCGCCCTGCGGGAGGGCTGGATCCGCGACGCCCGGGCCTACGTCGAGCTGGCGGAGGCGGCGAACGGGCCGATCCCCGCTCCGGTCCCGCCCGCGTGGCCGTGGGGTGAGGCCCTGGAGGTGCTGGCGGCGGCTGCCCCGGACGTACGGATCGTGAATCTGGAGACCTCCGTGACGCGCGGTGACACGTTCGCACCGGACAAGGAGATCCACTACCGGATGCACCCGGCCAACGTGCCCGCCCTCACGGTGGCCCGGCCCGACGTCTGCGTCCTGGCCAACAACCACACGCTCGACTTCGGCCGTGCGGGGCTCCTGGAGACACTCGACTCGCTCGACGCCGCGGGACTGCGGGCGGCGGGCGCCGGCCGGAACGCCGAGGCGGCGTACGCCCCGGTGGTGTGCCCGGTCGCGGACGGCGCCCGTGTGCTGGTGTGCGCGCTGGGGATGACATCCAGCGGCATACCGCCGAGCTGGGCGGCGACGGCGGAACAGGCCGGTGTCGCGTACGTCCCCGAGCCGACGGCAGCGGCAGCCGGCGAGGTCGTCGAGCGCCTGCGGCGGGTCAGGCGTCCCGGAGACCTCGTGGTCGTCTCCGTGCACTGGGGGTCCAACTGGGGACATCACGTCCCCCGGGAGCAGATCCGCTTCGCCCGCGCGCTGGTCGACGGCGGTGTCCACGTCGTCCACGGGCACTCCTCGCACCATCCCCGTCCCGTCGAGGTGTACCGCGACCGGCTGATCCTCTACGGCTGCGGCGACTTCATCGACGACTACGAGGGCATCTCCGGTCACGAGGAGTACCGCGACGAGCTGCGGGTCGCCTACCTGCCCTCCATCGAGGCGGACACGGGACGGCTGACGGAGCTGCGCATGGTGACGCTGCGCGCCCGGCGGATGCGGCTGGAGCCCGCCGCCGAGGAGGACCGGGCCTGGCTGCGGGCGACCCTCGGCCGGATCAGCCCGGGGGTGACCGTCACCGCGGGGCCGGGCGACGTGCTGAGAGCGGTGGGTGTGTGAGGAAAGGGACGTGGGTGGCCGCACCGACCGGATGCCTCTCCAAGGAGCGAAAAGGGTGCTGAAGAAGCTGATGCGGCGTATCGCGGCCACGGGCGTTTCCGCCGCGGTCGTCGGCGGCGCCCTCCTCGTCGGCGGCGGCCCCGCGGCGGCGGCCGGCCCTCAGGCCGCCGCCGGGCACGCCGGTGTCCGG
>NZ_QFDQ01000136.1 GCF_003270085.1 Streptomyces triticisoli | reverse complement strand
CGCTGCGGCCGCCTCTGCGCCGGGCGCGCGCCGGGCCGCGGGGACGGCAGCGGGGACGGCAGCGGAGACGCCCTTGCGTGCGGGCGCGTCGGCGGAGGGAGGCGCCGGCGGTGCCGTGCTCCGGTCCCGAGGGGCACGCTCGTCCTTCACCGTCTCCCCCACGTCATGCGTCGGCGGTCGCTGCCGCTCCCGCGCACCGGTCGGAGGCACGGCGAAGGCCCGGACGTCCACCGAGTCGGTGACGGCGTCCGGCTCCCCGGCGCCGGGCTCCCCCTCCTCGGTGGAGCGCGCCCTGAGGTCCCTGGCGTACCGGCGCTCCATCCCCGCCCGTCCGGACAGGAGCCGGATGGCGGTGCTGAAGCGTTCCGTCGGACGGGCCTCGTTCAGCTCGTCCTGCCTACGGAGCCACATCGGCACCAAGTAGGCGGCCCAGGCCCCGACAATGACTGCGTAGATGAGGCCGCTGCTGCTCACGTCTCACACCGTAGAGGGGTTTGCGTGAGGCCATACGCCAATTGGGCCGGTGTGTCGCACGATCTGGCTGATATTTCGAAATTTTTTTGCGACCGATGCGATCAGGAACGGACGCCGACTGAATTCGAACGTTTATTCAATTTCCGGGTGACGTGGGATTCCCGTTCGGCGCCCGCTGCGCCCTGGCCCTCCGCCAGCGGCTCAGCAGCCCTTCGGGGATCTCTTCCGCCGTGAGCGCGAACACCAGGTGGTCGCGCCAGGCCCCGTCGATGTGGAGATAACGCGGGCGCAGGCCCTCCTCGCGGAATCCGAGTTTCTCCACCACCCGTCGGCTCGGCCCGTTCTCGGGGCGAATGCAGACCTCGATGCGGTGCAGCCCCACGGTGCGGAAACAGTGGTCCACGGCGAGTGCCACCGCCGTCGGCATGACCCCGCGGCCGGCCACCGCCTCGTCCACCCAGTAGCCGACGTGGCCCGAGCACATCGATCCCCAGGTGATCCCGGCGACCGTCAACTGCCCGACCAGCCGCCCCTGGTACTCGATGACGAACGGCAGCATCCGGCCCGCGTGCGCCTCGGACCTGAGGTGGCGCACCATCTGCCGGTAGGTCGGCCGGTGCGTGAGGGGTCCGCCGGGCGTGGGCGGCGGAATGGTCGCCTCCCAGGGCCGGAGCCAGTCCCGGTTGCGCCGGTTCACCTCGCGCCAGGCCTTCTGGTCGCGCAGCTTTATCGGCCGCAGGACGACATCGCCCTCCGCCAGCACGACGGGCCAGGATGAGCTGTTCAGCTCGCACCCCCACTACTGGCCCCGTCTCGCGCGTGGTCACCGCCGCGCAGCTGGTCGACGGCGTGCGCCAACAGGGGCTCCAGGACGGCCAGTCCGTCCTTCACCCCGCCGGTGGAGCCCGGCAGGTTGACGATCAGTGTCCGCCCGGCCACGCCGGCCAGGCCCCGGGAGAGCGCCGCGGTCGGCACCTTCTTCCTGCCGAACGCCCGGATGGCCTCCGCGATCCCCGGCACCTCGTGGTCGATCACCCGGCGGGTCGCCTCGGGGGTGCGGTCGGTGGGCGAGATGCCCGTGCCGCCGGTGGTGACGATGGCGTCGTAACCGGCCTCGACCCCGGCCCGCAGGGCCGCCTCCACGGGGTCCCCGTCGGGCACCACCCGCGGCCCGTCGACGGCGAACCCGCACCGCTCCAGCCCCTCGGCGATCAGCGGACCGCCCTTGTCCTCGTAGACCCCGGCGGCAGCCCGGTTGGACGCGGTGACCACAAGAGCGCGGTACGGTGCGCGCGGTGCGCCCCCCGCCGTTGCGTCCAGTGTCATGCCCGGCTCCAGTCGCCCGACTTGCCGCCCGTCTTCTCCTCCACCCGTACGTCCGTGATGACCGCCCCCTTGTCGACCGCCTTGACCATGTCGATCACGGTGAGTGCGGCGACGGACACCGCGGTGAGCGCCTCCATCTCGACGCCCGTGCGGTCCGTCGTCCTCACGGTGGCCCGGATCTCCACGGCGTCGTCCGCGACCGACAAGTCCAGTTTCACACCCGACACCGACAACGGGTGGCACAGCGGGATCAGGTCGGGGGTGCGCTTGGCACCCATGATCCCGGCGATCCGCGCGGTGGCGAGCGCGTCGCCCTTGGGGACGCCCTCGCCGCGCAGCAGCTCGACCACGCGCGGCGAGACGAGGACGCGGCCGCTGGCACGGGCGGTGCGCGCGGTCACGTCCTTGCCGGAGACGTCGACCATACGGGCGGCGCCCGCGTCGTCGATGTGCGTCAGCCGGTCCGGCACTGGTGGTCCGGGGGTCTCCCCCGGAGAGGGCACAGTCATGATCGTGTGGGGCTCCCGGTCCTGGCCCGGCGCGGTGCGGCGCGCGGACCTGTTGTGCGCGACACCGCGACACGCTACCGCCACCCTCCGGGGTTCAGCCGAGCAGGACCACCTCGACCTCGGCGCCGGGCTCGACGGACTCGACGTCCTCGGGGACGACGATGAGGGCGTCGGCCTGTGCGAGGGCGGCGATCAGATGGGAACCGGAGCCACCGACGGCCCTGACCTCGCCGTCGGCGTAGCTCCCGCGCAGGAACTGCCTGCGCCCCCTGGGCGAGCCGATCGCCTTGTCCGCGGCCAGGGTCGCGCGGACCGTCGGCCGGTGGACGTCCTGGAGGCCCATCAGGGTACGGATGACGGGCCGGGCGAACAGCTCGAAGGAGACGTACGCCGACACCGGGTTGCCGGGCAGGGCCAGCAGCGGAATGTGGTCGGGGCCGACGGACCCGAAGCCCTGGGGCTTTCCGGGCTGCATGGCCAGCCTGCGGAACTCCACGCCGCCGCCCGGCTCGTCCTCGTCGCCGACGTGCGACAGCGCCTCCTTGACGACGTCGTACGCCCCGACGCTCACCCCGCCCGTGGTGACCAGCAGGTCGGCACGGACGAGCTGGTCCTCGATGGTGGAGCGCAGGGTGTCGGCGTCGTCGGCGACGGCGCCCACCCGGTAGGCGATGGCACCGGCGTCCCGGGCCGCCGCGGTCAGGGCGAAGCTGTTGGAGTCGTAGATCTGGCCGTCGCCGAGCTGTTCGTCGGGCTGGACGAGTTCGCTGCCGGTGGAGAGCACCACCACGCGCGGGCGTGGGCGCACCCGGACCGTGCCGCGGCCGATCGCGGCCAGCAGGGCGACCTGCGGCGGCCCGAGGACCGTACCGGCCGCAAGAGCGCGCTCGCCGGCCTTCACGTCGCTGCCCTTGGCGCGCACGTGCGCGCGTGCCTCGGCCGCCCGGTACACGCGTACCTGCCCGCCGGCGCCCTCGGGGGCGAGGCTGCGGGCACGCATCCCGCTGACCGGGCCCTCGCCGAGCCCGCCGTCGGTCCACTCCACTGGGACGACCGTCTCGGCGCCGGGCGGCAGCGGGGCGCCGGTCATGATCCGGGCGGCCTGTCCCGGCCCCACCTGGAGCAGTCCGGCCGAGCCCGCCGCGACGTCGCCGACGACGTCGAGCACGGCCGGGAACTCCTCGCTCGCGCCCGAGAGGTCCGCGACCCGTACCGCGTACCCGTCCATGGAGCTGTTGTCGAACGGCGGCAGGAAGACCGGCACCGTGACGTCGTCGACCAGGACGCAGCCCTGGGCGTCGAGCAGTTGCAGCTCGATGGGTTCCAGCGGGCGGACGGTGGTGAGGATGTCCTCCAGGTGCTCGTCCACCGACCACAGGTGGTCCGGGCCGGCGGTGCGGGGCTCGGCGCTGCTCAACGTCGTTACATCTCCTCGGCTACGTACCGCTGAAGCCAGGCCCTGAAGTCCGGGCCCAGGTCTTCACGTTCGCACGCGAGTCTGACAATGGCACGCAGATAGTCGCCGCGGTCGCCGGTGTCGTAGCGGCGGCCCTTGAAGACGACGCCGTGCACCGGGCCGCCGATCCTCTCGTCCTGGGCGAGCTGTTGCAGCGCGTCGGTGAGCTGGATCTCGCCGCCGCGGCCGGGCTCGGTCTTGTTCAGCACGTCGAAGATGTGCGGGTCGAGGACGTAACGGCCGATGATCGCGTAGTTGGAGGGTGCCTCCGCCGGGTCCGGCTTCTCGACCAGGCCGGTCACCTGGACGACGTCGGCGTCCTCGGTGGTCTCCACGGCCGCGCAGCCGTAGAGGTGGATCTGCTCGGGCTCGACCTCCATGAGGGCGACCACGCTGCCGCCGTAGGTCTCCTGGACCTCGATCATCCGCTGCAGCAGCGGGTCACGCGGGTCGATCAGGTCGTCGCCGAGCAGGACGGCGAAGGGCTCCTGGCCGATGTGCGGGGCCGCGCAGAGCACCGCGTGCCCCAGCCCCTTGGGGTCGCCCTGGCGGACGTAGTGGATCATCGCGAGGTCGCTGGACTCCCGCACCTTGGCGAGCCGGTCGCCGTCGCCCTTCTTCTCCAGGGCGGACTCCAGCTCGTAGTTGCGGTCGAAGTGGTCCTCCAGCGGACGCTTGTTGCGGCCGGTCACCATGAGGACGTCGTCGAGGCCCGCGGAGACGGCTTCCTCGACCACGTACTGGATCGCCGGCTTGTCCACGACCGGCAGCATCTCCTTGGGAGTGGCCTTGGTCGCCGGCAGGAACCGGGTACCGAGACCTGCCGCGGGAATGACAGCCTTGCTGATCCTGGGGTGTGCCTGAGTCATGCCCGAACCTTATCCATTGCCTTTGCAGGTGATCCGCGACTCCGGTTAATTGGCTTCCATATGAGTGTCGATACCTGCATAAGGAAGGGTACGGAAGGACCAGTGAGCCACACCGGACGCGGGACCGAGCCTGCCAAGCGGACGTTGCGACGAGAATTCCTCGCGGTGAGGAACGCGTTGACCGTGGATGACGTGCGGGAGGCGGCACACGCGCTCGCGCGACACGCCCTGCGACTTCCCGAGCTGACGAGTGCCCGCACGGTGGCCGCGTACGTCTCCGTGGGCACCGAGCCGGGGACACTTCCCCTGCTCGACGCACTGCACGCGCGGGGCGTACGCGTCCTGCTGCCCGCGCTGCTGTCCGACAACGACCTGGACTGGGGTGCCTACACCGGGGAGGGCTCCCTCGCGCGCGTGCAGCACGGTGGGAGGATGGCGCTGTTCGAACCGACCGGGGAGCGCCTCGGCCCGGGCGCGGTGGCGGAGGCCGACGTCGTCCTGCTGCCCGGTCTCGCCGTCGACACGCGCGGGATGCGCCTCGGGCGCGGCGGGGGGTCCTACGACCGTGCCCTGGCCCGCCTGGAGGCGGCGGACGCGCGTCCCGCACTCGTGGTCCTGCTCTACGACACGGAGATCGTCGAGCGCGTCCCCGAGGAGGCCCACGACCGGCCGGTACAGGCGGTGGTGACCCCTTCGGGGGTACGCCGCTTCACCTGACCGCCGCTGCGAGCCGCACGGCGAAGGCCCTCCACGCGTGCGTGGAGGGCCTTCGTCAACGGCCGGCGGTCAGCGTCCGGCGGTCAGCGGCTCACGGCTTGAGCACCAGCGTGTCGGTCGTGTTCTTGTCGACCGCGTTCGCCGAGAAGGACCACGGCAGCAGTTCGCCCTTGACCCACTTGTCCGTCTGGTCGGTGTAGTGGGCGCTGTAGGCGTGCCCGGAGGCGCCGGTGAGGTTGATCCACTTGGACTTGTCCAGGTCGTCGAGGTTGACCACCATCCGCATCGACGGCACCCACACCACTCCGTAGCCGCCGGCCGCGTTCCAGCCGGCGGCGTTGACCGCGGCCTCGCCGCCGCTCAGCTTCCACGGGCCGCGGTTGAGGACGTACTGCAGGAAGCCGGGGCCCTCGGTGCCCATGGTCTGGTTCTTCAGGAACAGGCGGTGCAGCCGGCCCCAGCTCCAGGTGTCGATGTCCTTGCCGAGCTTGGCGGTCAGCTCCCAGCGGGCATCGATCATGGCGCGCTCGAACAGCTCGTCGCGGTTGTCGGCCGCGGGCCGGGTGCCCGACGCCGGCGTCTTCCACCAGTCGCTGTCCGGGCTGTCCATGAGCTTGCGGAACACCTCGAACCAGCGGTCGCCGCCGTCCGGCTGCGCCTGGTCGGCGTCGCGCAGGCCGCACTCGCGGACCCTCCGGTCCTCGTCGGCCGGGCCGGTGTTGCCGGCCGGCTCCACCCACAGGCACTGGCCCTTGACCCGCAGCTCCTTGGGCAGCTTGTTGCCGAAGGACAGCTTGAGGATGTTGCGCCAGACCGCGTTGAAGTAGGCGGCCGCGGCCGAGTCGGCGGCCTGCGTGCGGTCCCAGCCCTCCAGCAGCTTCTGCGCCTCGCGGACGTCCTTGTCGTCGATGTCGATGTTCAGCAGCTTGGGCACCAGCTGGTTGGCGATCGCGCTGCTGTTGTCCAGCTGCATCTGACGCATGTCGTCGGTGGAGATCTTGCCGCCGCCGTCGATCTTCTGCTGGATCAGGTCGGTGATGCGCCGGCTGCGGGTGCCGTAGCCCCAGTCCGTGGTGAGGGTGTACGGGTAGCTCTTGGCGTCGACGACGGCCTGGTTGGCGGTGACGATGTAGCCGCGCTCGGGGTTGTACTCGTAGGGCAGTTCCTCCGGCTTGATGTAGCCGGTCCAGTCGTACTTGGAGTCCCAGCCGGGGGCCGGGACGGAACCGTCGCCCTGCGCGCGCGTGGGGATGCGGCCGGGCAGCGTGTAGCCGATGTTGCCCTCGGTGTCGGCGTAGATCAGGTTCTGCGAGGGCACGTCGAACAGCTCGGCGGCCGAGCGGAAGTCGTCGAAGTTCTTCGCCCTGTCCATGGCGAAGACGGCGTCCATGGTGGTGCCCGGCTCCAGCGCCGTCCACTTCAGGGCGATCCCGTAGCCCTCGCCGCGGTCGGGTGCCGCGGTGTCGACCTGGGCCTTCTTGCCGGCCGTCACCAGTTCGCCGGAGCGGTCGGACAGCAGGGGCCCGTTGTTGGTCGTCCGCACGACGATCGTCTTGGACGCGCCGCCGGCGACCTTGATGACCTCCTTGCGGGTCTGGAACGGCACCGTCTTGTCGTCGCGCACGTAGCCGTCGCCGCTGAGCTTCTCCAGGTACAGGTCGGTGACGTCCACGCCGGAGTTGGTCATGCCCCAGGCGATGTCCCGGTTGTGGCCGATGATCACGCCGGGCATGCCCGCGAAGGTGTAGCCGCTGACGTCGTACGGGCACGCCTTGGAGACGGTGCGGCAGTGCAGGCCCATCTGGTACCAGACCGAGGGCAGCGAGGCCGACAGGTGCGGGTCGTTGGCGAGCAGCGGCTTGCCGGTGATGGTGTGCTCCCCGGAGACGACCCAGGAGTTGGAGCCGATGCCGTTGCCGTTGACGCCGACGGCCGTCGGAAGGCCGTCCAGGACGTCGTGCAGGCCCATCAGCTGGCTCTGCAGGGCGGAGGTGTCGGCCGCGCCCAGCGTGCCGGACGAGGCGCCGGTTCCTGTCGCGTTGCCGCCCGTGTCCGGCGTACCGGCCGAGGTGCCGGACCCGCCCGTCGGAGTGCCGGTGCCCGTGGCGCCGGTCGCGGCACCGCTCACTTCGAACGCCTGAGTGAGCTCGCTGTACTGGCCCTGTGTGACGATCGGCTTGTTCCGGTCATACGGGTACTCCGGGTACAGGTCCTTGATCTGCTTGGGGCCGAGGCGGCTGGTCATCAGGGCGCGGTCCGTCTCGTCCTGCATGTTGCCGCGCAGGTCCCAGGCCATCGCCTTCAGCCAGGAGATCGAGTCCACGGGGGTCCACTGCCCGGGCCTGTAGTTGTTGGCGAAGCCCAGGGCCGCGTACTCCAGGGAGATGTCCTTCGCCTCCCGGCCCTCGAGGTAGGCGTTGACTCCCGCGGCGTACGCCTGCAGGTACTTCTTGGTGGGGGCCGACAGCTTCTCGTCGTACTCCTGTTTGGCGATCCGGTCCCAGCCCAGGGTGCGCAGGAACTCGTCGTTCTTGATCTGGCTCTTGCCGAACATCTCCGACAGGCGCCCGGAGGTCATGTGCCGGCGCACGTCCATCTCGTAGAACCGGTCCTGCGCCTGGACGAAGCCCTGCGCCATGAACAGGTCCTCGGCGGAGGAGGCGTAGATCTGCGGGATGCCGTGGCCGTCCCGCTTGACGTCGACGGGCCCGGACAGGCCCTTGAGCGTGAGGGTGCCCGTGGTCTGCGGGAAGGAGGCGCGCACGGTGCTGACGGACCAGTAGCCCCCGTAGGCGACGCCTCCGACGAGTGCCAGCACCAGGACGAGCACGACCAGTCGGGCTTTTCGCCCCTTCTTCCTGCCGGACTTGCCGGGCTTGTCACCCGTTGAGGCGGTGGTGTTGGGGGGCATCGCTGTCCTTGCTGTCCTAACGCGAGCGGCAGGCGGTACTGGAGTGCTGGAGCAACCATAGGCGCAGGGCCCGACCGCACTTGACGCGGAGTCGAGATCAAGGCACGGGCGGACGTTCGATTCCACCATCGAGAGCGTCAAGAACGCGTCAAGATTTAGGTAAGGTAACGAAGTAACCTGGGAACTCGCGGAAGGAACCGCTGCTGACTGTTCACCACCTCAACCAGCTCCTGCTCGCCTGCTCACTCGTCCTGCTCGTCGCGGTCGCAGCGGTCCGGATCTCCTCGCGCAGTGGGCTCCCCAGCCTGCTCGTCTACCTGGGGATCGGCATGGTCATGGGCTCGGACGGCCTGGGCGGCATCCACTTCACCAATGCCGAGCTGACCCAGGTCATCGGCTATGCGGCCCTGGTCGTGATCCTCGCCGAGGGCGGACTCGGCACGAAGTGGAAAGAGATCAAACCGGTGCTCCCGGCCGCCACCGTCCTGGCGGTACTCGGAGTCGCGGTGAGCGTCGGCGTCACGGCGGCCGGCGCCCACTACCTCATAGGTCTGGAGTGGCGTCAGGCCCTCATCATCGGCGCGGTGGTGTCCTCCACGGACGCGGCCGCCGTCTTCTCCGTGCTGCGGAAGATCCCGCTGCCCGCGCGCGTGACGGGCACGCTGGAGGCCGAGTCCGGCTTCAACGACGCCCCCGTGGTCATCCTGGTCGTCGCCTTCTCCACCGCCGGACCGGTCGAACACTGGCACGTACTGGTGGGCGAGATAGTCCTGGAGCTGGCCATCGGCGCGGCCATCGGCCTGGCGGTGGGCTGGCTCGGCTCCTGGGCCCTGCGGCACGTCGCGCTGCCCGCCTCGGGCCTCTACCCGATCGCCGTGATGTCGATCGCGGTCGCGGCGTACGCCCTCGGCGCGCTGGCGCACGGCAGCGGCTTCCTCGCCGTCTACCTCGCGGCGATGGTGCTCGGCAACGCCAAGCTGCCGCACTGGCCCGCCACACGCGGCTTCGCCGAAGGGCTCGGCTGGATCGCCCAGATCGGCATGTTCGTCCTGCTCGGCCTGCTGGTCACCCCGCACGAGCTGGTCGACGACGTCTGGCCCGCCCTCGTCATCGGCCTGGTGCTGACGGTGATCGCGCGCCCGCTGGGCGTGATGGCCAGTCTGCTGCCGTTCCGGGTGCCGTGGCGGGAGGAGACCCTGATGTCCTGGGCCGGGCTGCGCGGCGCCGTGCCCATCATCCTGGCGACCATCCCCATGGTGAACGGCGTCGACGCCACCCACCGCATCTTCAACATCGTCTTCGTCCTCGTCGTCGTCTACACCCTCGTACAGGGGCCGACCCTGCCCTGGCTCGCCCGCAAGCTGCGGCTGGGCCCCGGACAGGAGGCCACCGACCTCGGCATCGAGTCGGCGCCCCTGGAGCGGCTGCGCGGCCATCTGCTGTCCGTCGCCATCCCGGAGGGATCCCGGATGCACGGCGTCGAGATCAGCGAGCTGCGGCTGCCCGCCGGATCCGCGGTCACCCTGATCGTCCGCGAGGGCCAGTCGTTCGTACCGCTGCCCACCACCACCCTGCGGCGCGGCGACGAACTCCTCGTGGTCGCCACCGACCCCGTCCGCGAGGCGGCGGAACGGCGCCTGCGCGCGGTCGGCCGGGGCGGCAAGCTGGCGGGGTGGCTGGGCACGAACGGGGCCGGTGCGGGGACGGCATGAGCCGAGGGCGATTCGTACGCCCCCTGTACGATGAAGCCGCACCCTGATCGAACCAACTCTGCCTGACGCAGAGCTGGCGCGACCGTATGGCGGCCGGGTCGCCCCCGCAGCGGGCGCCGGGTATCTACCGCAGTCCGCGCAAGAGGACAGCTCTCGGCGTGCCCGCACGCAGGGACCACGCCACCAGGCGGCAGAAAGGCACGGGCCGTGGGATCCACGGTCACCACCACCGAACCGGCGCGGACCTCGACGACATCCTCCCGCCCGGGATACGGGCAACTTCTGCGCACCCGCGGCGCCTGGACGTTCCTGCTCCCCGGCTTCGCGGCGCGCCAGCCGTTCGCGATGCTCACCCTCTCCATCGTCCTGCTGGTGCAGCACACCACCGGCTCCTACGGCGCGGCGGGCGCCGTCGCGGCCGCCACCGGCGTCTCCATGGCACTGTTCGCGCCGTACAGCGGGCGGCTCGCCGACCGCTACGGGCAGCGCGCCGTCCTGTTCCCCGGCGTCCTGGTGCACGCCCTGGCGGGACTGACACTGACCGCGCTCGCCCTGGCGCACGCGCCCCTGTGGGCGCTGTTCGCGGCGGCCGTGCCGACCGGCGCCTCGGTACCGCAGGTCGGGCCCATGGTGCGCGCCCGCTGGGGAGTGACGCTGGGCGACTCGCCGCTGATGACCACCGCGGCAGCCTTCGAGTCGGTCACCGACGAGCTGACCTTCGTCCTCGGCCCCCTGCTGGCGACCGCCCTGTGCACGACCGTCACCCCGGCCGCCGGGCTGGTCACGGAGGCCGGGCTGACCCTGGTCGGCGGGCTGCTGTTCGCCGCGCAGAAGCGCACCCAGCCGCCCGTCACCACCGGCCGGCACGCGCGCGTGGAGCACGCCTCCGCCCTGCGCGTCCCCGGTGTGCGCGTGCTGATCGTGACCTTCCTCGGCATCGGGTGCGTCTTCGGCGGCATGCAGGTCTCGCTGGCCGCGTTCACCGAGTCGATCGGCCGGCCCGGCCTCAACGGCGTGCTGTACGGGACGTTCGCCGCGGGCAACATGCTCTCCGGCATCGTCTGCGGCGCCCTCGTCTGGAAGGCCGCCCCGCACCACCGCCTCGTCGTCGGCTACACCGCCCTCGCGCTGGCCGCATCCGCGCTGTGGACCACGCACTCGGTGCTGCTCCTGGCCGCGCTCGGCCTGCTGGTCGGCATGTGCATCGCGCCCGCCCTCATCACCGGCTACACCCTGGTCGAGAGCCTGGTTCCGGCCGGCGCCCGCACCGAGGCGTTCACCTGGCTGACGGGCGCGGTCGCGCTCGGCCAGGCGGCCGCGGTCACCGTCGCCGGGCAGCTGGAGGACCGGCTGTGGGACGGCGCCGGGTTCCTGGTCCCGATGGCGGGCACGGTACTCGCCCTCGTCGTCCTGGTGGCGCTCAGGTCACGGCTCGCGGCCCGGCCGCACAGCCGTGCCGTCGCACGTGGCGTGGGTCACCGCACACCTGTCGCAGTGGACTGATCCTCGGGAATGCGTCACCATATACCGTCGTTAGCACTCATCGAGTGAGAGTGCCAGGAGGAAGACAGTGCCCACCTACCAGTACCAGTGCACCGAGTGCGGCGACGGCCTCGAGGCGGTGCAGAAGTTCACCGATGACGCGCTCACCGAGTGCCCCAGCTGTGGCGGCCGCCTGAAGAAGGTGTTCTCCGCGGTCGGCATTGTCTTCAAGGGCTCCGGCTTCTACCGCAACGACAGCCGCGGCTCCTCGTCGAGCAGCAGCCCGGCGTCGTCGTCGAAGTCGTCGAACGGCTCCTCCTCCTCGTCGGACTCCTCGTCGTCCGGCTCGAGCTCGTCGTCCTCGTCGTCCTCGTCGTCGACGAGCTCGGCGGGCAGCTCCGCCGCCTGACGATTCCTGTTCCTTTCGCGGACCCCGCCGTCGTAGGACGGCGGGGTCTTCAGCGTGCGCGCGGGCGACTAGTGTGCTGGGCATGGCGAACGCAGAGATCGGTGTCATCGGCGGTTCCGGCTTGTACTCGTTCCTCGACGATGTGACCGAGCTCCAGGTGGACACCCCGTACGGGCTGCCCAGCGACCCCCTCTTCCTCGGCGAGGTCGCCGGCCGGCGGGTCGCCTTCCTGCCCCGGCACGGCCGCGGCCACCACCTCCCACCGCACCGCGTCAACTACCGGGCCAACCTGTGGGCGCTGCGCTCCGTGGGCGTACGGCAGGTCCTCGGCCCCTGCGCGGTGGGCGGGCTGCGCCCCGAGTACGGGCCGGGCACGCTGCTCGTGCCCGACCAGTTCGTGGACCGGACGAAGTCCCGGGAGCAGACCTACTTCGACGGGCTGCCGCTGCCCGACGGCACGGTGCCGAACGTGGTGCACGTCTCCCTGGCCGACCCCTACTGCCCCGTCGGCCGGGCGGTCGCACTGAAGGCGGCGCGGGGGCGGGACTGGGAGGCGGTGGACGGCGGCACCCTCGTCGTGGTGGAGGGGCCGCGCTTCTCCACCCGTGCCGAATCGCTGTGGCACCAGGCGCAGGGCTGGTCGGTGGTGGGCATGACCGGCCACCCCGAGGCGGCGCTCGCCCGCGAGCTGGAACTCTGCTACGCCTCGCTGGCGCTGGTCACCGACCTGGACGCGGGCGCCGAGAGCGGTGGGGGCGTCTCGCACGAGGAGGTGCTGCGGGTGTTCGCGGCCAATGTGGAACGGCTGCGGGGCGTTCTGTTCGACGCGGTGGCCGCGCTGCCCACCGCCGGGGAACGGGACTGCCTGTGCGCGAACGCGCTGGGCGGGATGGATCCGGGGTTCGTGCTGCCGTGACCGGGCGCGGGTCGGCGTGCCGCGGGCCGGAACCCCTCGTTCGGGTGAGGGAGTTGTCCACAACCCGCGAGTAACACACGGGCTCCGGCGACCGGCGGCGCGATGCCTCATCGTGGCATCACAAGGCACTGCAAGGCATCGCAAGGCCTCGCAAGCCGAAACCCACGTCGCTGGTGGTGGTCCACATGTCCCTGCCCTCTCCGGCTCCCCTGCCCTCGTCCCTCCCTCTCTCCCCCTCTCCTTGTGCGTCCGGCACGGACGCACCGGCCACGTGCGAGGTGCCGCACTTCGCGCCGGTGCGGGTGCGCGGCGGGCGGTACGCGCTGCACCGGTTCGTACGGCACCGCAGGCGGGCCGTGGCAGCCGGGCTCGCCGTCACCGCGGCCGCGCTGGTGGCGGCGGGGCCGCGGGCCGCTCCGGAC